>NZ_JUQO01000001.1 GCF_001074635.1 Streptococcus mitis
TAGCAATCCAGAAATCACTTGTCAATTTATTCGCGATATGTTGGACTTGCCAGCAAAAAATGTGACCATTTTGGAGGGGAGCAATATTCATGTCTTGCCATCCCTGCCTTACTCGGCTCAGGATTTCTATACCAGTATAGACGTCTTGGCGGAGTTGGATAATGGTACGCAAGTAATTATTGAGATTCAGGTGCATCATCAGAATTTTTTCATCAATCGCCTGTGG
>NZ_JUQO01000247.1 GCF_001074635.1 Streptococcus mitis
GTTATCAAGATAGTCAGGGAATTAGCATTGATGATGAATCTAATCCTTGGATTTTAATGAGTGATGATCTATCTGACTTGATTCATACGAATATCTATTTAGTAGAAACTTTTGATGAAATAGAGAGATATAGCGGCTATTTGGATGGAATTGAACGTATGTTAGAGATATCTGAAAAACGGATGGTAGCCTAGTGGAAATCCAAGATTATACTGATAGCGAATTCAAACATACTTTAGCACGGAATCTTCGCTCACTGACAAGAGGAAAAAAGTCCAGTAAGCAGCCTATAGCTATTTTGCTTGGAGGTCAAAGTGGTGCTGGTAAGACTACAATTCATCGTATTAAACAGAAAGAATTTCCAGGAAATATTGTTATCATAGATGGCGATAGTTTTCGTTCTCAGCATCCACACTATTTAGAACTGCAGCAAGAATATGGCAAAGACAGTGTAGAATACACCAAGGATTTTGCAGGGAAAATGGTAGAGTCTTTAGTAACCGAATTAAGTCATTTGGGATACAATCTTTTGATAGAGGGAACTTTACGAACAGTTGATGTTCCAAAGAAAACAGCACAACTCTTGAAAAATAAGGGATATGAAGTACAATTAGCCTTGATTGCGACAAAGCCTGAGCTGTCCTATCTAAGTACTCTTATCCGATACGAAGAACTATACGCTATCAATCCAAATCAAGCACGCGCAACTCCAAAAGAACATCATGATTTCATTGTAAATCATTTAGTTGATAATACACGACAATTGGAAGAACTAGCTATCTTTGAAAGAATTCAAATTTATCAACGAGATAGAAGTTGTGTATATGATTCAAAAGAAAATACAACTTCAGCAGCAACCGTTCTTCATGA
>NZ_JUQO01000248.1 GCF_001074635.1 Streptococcus mitis
GGTGTGTAAGTTGCTGTCGCAGGTGTTCCATTCTTATCCTTACGTACGATTGACACTGGTGTTGCTTCACCTGTAAATGTTGGAAGTGGTGTGAATGTTACGACTCCATTGTCATCAATTGTGTATGTTCCTTGGTTTGGAACTTCTAATGATGTTACTTCTGCTTCTTCTCCAGTTTTACTTGGATCAATTAGTTTTGCTTTACTTGTTGGTTCGAATGGTACTTCTACTTCTTCGTTATTTACAGTGTTCTTACCTGGTGTGAATACTGGTGTTGCTGTTTGTTTTGCGCCTTGTACATCAGTTGTTTTTTGTTTATCAGCTGTTGGTACTGCTGGTTTTACAACTGGTGAGTAAGTCGCTGT
>NZ_JUQO01000249.1 GCF_001074635.1 Streptococcus mitis
TATGATTCTGTATCACGATTCGTTGTATCCCATGCTAAAATAGGAAGTTGTCTTTCTTTAGCTTTACTTATCACATCATACACCTCACGACCAGCATTGATATCCAAATAAAAATCCAATTGCGAAAGAACTCTATCTACATGGTAAGGTAAGCAACCCGGATAAACTCTTACATTAGTATAAGCTTGAAGGGCTAGTACAGAATCTGCAAAATTTGTAGGCGCCAAAAGATGAAACTCTACATCTGGACAATTCTTCACAAGAAATTCTAGATGAGGCATCTCTAATGTTGCAGTCACAACCGCAGTACAAGCTCGTACCTTTTTCACTAGTCCTCTATAGCCTGACTCTAGAGAAAATTTTCTTAACAAGACATCCGACCATTCTAAACCATAGTAAAACCACCATTCTTCTCTTAGACGGTTAATCGTAATTTGTTGCCAAGGTTTTTTCCCTGTATAATGAATAATTTTTGCAGAATCTTCCAGTAATTCAGCATGTGAATACCAGCCTTCTTTTACAAATTGCTCAGCAATAGTATCCATCCATAACATGAAATTGTAGATAGGTTCTAGTTCTTTCCAACGATTCTCAAAAAGACGATTCAAAATACCCTGATCCCCAAAATCTGTTTGATGATATTGATTGGTTAACTCAATCAGGTCTTGCGTGACGTTTTCTGCTCTCCACATGTCATTGTTGATTAACAAAAAACCGGAGTTAAAAGTATTCGTGTAATAATCATCTCTAACTGCTGCTAAGGGAATATCCGTCAAGTCCAAGTCCCACAGTTCATCTATCGGTCTTCTTACAACAATATCTGAATCCAAATACAGCACACGAGACTCACTTACATACTTTGGAATAAAATATCTAAAAAAGGCCGCATAAGAAAGTCCCTCAAAGGGTAAACGATAATCTTTCAGAATACTACTGTCAATCTGAACGTTCACAATCTCACTGTTCAAAGTTTCTAGTCTTTTCTCCATCAATTGGAACCATTCTCGCGGAAGGTCATCATTAAAAACATAAAACTTAAGATTATCATGATGCACACAAAGGGATTTTATCGTTGTCTCAACTTTATTCATATAAGCATTATCTGCACCTAAGACAATCGCTTTTTTC
>NZ_JUQO01000250.1 GCF_001074635.1 Streptococcus mitis
TCCTGTTGGTGTTACTTTTGTAACTGTAGGTTTGTACTTCGCTGTTACTGATGTTCCATTCTTATCTACTCGTTTAACCGTTACTTCTGGTGCTTCTCCTGAGAAGTCTTTGTTTGGTGTAAATGTTACTGTACCATCTTTTGCTACTGTGTATGTTCCTACTTTATCAACTGTCTTCGTGATGTTTCCATCTTCAAATGTTGCTGGAATTTCATCATCCATTGGTACTTCTGGAGAACCTGGTGTGAATTCAGGTGTTCCTGTTTGTACTTTTCCTTGTAGTCCTGTGGATGTTGTATCTTTTCCTGTTGGTGTTACTTTTGTAACTGTAGGTTTGTACTTCGCTGTTACTGATGTGCCATTCTTATCTACACGTTTAACCGTTACTTCTGGCGCTTCGCCTGAGAAGTCTTTGTTTGGTGTGAAGGTTACTGTTCCATCTTTTGCTACTGTGTATGTTCCTACTTTATCAACTGTCTTAGTTACATTTCCATCTTCAAATGTTGCTGGTGACTCATCATCCATTGGTACTTCTGGGGCTCCAGGTGTGAACACTGGTGTTCCTGTTTGTACTTTTCCTTGAAGTCCTGTTGATGTTGTATCTTTTCCTGTTGGAAGAACTTCTACTACATTAGGTACATATTTTTGCTTAACGACTTTACCATTAGCATCTTCAACTTGTACTGTTACACCCTCAGTTCTACCTTTGAATGTCTTAAGTGGTGTAAATGTAATCACGCCATCTTTTAATTCATAAGTTCCAACATCTGGTACAGTCACTGTTGTCACTTTATCTCCAGCTGCATTCACTAATGTTAAAGTATCTTGTTTTAATGTTACTTTTTCATGACCAGCATTAAAGTTAACAGTTGTTTTATCTTCTTCATCTTTTTGATTGAAGACGATTGGAGATTTTTGAGCAAAGCCTTGTAATCCTGTAGTAGCTGAATCCTT
The DNA here is from genome assembly GCF_001074635.1 of Streptococcus mitis. Taxonomy (GTDB): domain Bacteria; phylum Bacillota; class Bacilli; order Lactobacillales; family Streptococcaceae; genus Streptococcus; species Streptococcus mitis_E. The sequence continues at coordinate 955 of NZ_JUQO01000250.1, forward strand.
ACCTGTAGGATTTACTTCCGTAAATGTTGGTGTGTAAGTTGCTGTTGCTGGTGTTCCATTCGCATCTTTCACT
>NZ_JUQO01000030.1 GCF_001074635.1 Streptococcus mitis
GTCCGAGGAGGACAGGAAAATGTTTAGTCAACTACGTATGCGCGAAGAACAAGCTTTGTTAGCACAGGACTATGCCTTGGAACAAGCTGAGGAAAAAGGCTTAGAACGTGGTCGTGCGGAGGGGATTGAACAAGGACTGGAACGAGGACGAGCAGAAGGCATTGAACAGGGACTAGAGCGTGGGAAAGTTGAAGGACAAATTTTTACCTTTCTTGATTTAGTTCACCAACATGTTTTAAGCTCTGAATTTGCCAGCCAGCAGCTGGGTATGACTGTCTCTGAGTTTGAAAAATTATTGAAAGACCATCATAAATAAAAATTAAAAAAATACAGAGAAACCAGCAAGGATAGCGTTTGTAAACCGTGGTTGGAGTTTTTCGGGAATAAGCCCTTTACTCAACAACCCGAGCGAGCCATCAGCCAGGCAGACCAACTGCTGGACTATAAAAGCTGGTCCGAGGAGGACAGGAAAATGTTTAGTCAACTACGTATGCGTGAAGAA
>NZ_JUQO01000031.1 GCF_001074635.1 Streptococcus mitis
GTCCGAGGAGGACAGGAAAATGTTTAGTCAACTACGTATGCGCGAAGAACAAGCGTTATTGGCTCAGGATTATGCCTTGGAAACTGCTAGGGCAGAAGGTATTGAACAGGGGTTGGAGCGTGGTCTTGAACAAGGACGAGCAGAAGGCGTTGAACAGGGACTGGAGCGTGGGAAAATCTTTACCTTTCTAGATTTAGTACGCCAACATGTTTTAACTTCCGAATTCGCGAGTGAACAATTGGGTATATCAGTAGCGGAGTTTGAAGCACTTTTGTAATACCATCACTAGTAATAGCGTTCTTGGAATTAAAAAAATACAGAGAAACCAGCAAGGATAGCGTTCGCAAACCGTGGTTGGAGTTTTTTGGGAATAAACCCTTTACCCAACAACTCGAGCGAGCCATCAGCCAGGCAGACCAACTGCTAGACTACAAGAGCTGGTCTGAGGAGGATAGGAAAGTGTTTAGTCAACTACGTATGCGAGAAGAACAAGCCTTGTTGGCACAGGACTATGCCTTGGAAACAGCTAGGGCTGAGGGTATTGAACAGGGTATTGAACAGGGACTGGAGCGTGGGAAAGTCGAAGGGAGGGAAGAAGGAAAACTCTTTGCCTTTCTGGATATGGTCCGTCAAGGTCTTTTGACACCTGAGGTTGCCAGCCAGCAGTTGGGAATGACCGTGGCTGAGTTTGAGGAGCTATTGAAAGACCATCATAAATAAGACCTA
>NZ_JUQO01000032.1 GCF_001074635.1 Streptococcus mitis
AATTTTTTTTTTAAGGTATATTAAGAGTCAGGAGGAATATAAGTTTATGATACGTATCGAAAACCTCAGTGTCTCCTATAAAGAAACGTTGGCACTTAAGGATATTTCACTAGTGCTCCAAGGACCAACAATTACCGGAATCATTGGTCCAAACGGTGCTGGAAAATCAACATTATTAAAAGGTATGCTGGGAATTATCCCACATCAAGGTCAGGCATTTCTCGATGACAAGGAAGTTAAAAAATCCTTACACCGAATTGCCTATGTCGAACAAAAAATCAATATCGACTACAACTTTCCCATCAAGGTCAAGGAATGTGTCTCGCTAGGACTATTTCCCTCTATTCCTCTCTTTCGAAGTTTAAATGCTAAACATTGGAAAAAAGTAGAGGAAGCCCTTGAAATCGTCGGCCTAGCTGACTACGCTGAACGTCAAATCAGTCAACTGTCTGGAGGTCAATTCCAGCGGGTCTTGATTGCCAGATGTTTGGTGCAGGAAGCCGATTATATCCTCTTGGATGAACCCTTTGTTGGGATTGACTCTGTCAGTGAGGAAATCATCATGAATACGCTGAGAGATTTGAAAAAAGCTGGTAAGACGGTTCTCATCGTTCACCACGACCTCAGCAAGGTTTCCCACTACTTCGATCAAGTCTTACTTGTCAATCGAGAAGTGATTGCCTTTGGTCCAACCAAAGAAACCTTTACCGAAGCCAATCTCAAAGAAGCTTACGGTAATCGACTCTTTTTCAATGGAGGTGACCTATGATTGCAGAATTTATCGATGGATTGCAAAAATTCCATTTCCTACAAAATGCCTTGATAACAGCTATTGTCGTCGGGGTCGTAGCTGGAGCTGTGGGATGTTTCATCATTCTACGTGGGATGTCACTCATGGGAGATGCCATTTCACATGCCGTCTTACCAGGTGTAGCCCTCTCCTTCATCTTGGGCCTTGACTTCTTTATCGGAGCCATTGTCTTTGGATTGCTAGCTGCCATCATTATTACCTACATCAAGGGAAACTCGATTATCAAAAGCGATACCGCCATCGGCATTACCTTTTCTTCTTTCTTAGCCCTCGGTATCATTTTGATTAGTGTCGCTAAAAGTTCAACTGACCTTTTCCATATTCTTTTTGGTAATATTCTTGCCGTACAAGATACGGATATGTTTATTACTATGGGTGTGGGGGCAGCCATTCTCTTGTTAATCTGGATTTTCTTCAAGCAACTCTTGATAACTTCCTTTGATGAACTCTTGGCTAAAGCCATGGGAATGCCTGTCAATTTCTATCACTACCTTCTCATGGTACTCCTGACTCTCGTGTCTGTGACAGCCATGCAAAGTGTCGGAACTATCCTGATTGTAGCCATGCTGATTACCCCAGCTGCAACTGCTTATCTGTATGCTAATAGCCTGAAAAGCATGATTTTCCTTTCCTCAACCTTTGGAGCTACTGCTTCAGTTTTGGGACTCTTTATCGGTTATAGCTTTAACGTTGCGGCAGGTTCTAGTATCGTGCTCACAGCTGCTAGTTTCTTTCTCATTAGCTTCTTTATCGCTCCAAAACAACGATATTTGAAACTGAAAAATAAACATTTGTTAAAATAAGGGGCAAAACCCCAATAAATTGGAGGATCTAATGAAAAAATTAGGTACATTACTTGTTCTCTTTCTTTCCGTCATCGCTCTTGTAGCATGTGCTAGTGGAAAAAAAGATGCAGCTTCTGGTCAAAAACTAAAAGTTGTTGCTACAAACTCAATCATCGCTGATATTACTAAAAATATTGCTGGTGACAAGATTGATCTTCACAGTATCGTTCCTGTTGGTCAAGACCCACACGAATACGAGCCACTACCTGAAGATGTCAAGAAAACTTCTCAAGCTGATTTGATTTTCTATAACGGTATCAACCTTGAAACAGGTGGTAATGCTTGGTTTACAAAATTGGTAGAAAATGCCAAGAAAACTGAAAACAAAGACTACTTTGCAGTCAGCGAAGGCGTTGATGTTATCTACCTTGAAGGCCAAAACGAAAAAGGAAAAGAAGACCCACACGCTTGGCTTAACCTTGAAAACGGTATGATCTTTGCTAAAAACATCGCAAAACAATTGAGCGCTAAAGACCCTAGCAACAAGGAATTCTACGAAAAAAATCTCAAAGAATATACTGATAAGCTAGACAAACTTGACAAGGAAGCTAAAGAGAAATTTAACAACATCCCTGCTGAGAAGAAATTGATCGTAACCAGCGAAGGATGCTTCAAATACTTCTCTAAAGCCTACGGTGTCCCAAGTGCCTATATCTGGGAAATCAATACTGAAGAAGAAGGAACTCCTGACCAAATCAAGACCTTGGTTGAAAAACTTCGCCAAACAAAAACTCCTTCACTCTTTGTAGAATCAAGTGTGGATGACCGTCCAATGAAGACTGTTTCACAAGATACAAACATCCCAATCTACGCACAAATCTTTACTGACTCTATCGCAGAACAAGGTAAAGAAGGTGACAGCTACTACAACATGATGAAATACAACCTTGACAAGATTGCTGAAGGATTGGCAAAATAATCTAGATGTTAGTTTATCTATTACTAGGTTCTTGTCTCTCTTTACATTACTTCTAATATTAGCTTTGTTAGTTCTATCTCTAGCTAAAAAAGCGTTTATAAGAATAAAGATTTCTTAAATCAGTACGAACGAAGTGAGTTTTTACCAGATATTTCTCACTGTAGTGGTATCCTAGATAAGAACTTTGATCTTATCTAGGACGGAATTTTTGAGACCTCAGGCTCAAAAATTAGGGATGAAATTCCGAAGGAAGTTGCTCCCGTCCGCACTACTTTCGAGAAATATCAAATAGATAAAAAATCTGAAAAACGTCATTCTCACATGAGCTGGCGTTTTTTCTATGCCCATATTTCCGGTCAAATCATTGGAAAATTCCGACTGTTTCAGCTAAAATGGAAGAAAAAAGATTGGAGTATCTTATGGTAATTTTTCTCGGAAATCCTGTGAGCTTTACAGGTAAACAACTACAAGTCGGCGACAAGGCACTTGATTTTTCACTCACTACAACAGACCTTTCTAAAAAATCTCTGGCTGATTTTGATGGCAAGAAAAAAGTCTTGAGTGTCGTGCCTTCTATCGATACAGGCATCTGCTCAACTCAAACGCGTCGTTTTAATGAAGAACTGGCTGGACTGGATAATACGGTTGTCTTGACTGTTTCAATGGACCTCCCTTTTGCCCAAAAACGTTGGTGTGGTGCTGAGGGAATTGAAAATGCCATCATGCTCTCAGACTATTTCGACCATTCCTTTGGACGTAATTACGCTCTCTTAATCAATGAGTGGCACCTATTGGCACGCGCAGTCTTTGTCCTCGATACCGACAATACTATTCGCTACGTTGAATACGTGGACAATATCAACTCTGAACCAAACTTCGAAGCCGCAATTGCAGCTGCTAAAGCCCTATAGAAAAAATCCTCTGTCACAAAGAGTTCCCTACTCTTTGAAACGGAGGATTTTTGTTTACGAGTAAATATAAGTTCAATCAGATAAAAACAACTACCTTATACTCTTCGAAAATCTCTTCAAACCACGTCAGCTTTATCTGCAACCTCAAA
>NZ_JUQO01000005.1 GCF_001074635.1 Streptococcus mitis
TCGAAAATCAAATTCAAACCACGTCAGCGTCGCCTTACCGTACTCAAGTACAGCTTACGGCTAGCTTCCTAGTTTGCTTTTTGATTTTCATTGAGTATAAGTCAAGTAATCACTTTGAAGTCTCAAAGTTTAATTTTAAGTTTTCTTTAAGAAAATTATATTATTCTGTAGAACTCTAAAATTTCACAGCCATTTATTGGTAATGACTACAGAATTCCTAGTCATTATTAGAAATGGACTAGTTTATTTGAATAATAGAACTCCTTAATCCTTCTATTCTAGAACGGGAGGGCCGGTATTTCTTTCATGATAGGACTAGATTGTGGTATAATAGAGAGAATAAGTTTTTTTAGTAAGACAAAGGAGAAAATAGATGATTTATGCAGGAATTCTTGCTGGTGGAACTGGTACACGTATGGGAATCAGTAACTTGCCAAAACAATTTTTAGAGCTAGGTGATCGACCTATTTTGATTCATACAATTGAAAAATTTGTCTTGGAACCAAGTATTGAAAAAATTGTTGTTGGAGTTCATGGAGACTGGGTTTCTCATGCAGAAGATCTTGTAGATAAATATCTTCCTCTTCATAAGGAACGTATCATCATTACAAAGGGTGGTGCTGACCGCAATACAAGTATTGAGAAAATCATTGAAGCCATTGATGCTTATCGTCCGCTTACTCCAGAGGATATCGTTGTTACCCACGATTCTGTTCGTCCATTTATTACACTTCGCATGATTCAAGACAATATCCAACTTGCCCAAAATCATGACGCAGTGGACACAGTGGTAGAAGCGGTTGATACTATCGTTGAAAGTACCAATGGTCAATTCATTACAGATATTCCAAATCGTGCTCACCTTTATCAAGGACAAACACCTCAAACATTCCGTTGCAAGGACTTCATGGATCTTTACGGTTCTCTCTCTGCTGAAGAGAAGGAAATCTTGACAGATGCATGTAAAATCTTTGTCATTAAAGGAAAAGATGTAGCCTTGGCCAAGGGTGAATACTCAAATCTGAAGATTACAACCGTAACAGATTTGAAGATTGCAAAAAGTATGATTGAGAAAGACTAGTAAAATGATTAATCAAATTTATCAACTAACTAAGCCTAAGTTTATCAATGTCAAATATCAGGAAGAGGCTATTGACCAAGAAAATCATATCCTTATCCGTCCCAACTACATGGCGGTCTGTCATGCGGATCAGCGTTACTACCAAGGGAAACGGGATCCCAAGATTTTGAATAAAAAGCTTCCAATGGCAATGATTCACGAGTCATGTGGAACCGTTATTTCTGACCCGACGGGAACCTATGAGGTTGGGCAAAAAGTTGTCATGATTCCAAATCAGCCTCCTATGCAGAGTGATGAAGAATTTTATGAGAACTACATGACAGGGACCCATTTCTTGTCTAGTGGATTTGATGGCTTTATGAGAGAGTTTGTTTCTCTTCCTAAAGACCGTGTGGTGGCTTATGATGCTATCGAAGATACGGTTGCAGCCATTACAGAGTTTGTCAGTGTCGGCATGCACGCTATGAATCGTCTATTGACCCTTGCTCATAGCAAGCGGGACCGAATCGCCGTTATCGGAGATGGAAGTCTAGCATTTGTGGTTGCCAATATTATCAACTATACTTTGCCGGAAGCAGAGATTGTGGTTATTGGTCGTCATTGGGAAAAGTTGGAACTTTTCTCATTTGCCAAAGAATGCTATATTACTGATAATATTCCTGAAGATTTGGCCTTTGACCATGCTTTTGAGTGTTGTGGTGGTGATGGTACTGGACCAGCCATTAATGACTTAATTCGCTATATTCGTCCTCAGGGAACGATTCTCATGATGGGTGTTAGCGAGTATAAAGTCAATCTCAATACACGCGATGCCTTAGAAAAAGGCTTGCTCTTGGTTGGTTCCTCTCGTTCTGGTCGCATTGATTTTGAAAATGCCATCCAAATGATGGAAGTCAAGAAATTCGCCAATCGTCTTAAAAATATCCTTTATCTAGAAGAACCTGTAAGAGAAATTAAAGATATTCACCGTGTCTTTGCGACCGATTTAAATACAGCATTTAAAACTGTGTTTAAGTGGGAAGTATAGGTGCTGGAGGTTAATTGTGGAGAAAATCATTAAAGAAAAAATTTCTTCCCTACTTAGTCAAGAAGAGGAAGTCCTCAGTGTTGAACAACTGGGGGGAATGACCAATCAAAACTATTTGGTCAAAACAACAAATAAGCAATACATTGTTAAATTCTTTGGTAAAGGGACAGAAAAGCTTATCAATCGTCAAGATGAAAAGTACAATCTTGAACTACTAAAGGATTTAGACTTAGATGTAAAAAATTATCTTTTTGATATTGAAGCTGGTATTAAAGTAAATGAGTATATCGAATCTGCGATTACGCTTGATTCAACATCAATCAAGACCAAATTTGATAAAATTGCTCCAATATTACAAACTATTCATGCTTCTGGCAAGGAATTAAGAGGAGAATTTGCTCCTTTTGAAGAAATCAAAAAATACGAATCTTTGATTGAGGAAAAAATCCCTTATGCCAACTATGAAGCTGTTCGAGAAGAAGTCTTCTCCTTAGAGAAAAGACTGGCTGACTTAGGTGTTGACAGAAAATCTTGTCATATCGATTTGGTGCCTGAAAACTTTATCGAGTCACCACAAGGACGACTTTATCTGATTGACTGGGAATATTCATCAATGAACGATCCAATGTGGGATTTGGCTGCCCTCTTTTTAGAGTCTGAATTCACTCGTCAAGAGGAAGAAGACTTCTTGTCTCACTATGAGAGTGAGCAAACACCTGTCTCTCGTGAAAAGATTGCCATTTATAAAATTTTGCAAGATGCTATTTGGAGTCTATGGACAGTCTACAAAGAAGAGCAAGGTGCAGATTTTGGTGACTATGGTGTGAGTCGTTACCAAAGAGCTGTTAAAGGTTTGTCATATTATGGAGGTTCAGATGAAAAATAAAAATGGAGTTTCTTTTGGTCTACTCTCAGGTATTTTCTGGGGTCTAGGTCTAACGATTAGTGCTTATATCTTTTCGATTTTTACAGATTTGTCGCCCTTTGTGGTGGCCGCTGCTCACGATTTCTTGAGTATCTTTATCTTACTAGCTTTTCTCTTGGTGAAAGAAGGAAAAGTTCGTCTCTCAATTTTCTTAAATATTCGCAATGTTAGTGTTATCATCGGAGCCTTGCTAGCAGGCCCTATCGGAATGCAGGCCAATCTTTATGCGGTTAAGTATATCGGAAGTTCCTTAGCCTCATCTGTATCGGCTATTTACCCTGCGATTTCAGTTTTATTGGCTTTCTTCTTTTTGAAACACAAGATTTCAAAAAATACTGTGTTTGGGATTGTCTTGATTATTGGAGGGATAATTGCTCAGACTTATAAGGTAGAACAGGTTAATTCTTTCTACATTGGGATTCTTTGTGCTTTAGTTTGTGCTATTGCATGGGGAAGTGAGAGTGTTCTTAGCTCTTTTGCCATGGAAAGTGAATTGAGTGAAATCGAAGCCCTCTTAATCCGTCAAGTAACTTCATTCTTGTCCTATCTTGTAATTGTGCTATTCTCTCATCAGTCATTTACAGAAGTGGCCAATGGACAATTGCTAGGTCTTATGATTGTCTTTGCAGCCTTTGATATGATTTCCTACTTGGCTTATTATATCGCTATCAATCGCTTGCAACCAGCCAAGGCTACAGGCTTGAACGTGAGTTATGTAGTTTGGACTGTCTTGTTTGCAGTTGTTTTCTTGGGTGCACCGCTAGATATGCTGACAATTATTACGTCACTTGTCGTCATTGCTGGAGTTTATATTATTATTAAAGAATAAAGGAGATTCGTGTGAAAGCCATTATCTTAGCAGCGGGATTGGGAACTCGCTTGCGTCCTATGACTGAAAATACCCCTAAAGCCTTGGTTCAGGTTAATCAAAAACCTTTGATTGAATACCAAATTGAGTTTTTAAAAGAAAAAGGAATTAACGACATCATCATCATCGTCGGTTATCTTAAAGAACAATTCGATTACTTGAAAGAGAAATACGGTGTTCGCCTCGTTTTCAATGATAAATACGCTGATTACAATAACTTTTACTCTCTCTATCTTGTAAAAGAAGAATTAGCTAACAGCTATGTTATCGATGCCGATAATTATCTCTTTAAAAATATGTTCCGCAATGATTTGACACGTTCGACTTATTTTAGTGTTTATCGTGAAGATTGTACCAACGAATGGTTCTTGGTCTATGGAGACGACTATAAGGTTCAAGACATTACTGTTGATAGTAAGGCAGGTCGCATCCTTAGTGGTGTATCCTTCTGGGATGCTCCAACTGCAGAAAAAATTGTCAGCTTTATCGATAAGGCTTATGCAAGTGGTGAATTTGTTGATCTCTACTGGGATAATATGGTTAAGGACAATATCAAAGAGTTGGATGTCTATGTTGAAGAATTAGAAGGCAATAGCATCTATGAGATCGATAGTGTCCAAGACTATCATAAATTAGAAGAAATTCTTAAAAACGAAAATTAAAGATTCCAACATCTGGCTAAAATAGTCGGATGTTTTTTTGATTTTTTACGAATAAATAGATGACTAGAAAAAGAAATGGAGATATTTATGAAAATCACAAACTATGAAATCTATAAGTTAAAAAAATCAGGTTTGAGCAATCAACAGATTTTGAATGTCCTAGAATACGGTGAAAATGTTGATCAGGAGCTTTTGTTGGGTGATATTGCAGATATATCAGGTTGCCGAAATCCAGCTGTTTTTATGGAACGTTATTTTCAGATAGACGATACGCATTTGGAGAAGGAGTTTCAAAAATTTCCATCTTTCTCTATTTTAGATGACTGTTACCCTTGGGATTTGAGTGAAATATATGATGCGCCTGTACTTTTATTTTACAAGGGCAATCTTGACCTCTTGAAATTCCCTAAGGTAGCAGTCGTAGGAAGTCGTGCTTGTAGCAAACAGGGAGCTAAGTCAGTTGAAAAAGTCATTCATAGCTTGGAAAATGAACTGGTTATCGTCAGTGGATTAGCCAAGGGGATTGATACAGCAGCTCATATGGCAGCTCTTCAGAATGGCGGAAAAACCATTGCAGTGATTGGAACAGGACTGGATGTGTTTTATCCTAAAGCCAATAAACGCTTGCAAGACTACATCGGAAATGATCATCTGGTTCTAAGTGAATATGGACCTGGTGAACAACCTCTAAAATTTCATTTTCCTGCCCGTAATCGCATCATCGCTGGACTCTGTCGTGGTGTGATTGTAGCAGAGGCTAAGATGCGTTCAGGTAGTCTCATTACTTGTGAGCGAGCAATGGAAGAAGGGCGCGATGTCTTTGCTATTCCTGGTAGCATTTTAGATGGATTATCAGATGGTTGCCATCATTTGATTCAAGAAGGAGCAAAATTGGTCACCAGTGGGCAGGATGTTCTTGCGGAATTTGAATTTTAATACTCTTCGAAAATCTCTTCAGACCACGTCAGCTTCACCTTGCCGTAGGTATGGTTACTGACTTCGTCAGTCTCATCTGCAACCTCAAAGCAGTGCTTTGAGCAACCTGCGGTTAGTTTCCTAGTTTGCTCTTTGATTTTCATTGAGTATAAGACGAAATTTCGCTTACTAGATAAACTTTTCTTCTATATATTGGAGCTAAGTCTTGACAGTTATGGCAAAATGGTTTACACTTTATAAAGTTTATTACTTTGAAAAGGTGTGATACTGTGGCTACGGCAACAAAAAAGAAAAAATCAACAGTTAAAAAAAATCTAGTAATCGTGGAGTCGCCTGCTAAGGCCAAGACGATTGAAAAATATCTAGGCAGAAACTACAAGGTTTTAGCCAGTGTCGGGCATATCCGTGATTTGAAGAAATCCAGTATGTCCGTCGATATTGAAAATAATTATGAACCGCAATATATCAATATCCGAGGAAAAGGTCCTCTTATCAATGACTTGAAAAAAGAAGCCAAAAAAGCTAATAAAGTCTTTCTGGCGAGTGACCCGGACCGTGAAGGAGAAGCGATTTCTTGGCATTTGGCTCACATTCTCAACTTGGATGAAAATGATGCCAACCGTGTGGTCTTCAATGAAATCACAAAGGATGCGGTCAAAAATGCTTTCAAAGAGCCACGCAAGATTGATATGGACTTGGTCGATGCCCAACAGGCACGCCGTGTCTTGGACCGCTTGGTAGGGTACTCGATTTCGCCTATTTTGTGGAAAAAGGTCAAGAAGGGCTTGTCAGCAGGCCGCGTTCAGTCTATTGCGCTTAAGTTAATCATTGACCGTGAGAATGAAATTAATGCCTTCCAACCAGAAGAATATTGGACAATTGATGGTGTCTTTAAAAAGGGAACCAAGCAATTTCAGGCTTCCTTCTATGGAGTGAATGGTAAAAAGCTAAAACTGACTAGCAATGATGAGGTTAAGGAAGTCTTGTCTCGTCTGACTAGTAAAGACTTTTCAGTGGATCAGGTGGATAAGAAAGAGCGCAAACGCAATGCTCCTTTACCCTATACCACTTCATCTATGCAGATGGATGCTGCCAATAAAATTAACTTCCGTACTCGAAAAACCATGATGGTTGCCCAACAACTTTATGAAGGAATTAATATCGGTTCTGGTGTTCAAGGTTTGATTACCTATATGCGTACCGATTCGACTCGTATCAGTCCTGTAGCGCAAAATGAAGCAGCAAGTTTCATTACGGACCGTTTTGGTAGTAAGTATTCTAAGCATGGCAGCAAGGTCAAAAATGCATCAGGTGCTCAGGATGCCCACGAGGCTATTCGTCCGTCTAGTGTCTTTAATACACCTGAAAGTATTGCTAAGTATTTGGACAAGGATCAGCTCAAGCTTTATACTCTTATTTGGAATCGTTTTGTAGCGAGTCAGATGACAGCTGCTGTCTTTGATACGATGGCTGTTAAATTGTCTCAAAATGGGGTTCAATTTGCTGCTAATGGTAGTCAGGTTAAGTTTGATGGTTATCTTGCCATTTATAATGATTCTGATAAAAATAAGATGTTACCAGATATGGCTGTTGGAGATGTAGTCAAGCAGGTTAATAGCAAACCAGAGCAACATTTCACCCAACCACCTGCTCGTTATTCTGAAGCGACATTGATTAAGACCTTGGAGGAAAATGGGGTTGGACGTCCGTCAACCTACGCACCGACCATTGAAACTATTCAGAAACGTTATTATGTTCGCCTTGCAACCAAACGCTTTGAACCGACAGAGTTGGGAGAAATTGTTAACAAGCTCATCGTTGAATATTTCCCAGATATCGTAAACGTGACCTTCACAGCTGAAATGGAAGGAAAACTGGATGATGTCGAAGTCGGAAAAGAGCAGTGGCAACGTGTCATTGATGCCTTTTACAAACCATTCTCTAAAGAAGTCGCCAAGGCTGAAGAAGAAATGGAAAAAATCCAGATTAAGGATGAACCAGCTGGATTTGATTGTGAAGTGTGTGGCAGCCCAATGGTCATTAAACTTGGTCGTTTTGGTAAGTTCTACGCTTGTAGTAATTTCCCAGATTGCCGTCATACCCAAGCAATCGTGAAAGAGATTGGTGTAGAGTGTCCAAGTTGTCATCAGGGACAAATTATTGAGCGTAAAACCAAGCGTAACCGCCTCTTCTATGGTTGCAATCGCTATCCAGAATGTGAATTTACTTCTTGGGATAAGCCTGTTGGTCGTGACTGTCCAAAATGTGGCAACTTCCTCATGGAGAAAAAAGTCCGTGGTGGTGGCAAGCAGGTTGTATGTAGTAATGGCGACTACGAAGAAGAAAAGATTAAATAAGAGGAGAGTCCTGAAAGTGAATTTCAGGCTCTTTTTGGTTGGAACTTGACAAAATTCATCATTTTATGCGAAACTAGAATAAGATTATTTTATACTCAATGAAAATCAAAGAGCAAACTAGGAAACTAGCCGCAGGTTGCTC
>NZ_JUQO01000033.1 GCF_001074635.1 Streptococcus mitis
AGGTAAGAAAGACCCTGTTAAGGTAACAGTTGAATTACCAAATGGAAAAGTAATCACAGTAGAAGTTCCTGTGAAAGTGTTGCCTAAACGTGGTTCGGAATCACAAACAAATAATGGTGGTGGTGAACATATACCTGTACCACAACCAATTCCAACACCACAACCAGTTCCATCAACACCAGAGACTCCTGAACAACCAGTAGCTCCAGTGCAACCGGAACAACCAACAACTCCAAGCCAACCTGCTGTTCCGACACCAGCTGAACCATCAGTAGCAATTGATTCAGCTACCCAACCAACAACACCTAAATATGTTGATGGTCAAAAAGAATTGCCAAATACTGGTACAGAAGCTAACGCTAGTCTTGCAGCGCTTGGACTTCTTGGAGCCCTAGGTGGATTTGGACTTCTTGCTCGCAAGAAAAAAGAAGACTAAAAACTCATAGTTTTTGAGAAGATGATTCGTCATCTTCTTTTTTTATTTCGGTGTTTTTACTTGCGTAAAAAATTTTTTTCTAGTATAATAGTTTATTGTGAGCGAACCTCACTTACCCCTTGCAAAGTCTTGGGGTCATTAGACCAAAAGGAGGAACATATCAATGGCTAAATACGAAATTCTTTATATCATTCGTCCAAACATTGAAGAAGAAGCTAAAAACGCTTTGGTAGCACGTTTTGACTCTATTTTGACTGACAACGGTGCAACTGTTGTTGAATCAAAATCTTGGGAAAAACGCCGTCTTGCATACGAAATCAAAGATTTCCGTGAAGGACTTTACCACATCGTTAACGTTGAAGCAAACGACGACGCAGCTCTTAAAGAGTTTGACCGTCTTTCAAAAATCAACGCTGACATTCTTCGTCACATGATCGTCAAAACTGACGCGTAAGAAGGTAAACTATGATTAACAATGTTGTACTTGTAGGGCGTATGACACGTGACGCTGAGTTGCGTTATACCCCATCAAATGTAGCAGTTGCGACTTTTACTCTTGCAGTAAACCGTACATTTAAGAGTCAAAATGGCGAACGTGAGGCTGATTTTATCAATGTCGTTATGTGGCGCCAACAGGCTGAAAACCTTGCTAACTGGGCTAAAAAAGGCTCACTTATCGGGGTGACAGGTCGTATCCAGACTCGTAGTTACGATAACCAGCAAGGACAACGTGTCTACGTGACAGAGGTCGTGGCTGAGAATTTCCAAATGTTGGAAAGCCGTAGTGTGCGTGAGGGTCACACAGGTGGAGCTTATTCTGCACCAAGTTCAAACTATTCAGCGCCTACAAATTCAGTACCAGACTTTTCACGTGATGAAAATCCATTTGGAGCAACAAATCCATTGGATATTTCAGATGATGATTTACCATTCTAATGGACAACTAAAATTATAAAGGAGAAAAAACATGGCTCAACAACGTCGTGGCGGATTCAAACGCCGTAAAAAAGTTGATTACATCGCAGCAAACAAAATTGAATATGTTGATTACAAAGATACTGAGCTTCTTAGCCGTTTCGTTTCAGAACGTGGGAAAATCCTTCCACGTCGTGTAACAGGAACTTCAGCTAAAAACCAACGTAAAGTAACAACAGCTATCAAACGCGCTCGCGTAATGGCTTTGATGCCTTTCGTAAACGAAGATTAAAGAAAAGACCCCGACGGGTCTTTTTTAGGAGCATGGAAATGAGAGAGCGAGTTGGGTCTAGTGGCCCTTTTTTTCAGATTTTTCCAGGACTCTGTTAGAATGGAGTCCCCTTTTGACCTAGTAAGATTCTTTTGTCTTACTAGGTTTTTTCTTTTAATCTTTATTATCGTGCTATAATGGTAGGAGAAAGCTTTAAAGGAGCAACTTATGAAGACGACATGTTCAATTAGAAAAATGCAAGAATCTGACATTAAAGATCTATCTCGAGGATTTATCAGCCAAGGTTGGCCAAGTAGAGAGGAAATTTTGGCTAGATATTTTCTGGAACAGGAAAGTGGGGATAGAGAAGTCTTAGTTGCAGAGTTTGATGGTGCTGTAGCGGGCTACGTTACCATTTTGCCCTCTGCTAAACATGGTCCTTTTGCAGAAGTCTATCCAGAATTATCAGATTTTAATGTGTTTGAGCCTTTTCGAAATCAAGGGATTGGGAATCAACTGCTAGAAGAAGCAGAAAAACGAGTCAAACTCATATCGGATAAGGTCACTCTTGGTGTAGGTTTGCACTTAGGCTATGGCCCTGCTCAGAGAATGTATATCAGACGGGGCTACATTCCAGATGGGACAGGTGTCTGGTATCGAAATCAACCCTTGGAAATGAATGCAACTAGCCAAAATAATGATGATTTGGTTTTGTATCTAGTAAAGGAATTCGGATAAGAGATAACGATTTTATTGGGGATGTGGGATTTCTCTACTTTATGGTATAATGGAAAGAGTTAGATTGAAAGAGGTAGTGAGATGGATGCCAAATTAAGATACAAGGCAAAGAAAATCAAGATTGTCTTTTTTGATATTGATGATACATTGAGGAATTCAAAGACAGGTTTTATTCCAGCTTCAATCCCAACTGTTTTTAAGCAATTACGTGAGAAAGGAATTTTGACAGGTATTGCTTCTGGACGAGGGATTTTTGGTGTCGTGCCAGAGATTCGTGATCTCAAGCCTGACTTTTTTGTAACTCTGAATGGGGCTTATATCGAAGATAAAAAAGGTCAGGTTATTTATCAACATCAGATCGAGAAGTCAGATGTTGAGGAGTATATCTCTTGGGCCAAGCAAGAGGGAATTGAGTATGGCTTGGTTGGGAGTCATGATGCCAAGTTGTCGACTCGCACCGATATGATTAGTGAGGCTATCAATCCAATTTATCCCGAATTGGATGTAGATCCCGATTTCCATGAAAAAGAAGATATCTATCAAATGTGGACTTTTGAAGATAAGGGAGATGACTTGCACTTGCCTGACAGTCTCTCAGATAAACTTCGCATGGTTCGTTGGCATCAACATTCGTCTGATATTGTGCCGATTTCAGGCTCCAAAGCGACGGGTGTGGAAAAGGTTGTGGAACACCTTAGCTTGAAACCAGAGAACGTCATGGTTTTTGGAGATGGGCTCAACGACTTGGAACTCTTTGATTATGCTGGAATCAGCGTTGCAATGGGAATTTCTCATGATAACATCAAAGAAAAAGCAGATTATATTACAAAAACATTAGAAGAAGATGGCATTTTTGATGCCTTAGAAGGATTTGGTATGGTAGAAAAAGAATTGCATTTCCCACAAGTAGACATTGAAACAGTAGAAGGTCCTATCGCGATTATTAAGACCAATCACGGAGACTTGCGTATCAAGCTCTTCCCTGAACATGCTCCTAAAACAGTGGCTAACTTTGTTGCTCTTTCAAAAGATGGCTACTATGATGGGGTCATTTTCCACCGTATTATCAAGGATTTTATGATCCAAGGTGGAGACCCAACTGGAACTGGTATGGGTGGCGAGTCAATCTACGGCGAATCATTTGAGGATGAATTCTCAGAAGAACTTTACAATATCCGTGGAGCCCTTTCTATGGCCAATGCTGGTCCAAATACCAACGGCAGCCAGTTCTTTATCGTGCAAAATCAACATTTGCCTTATTCTAAGAAAGAAATTGCTCGTGGTGGTTGGCCAGAACCGATCGCAGAAATCTATGCCAATCAAGGTGGGACACCTCACCTAGACCGTCGACACACTGTTTTTGGTCAGCTAGCTGATGAAGCTTCTTATGCAGTCTTGGATGCCATTGCTTCTGTTGAGACAGGGGCTATGGACAAGCCAGTTGAAGATGTCGTGATTGAAACTATTGAAATTGAGGACTAAGATGAAAATCGGTGATAAGCTAAAGGGCCGTATTACAGGGATTCAGCCCTACGGTGCTTTTGTTGAGCTAGAGACGGGTGATACAGGGCTGATTCACATTTCAGAGATTCGGACAGGATTTATTGAAAATATTCATGACGCCTTGAAAGTCGATGAAGAGGTTCAGGTTCAGGTAGTGGATTTAGATGAATTTACAGGGAAAGCTAGTCTTTCTATCCGCACTTTGGAGGAAGAAAAGCACCAGTTTCCGAGACGGAGACGTTTTTCAAGCGACCGTTTTAACTACGGCTTCGCACCTCTCAAAAGAATGATGCCAATTTGGACCAAGGAAGCCCTTCAACATTTGAAGAAGCAGAAGCACTAGTTAGAAATTTCTATCTTTTGTAATGTTAATATAAATTTGCTATAATGGAACCATGGAAGAAGAACAATTATTAAAATCAGGAGAGCGCATTAATCAGCTCTTTTCGACAGATATTAAAATCATTCAAAATAGAGAGGTTTTTAGCTATTCGGTGGATAGTGTTCTCTTGTCACGTTTTCCACGTTTTCCTAAGAAGGGCTTGATTGTGGATTTCTGCGCTGGGAATGGAGCAGTGGGGCTTTTTGCCAGTACTCGTACTCAGGCACAGATTTTGGCTGTTGAGATTCAGGAGCGTTTGGCGGATATGGCTGAACGCTCTGTCCGTTTGAATGGTTTGGAAGAGCAGATGCAGGTCATCTGTGATGATTTGAAAAATATGCCTGCTTACATCCAGGGAAGTAAGGTGGATATGATTTTGTGTAATCCGCCCTATTTCAAGGTGGATCCTCATTCCAATCTGAACGAGAGCGAACATTATCTCTTGGCGCGCCATGAAATCACGACCAATTTGGAGGAAATCTGCCGCAGTGCCCAGAGTATTCTCAAGTCTAATGGGCGTTTGGCCATGGTTCATCGTCCTGATCGACTTCTGGATATTTTGGATACGTTACAACGGCATAATCTAGCCCCTAAGCGCCTGCAGTTTGTTTATCCAAAGCGAGAAAAGGAAGCCAATATGCTTTTGATTGAGGCTATCAAGGATGGTTCAACAAGCGGCTTTAAGGTCTTGCCACCTCTCATTGTCCACAATGATGATGGCTCTTATACGCCTGAACTTGAAGAGATTTATTATGGATTATAAGGCTTATATGTATGTGCTGGAGTGCCGTGACGGATCCTACTATACAGGCTATACGACTGATGTGAAGAGACGCCTCGCTGTCCACAATAGTGGGAAGGGAGCCAAATACACACGAGCACGCTTGCCAGTCAAACTTATCTATGCTCAAGGTTTTGCCAGTAAGGAAGAAGCCATGTCAGCAGAAGCCCTTCTCAAGCGTAAGAAGAGGTCACAGAAGGAAGAATTTTTATCTGAAAATCAAGATAGAAATTTACTCAGTTATTTTGAAGAATCGTGAGGAGTCCTTTGACTCCTCTTACTTTTGTCAAAAAGCGAAAAAAATGCTACAATAAAGAGAATAAACAAAATGAGGTATTATCATGTCTAAGATTCTAGTATTTGGTCACCAAAACCCAGACTCAGATGCCATCGGGTCATCTGTAGCCTTTGCCTACCTTGCAAAAGAAGCTTACGGTTTGGATACGGAAGCTGTTGCCCTTGGAACTCCAAATGAAGAAACAGCCTTTGTCTTGAACTATTTTGGTGTGGAAGCACCGCGTGTTATCACTTCTGCTAAAGCAGAAGGTGCAGAGCAAGTTATCCTGACTGACCACAATGAATTCCAACAATCTGTATCAGATATCGCTGAAGTAGAAGTTTATGGTGTTGTGGACCACCACCGTGTGGCTAACTTTGAAACTGCAAGCCCACTCTACATGCGTTTGGAGCCAGTTGGATCAGCGTCTTCAATCGTTTATCGTATGTTCAAAGAACATGGTGTAGCTGTGCCTAAAGAGATTGCTGGTTTGATGCTTTCAGGTTTGATTTCAGATACCCTTCTTTTGAAATCACCAACAACACACCCAACAGATACAGTCATCGCTCCAGAATTGGCTGAATTGGCTGGTGTCAACTTGGAAGAGTATGGTTTGGCTATGTTGAAAGCTGGTACAAACTTGGCTAGCAAATCTGCTGAAGAATTGATTGACATCGATGCTAAAACTTTTGAATTGAACGGAAATAATGTCCGTGTTGCTCAAGTAAACACAGTTGATATCGCTGAAGTTTTGGAACGTCAAGCAGAAATTGAAGCTGCAATGCAAGCTGCTAACGAAGCAAACGGCTACTCTGACTTTGTCTTGATGATTACAGATATCGTCAACTCAAACTCAGAAATCTTGGCTCTTGGTGCCAATATGGACAAGGTTGAAGCAGCCTTTAACTTCAAACTTGAAAATAATCATGCCTTCCTTGCTGGAGCCGTTTCACGTAAGAAACAAGTGGTACCTCAATTGACTGAAAGCTTTAATGCGTAAGATTTTGGGTGTCAGTTCAAAATCGGAAAGGCTAGTTTGACTTATATCGAAAGGAGTTTCGGCTCCTTTTTTTCTAGGAGTGAAGCATGTTAGAAACTGGCGATTTGATACTCAATGAAAATCAAAGAGCAAACTAGGAAGCTAGCCGCAAGCTGTACTTGAGTACGGTAA
>NZ_JUQO01000034.1 GCF_001074635.1 Streptococcus mitis
AAGGTGACAAGGGTGAGAACGGAAAAGATGGCTTCACACCAGAAGTAACAGTGATAGACAATCATGATGGTAGCCATACGATTACCATTACCCAACCAGAAGGTCGCCCAGCCCTTATAACTATCGTTAAAAACGGTGAAAATGGCCAAACACCGAAAGTTAAAGCAGAACGTGATGAAGCCAAGAAACAAACCACTCTAACCTTCTAC
>NZ_JUQO01000006.1 GCF_001074635.1 Streptococcus mitis
GCTGTTGGTTCGTCCGCTTTTGGCGCTGGTGTCGCCGGCTCTTCCGCTTTTGGTGCTGGTGTCGCTGGTTCTTCCACTTTTGGTGCTGGAGTCGCTGGTTCGTCTGCCTTCGGTGTTGTTGCCACTGGTTCGTCTGCCTTCGGCGTTGTTACCACTGGTTCGTCTGCCTTCGGCGTTGTTACCACTGGTTCGTCCGCTTTTGGTTCAGTCGCTGCTGGTGTTTCCACAACTACTGGTGTCGTTTGTTTAACAGTAGTAGTTTGCTCTCCAGTTACAGTATCTGTCTTTGTTTCAACTTCATAACTTTGACGACTACCAGAATTATCAATCGACACTCTCTGTCTTTTTACTTCTGTATTTCCATCTTTTAGAAAAGCCTCTTCGCTAAAATACAATTTATTATTAGCAAAAATCAAATCTCTATTTGCAATACGATTTATCTCAACCAAACTATCAACAGATAGCCCCGTTGCACCACTAATAGCACTCAGTGTATCTCCCCACTTAATTGTGTAGTGTGACAAATTGTCTATTTTTTGAATATCAGCTTTGACTTCTGCAACTGTTCTGGCTACCCAGACACCATCTTGTTCACTGGCTGACACAGTTGGAGCTAAAAAGCCCAGCCCCAGTAGAATGACACCTGTCGCAACAATTGCACCAGTTCTTAATTTTCTAAAGCCACGGAGGGATAAGCTCCCTCTAACATTTGTCTGTCTCATAATGTTTATTTTTCCTCACTAATCTATATTTTCCAAAGCAGACCCTTCCTAGGTCTACTAGTCTATGTTTGCAATATGGATAGGCTTCTACAGATTTATCTATCTATTTTCAAGATAAGGTTTCTATAGATTTTTATGCAAAATTCCATATATAAGTTGTGAAATTCCTTTCTAATAAATTCCATAGCTTTAGTATATCATATTGAAGCACTAAAGTACAAAGAAAGCGATTGAAAGCAATGATTTTCACCACTGCTTTCGACTCTATTTTGTATTGTTAAATATCCATTCTCTATCCACCATTCTGGAATAGAAAAACAAGATGCAATCTCTATTTTAGACTAATTTTTTCAAATTTATTCACTATCCAGCAGAAGTTCTTTTGGTTGTTTTCTAAGGAGATTGCTTGAAGCAAGCGCCATAACGAGAACGACTAGAACTAAAGCAAGGACAAAGACGATGATAAAGTCTGATGTCTGAATAGAAATATCTAGGCTCGACAAGGTCTTGCTAAAGCCATCTACTTCTGCACCACCACCAAGGTTAGAGGCTTGAGCAGCCTTGCTAGCCTGTTTGGCAACACCTGAAGTGACATTGGCAAGAACAGTATTTCCAATCGCACGAGCTGTGTAGTTGGCTAGGAAGTAAGCAGAAACAAGAGCAGGAATTGCAATCAAGATGGATTCGGTGATGAATTGCCCCAAGATACTTGCCTGCTTAAGACCGATAGATAGGAGAATGCCCACTTCCTTGCGACGAGCGTTAATCCAAAGACTAAGCAAGAGTGCAAGGAGAAGGACTGAGAAGCTCAAGCTACCCCAGAAGAGGAGGTTGGCCATCTTGTACATACCAGAGATGGATTGCTCAAGAGCTGGGTAGTTTGAGGAGCTCTTAACTAAGGTATAGCTCTTCCAGTTAATACCACTGATGCCATTCAACTCTTTCATAACATCATCCAAGTTCTTGTCCGCTGTTACAAAGAAGGTAGCGTCCCCGTAAATAGCTGTGTCTTCTGTGTATCCATAAAGTTTAGCAGCCGTATGGATGTCTGTGATTGCTGTATTTTCATAGAGTTCTTGTGAGTAGGTTACTGCCGACTTATTGTGACCATCAAAGAGTCCCTTGATTGTCACTTCGACTGTTTCCTTGGCACCTTTTTCATTGTCTGCATCATAGATATTAGAGTCTAGTTTGACCTTATCTCCTACTTTCCAGCCGTGTTTTGCAGCCAAGTCCTTGTGCAGGAGGATCTTGTCCTTGTCGTCGTTTGTTAGGTGCTCACCTTCGACCAACTTATAAGAACCAGAGACAAACTTGTCTTCTTTGGAGGAGTCATTGACACCTGTAATCATCAAGCTACTTCCAAAATGTTTGGCACGGTCAGGTGTCAGATTTTTCTTGGTATCTGGCGTTTCGATGAGTTCATATCCAGTCAAATCTCCGATAGCGTTGATGCGTTTCACATAAGACTCGATGGCCTTGTTTTCGGTGATTTTTTTGATATCTTCACCCTTGATATTCCCAGCACCACGTGGCGTACCTTGATTGACGCGACGATTGATTTGCATGGAGAAGCTATTGGTGATATTTTTAAAGGTCTCCTGAGAAGCCTTGGCAGTAGCTCCCTTGATCGACAAGCCGACCAAACTCAAGCTCGCCATGAGGAGAATAATCAGGAAGATGACAATCGATTTGAAAAACTTCCTTGTAACATAGGCAAATGCGTTGTGTAACATAGGTTCCCTTTCTAGATTTGATTTTATAATGCTATCAAAACAAGCTTAAATTATTTACTAGTATTGCGAGTTTCAGTCAGTTTCTTGTCCTTCAACTCAAGTGTAATATCTGACGCTTGTGCCACTTCTTTGCTGTGGGTGACGACGATGACACATTTACCTGTTTTCTCGGCAAGTGATTTGAGCAGTTCGACAATATCTCCTGCAGTTTTAGGGTCCAGATTTCCCGTTGGCTCATCCGCTAGAATAACTGGAGCTTCTGACACCAAACTGCGAGCAATGGCAACACGTTGTTGTTGACCACCTGATAACTGGAGAACATTCCGCTTGATCTGACTTTCATCCAAACCAAGCTCAAGGAGGGTATCCTTGCTTGCCTTTTTATTGACCAAGCGGATATTTTCCAGTGGAGAAAGATAATCTATCAAGTTATAATTTTGAAAGACCAAGGAAATATGGTGCATGCGATGGTAAGAATAGCCCTTCTTACGAATATCCTCTCCTTGAAAAAGAATAGAACCTTCAACAGGACTATCTAAACCAGCAAGGAGGGACAAGAGTGTGGATTTTCCTGCTCCTGACTCCCCAATAATACTGTAAAATTTTCCGGGTTCAAAATTATAATTGATCTGATATAGGACTGCTTCAGCAGTGTTCTTATAACGGTAGGTAACATCTTGTAATTGTAATAAAGTCATGATTTCTCCTTCTTATACTCAATGAAAATCAAAGATTAAACTAGGAAGCTAGCCACAGGCTGTACTTGAGTACGGCAAGGCGAAGCTGACATGGTTTAAAGAGATTTTCGAAGAGTATTAACTAATAGATGATAAAATTTCTTTCGGCGATTTTCTAAATAAGAATAGGAAACAAAGGGCTACAGATAAGCAACTAAGCAGAACTAGAAAAACATAGGATTCTGCAAAAGATAGGATGCTGGTTGATAGACTGCTTGCTTTAGCTAGCGTGTCTTGTAAGCTTGTCTGTTCTCCACTTGCTAGTAGAGTTTGGAGTAGGTAAGTTGTGATTGCGTTTCCTGCAGCAAATGCTGGAAGCAAAGCACCGAGAGATACCAAAACTACCTCTAAACAGAACTGTAGGAAGATTGAGCTCTTGCCTTTTCCAAGTGCCAGTAAAATTCCCACCTCGTAGACACGTTCTCTCAACCAGAGAGACAAGACCAGAATTAAGGCTCCTGCTCCTGCTATCAACATTCCATAAAGGAAAATGGTCAGAAAGGTTTGGAAGGTTGCAACTGAGTCTTTGATTTGTTCAAAAGCCTTGTTTTCCTTCTCGACTTGATAGCCTTGATTTTCCAAGGACAAGTTTTCCACCTGCTTCATAAGTCCGTCCATTTCCTTCGGATTTTCTACATAGAAGCGCGCTGCACTAACTTGATGTTCACTATTTCCCAAAAGGGTTTGGCTACTTTCATAGTCTGTAAAGACTTGGTTTTCACTGAAGTCGGAAGACAAGCCTGTAAATTTCTCTTGTTTTTTACCAGAAAAAATGCCGACAATTTCAAACTCAACTGTTTGTCCTTTGCCAGATTCTGACTGTCCAGCTTCTAAGCCAATCTTGTCATGAAGGGAAAGAGCATTCTTCTTAGCCAACTCTTCGTGGATGAGAATTTTCTTTGAATCCCCTTTTTGAAGGTGTCGACCTTCTTTTAAGTTAAAAGCCGAGCTGGTAAAGGTGACATCCTTGGCTGAATCTTCAAGAGCCGTTAAACTAACCAAGTTCTTGTCCACAGCTGACAAATCATCACGCTCCACGCTCTGCTCGCCACTCACCGCTTCCTTGTCTTTTAATTTTGCAATCGTCTCCAGTTCAGGAGAAACATTTTCCAGCCCCTTAATCTGGCTCACGGATGATAAGTCCGACAACTTAAAAGTCTGCCCATTTTCTATCTTCTTAATAGAAAAAGAGGTATTGAGTGATTTGTAAAGATTGGTTTCAACTGTTTTGTTGGACTTCATCAGAGTCAAACAGGCTGAAATTCCGGCCAATAGGACCAATAAAATCAGAAATAAAATAAAACTTCTCAGTCGTTTTCTACTGACATAAGCCCAAGCTCTTTGGATTGGATTCATTTGTCACCTCCATATTTGTAAGACTATTATAAAACCCAAATATGAAATGTTTATGAAATACAAAAAAAGAACTAGAATTCTCACAAATGAGTGATTTTTCTAGTTCTTTTTGATTTACAAAGACTTTATGTAGGGAAAGCTACTAAGGATCAAATGAGATCATCTATTTAAGCTTCCTCTTCATCGTCTTTTTTCTTTTTGGCAAAT
>NZ_JUQO01000035.1 GCF_001074635.1 Streptococcus mitis
ATTAACATACAATTCTATATACTTTAGTAGCTCATCTATTTCAATTTGAATTACTCTTAATGTCTCAAAATCACTATTTAAATAAGCATTATAAGTTAAACCTTCTGATGTAATAGATAAAAGAATTGCATCGACAAAATCTCTAATAATGCTTTCTGATAATCTTAAATCCCCTTCGAAATTTTTCCAATGCTGATCAAAAATATCATTATATATTGCAATTTTTAATATGTTCTCTTGCTCATTTTTTGAAAGTTTTTTGAAATTATTTATATAATCCTGTATCTCTTCCTCATACAAGCATTGCTGACTTTCTCCATCACAAAATACATAATCTGTACTCATATACTCTTCCCCATCATTATACTGTTCAGTTGAAGTCAAATTATGCTCCTCTGTATCTGGTAGATTATATTTTTCTTCTTGTTGCCAGTCTCTATTTATCTCAAAATTATTTATTAAATCTTTCCATTCTTCAAGATTTGTTTTTATTACCTTGATATAATCAGAAGCTCTATAAATTTTTTGTTCCTTTAGATCATAAATATCGAGACTTAAACTTGCTAATTTTATCGCGTTAGATAAAACGTCATTAGAAATTTTTTTCTCATCTTTTCTTTTATTAAGATAATCATTTAAAAACCCACTTATCCCTAAAATAGTTACAATATTTGCTATTAGACTAATCCAATCTAAAAATGATAAATCCATTTTTATTCCTCCTAAAGTAATTATAAAATTAGTATAACACAAAAAAAAATAAATATTTTCAGTTTAAAAACTACCAAATAGATTTCAATAAGAAGGGAAGGATAATCTATATTTTAATCCATACTACAAAAAAAGATTGAGCATTGTACAGTACAAAACTCAATCCTTTAAATAACATTTAAGTTAGTAAACAATTAAAATGATTATTTCTTAAAACAACTCTTTATAAAAATCAATCGTTTCTTCTAAAGTTGGCATAAATGGGTTTCCTGGTGCACATGCATCAATCAAGGCATTCTTAGAAATGTATTCAAAATCGAAATTTTTTTCTTCAATACCAAGTTCAGTCAATTTCTTAGGAATACCTACTGTCTCAGAAATCTTCTCAATCTCAGCAATTGCGTAATCAGCACACTCTTCATCTGATTTACCTTCTACTTGATACTATGCGTGTTCTGCTTTTCGAGACTTCTTGTACAGACTCATAAAACCTAATCAAAATTAATTATATGAGGTTTCAAAAAGCCTTTTATACATACCTTCTTTACCACATAACTCATCATGTTTTCCGCTATCTATGATTTTACCGTTATCCATAACAACAATATTATCGTATTCCTGAGCGTTAGATAGTCTATGAGTTATAAAAATTTGGGTAATTCCTTTATGTTTTAAATTATCCATTATTTTCTTCTCTGTTATAGTGTCCAATTGACCAGTACCTTCATCAAAAATCATAATCTCTGGATTTTGCAAAATAGCTCGAGCTATTGCTAAGCGTTGCCTTTGCCCACCTGATAAATTATTACCATTATCCCCAATACTAGTATAGTATCCCATGGGCATATTATTAATCTCTATATCTAATTCAGCTAAACTTGCTGCAGAAATGACATCCTCCATAGAATGGCTATGAGTTAAATCTATATTGGAAATCACAGTGTCGTTAAACATTACATCATTTTGTAAAACAACTCCGAAACTCTTCCTATAACTATTTAAATCAAATAAATTAATATCATTACCATTATATAAAATCGTATTTTTCTCTACATCATACAGCCGTAGCAATAATTTAATAAGTGTAGTTTTTCCGCAACCTGTCCTCCCCACTATAGCAATACGTTCACCTTTCTTAATAGTTAATGATATATCATAAATAACTTTATAGGCACTACTATAAGCAAAACTCAAATTTCTGAAAGTCATCATTTCAAATGGGGGTAGTTTAGAAATAGAAAATTGATTTTTTTCTTCTGGAGTATAAATGATATCAAACACTCTATCTAAAATTGTAAAACAAAATTGAAATTGAAAACAGTTTTGTACGATTAGAGTAATAGGTGAAAGAAGCAAAGAAACCAATGATAAAAATGACATTAAACTCCCCAGAGACATCATATGCTGCTGTACTTCTAGTCCTCCCAAAATTAAAATTAGTAAGTTTGGTACGAGTCTATAAATAGAAATAAAAGTCTGAAAAATATTTAGATAATTTTCACGCTCTACATCAAATTTAAGCTCATTACTAAACATTTCTTTCCACTTAGTATATGAAACATCTCCT
>NZ_JUQO01000036.1 GCF_001074635.1 Streptococcus mitis
AAAAAGAAACCCAAATACAGAACTGTATTTGAATTTCTTAACTTAATGACATTGCTCTTTAAGGTGGCTTTTTTAGAAGTAAAGTTTAGGCTAGAAAAACAAGAAATAACGCACCAAAATTGGTGCGTTATGCTTTTTTATGCTATAATTGAATTATAAAAATAAAGGAGTTTGCCATGATTGGAAAGAACATAAAATCCTTACGTAAAACACATGACTTAACACAACCCGAATTTGCCCGAATTATAGGAATTTCTCGAAATAGCTTGAGTCGTTATGAAAATGGAACGAGTTCAGTCTCTACCGAATTAATAGACATCATT
>NZ_JUQO01000037.1 GCF_001074635.1 Streptococcus mitis
AAAAAGAAACCCAAATACAGAACTGTATTTGAATTTCTTAACTTAATGACATTGTGTTACACCTTCTCTTTTTTCTATTTAAATTGCTTCTGTGACAAAACTACGGCTTTCCAATACTTTGAGCATGGCGTTAGCTGTATCTAGGGCTGTGAAGAGGGGCACTCCGTGTTCAATAGCTGAACGGCGAATCTGCTCACCATCTTCGTCAGCAGTTCGTTTTGTTCCAACTGTATTAATGATAGCTTGAATTCTTCCTTTGCGAACAAAACTTGGAATATCCTTATCGTCATCACCAATCTTACCAACAGGTTGGGCTTGCAATCCATGACTGGCAAAGAAGGCTGCTGTCCCTTCTGTCGCGAGGATTCCATAGCCAATATTTTGGAAACGACGAGCCAAGTCCAAGGCTTCTTCTTTGGCATCATCAGCGATGGTAAATACAACGTTACCAAAAGTTGGCAAGTGGAGGTAAGAAGCTTCAAAGGCCTTATAGAGAGCTTTTTCCAAAGTCGTATCAGAACCCATAACTTCCCCTGTCGACTTCATTTCAGGACCGAGCAAGCTGTCTACCTTAGCTAGTTTGGTAAAGGAGAAGACAGGTGCCTTGATATGAACGCGGCTACTTTCAGGGTAAAGTCCATCTTGGTAGCCAAGTTCTTCAAGTTTTTGACCAAGAATGAGCTTGGTTGCTACTTGAGCCATAGGGATATTGGTCACTTTAGAAAGAAATGGAACCGTACGGCTGGCACGTGGATTGACCTCAATAACGTAGACTTTTTCATCCTTGATAACAAACTGGATGTTCATCATTCCAAGGCAGTTAAGACCGATTGCTAGGCGTTTAGTATAGTCTGCGATTGTTTCTTGCACCTTTTGAGACAAGGTTTGTGGTGGGTAAACGGCCATTGAGTCACCTGAGTGAACACCAGCTCGTTCGATGTGCTCCATGATACCAGGGATGAGAACATTTTCCCCGTCTGAGATGGCATCGACTTCACACTCTTTCCCAACAATATAAGAATCGACAAGAACTGGGTGGTCTGGACTAGCCTTAACAGCGGTACGCATGTAAGAACGAAGATCTTCCTCGTTTTCAACGATTTCCATGGCGCGTCCACCAAGTACATAAGATGGGCGAACGAGGACTGGGAAACCAATCTTGCGAGCTGCAAGCACTGCTTCCTCTTCATTTGTAGCCGTTTGTCCTGGTGGCTGTGGAATATCCAAATCTTTAAGAGCTTGCTCAAAGAGGTCGCGGTCTTCGGCACGGTCTAGGTCAGCAACCTGTGTACCAAGGATGGTCACACCTGCTTTTGCCAATGGCTCCGCAAGGTTGATGGCTGTTTGACCACCGAACTGAACGATAACACCTTTTGGTTGCTCCAAGTCAATGACGTTCATAACATCTTCGAATGTCAATGGCTCAAAATAAAGCTTATCTGATACAGAGAAGTCTGTAGAAACGGTCTCTGGGTTTGAGTTCATGATGATGGCTTCATAGCCAGCCGCCTGAATAGCCTTAACTGAGTGAACAGTTGCGTAGTCAAACTCAACCCCTTGACCGATACGGATTGGACCAGAACCTAGAACTAGAACAGATTCCTTATCAGACTTGATAGATTCATTTTCCCATCCATAGGTTGAATAGAAGTATGGTGTTTCAGAGTCAAATTCTGCCGCACAAGTATCGACCATCTTATAAACAGGAACAATCTTGTTTTCCAAACGAAGTTGACGAACTTGGTCAGCAGTCGTTTTCCAGAGCTCAGCAATCTTACGGTCTGAGAAGCCATTCAATTTTGCAGTTTTCAAGACTTCTAGATTTTGTGGATGGGCACCCAATTCTTGCTCAATTTCAAAAATATGCAAGAGTTTATCAAGATAGAATATATCAATCTTAGTTAATTCAGCAATTTCTTCTGGTGTGTAGCCACGGCGAATGGCTTCTGATACGTAGAAGAGGCGGTCATCTTGGGCTTTGACTACTTTTTCAATCAAGGAATCATCAGAAACTGCTGCAAGTTCAGGCATTTCATTGTGGTGCACACCAATTTCAAGGGAACGACAAGCCTTAAGGAGAGATTCCTCGATGTTACGACCGATTGCCATGACTTCTCCAGTCGCCTTCATCTGGGTACCAAGACGGCGCTCACCTTTTTCAAACTTGTCAAATGGGAAACGAGGAATCTTAGCAACCACGTAGTCAAGGGCAGGCTCAAACATGGCATAGGTTGAACCTGTAACTGGGTTGATAACCTCATCCAAGGTCAAGCCAACTGCAATCTTAGCAGCCAACTTAGCAATCGGATATCCTGTCGCCTTAGAAGCAAGGGCTGACGAACGCGATACACGGGGGTTTACTTCGATAACATAATACTTAAAGCTATGTGGATCAAGGGCCAGCTGAACGTTACATCCACCTTCAATCTTAAGGGCACGAATGATGCTCAAGCTTGCGTCACGAAGCATTTGGTTTTCATAGTCTGACATGGTTTGCGCAGGGGCAAATACGATGGAATCCCCTGTGTGAATCCCAACTGGGTCAAAGTTTTCCATGTTACAAACAACCAAAGCATTGTCAGCTGAGTCACGCATGACTTCGTACTCGATTTCCTTGAAACCAGCAATGGAACGTTCAATCAAACACTGGGTAACAGGTGACAATTTCAAACCATTTTCAGCGATTTCACGCAATTCTTCCTCGTTGGCACACATACCACCACCAGTACCACCAAGTGTAAAGGCTGGACGGACGATGACTGGGTAGCCAATTGTTGCTGCAAAGGTAACTGCTTCGTCAACTGTGTTGACAATTTCAGATTCTGGAATGGGTTGGTTGAGCTCTTCCATCAATTGTTTAAAGAGGTCACGGTCCTCCGCTTGGTCAATGGCAGATAATTTGGTACCCAGAAGTTCAACACCAAGCTCATCCAGGATACCATTTTTAGATAATTCCATGGCCATGTTGAGACCTGTCTGACCACCGAGTGTTGGTAGCAAGGCATCTGGACGCTCCTTACGAAGAATACGTGTCACAAACTCAAGTGTAATCGGTTCGATGTAAACCTTGTCCGCAATTTCCTTGTCCGTCATGATAGTGGCAGGGTTTGAGTTAACCAAAACAACCTCATAACCTTCCTCTTTCAACGACAAGCAAGCCTGGGTCCCAGCGTAGTCAAACTCAGCAGCCTGACCAATAATAATCGGACCAGAACCAATCACCATAATTTTTTGAATATCAGTACGTTTAGGCATAGTTTATGATACAAAGCCCGTAAAGAACACAGTGAAAATATGAAACTCGGTGCAGACACCTTCAGCGTCAAGACGATGTTTATCTTTTTCACACAGTTCTTAGGGCGTGTTCACTTCCGCGAACAATGTATCTTCTCCTTTCTATTCGTCGCCTCACAGAGCGACATTAAATAAATTCTCCGACGATTTTTTAGCGAAACGATACTTTTCGGTAAAAAATCTAGTGCAGGGAGTTTTTAGTTCGCCTGATAGCGACTAAAAGAAACGACCTGCCTTTCTATTCGGCAACTCTCAGGTTGCCATTAAATAAGATACAAAGGACGAATAGAAAACGATTGAATTTTAGGAAACCAAAGAAGGATTGACAATCCAAATTGGTTTCTCTAAATTCCGAGTTTTCCGTCCGTGTTCAGTTACATAAGTTATCCGACGAGCTTTTACTCGTTCTTAGTTTGATTGTTTAAAAGCTTCCATCATCTCGATAAACTCGTCGAATAGGTAGCTTGCGTCGTGTGGACCAGGTGCTGCGTCTGGGTGATATTGAACAGAGAAAGCAGGTTGGTATCTGTGACGCACACCTTCAACTGACTTGTCATTGATTTCTTCATGGGTAATAATCAAGTGCTCTGGCAAATCCTCACGGCTAACTGCATAACCATGGTTTTGACTGGTGAAGTCTACGCGTCCTGTAGCAATTTCGCGTACCGCATGGTTAAAGCCACGGTGACCAAACTTCATCTTGTAAGTCTTAGCCCCGTTTGCCATAGCAAAGAGTTGGTGCCCCATACAAATACCAAAAATTGGAATTTTTCCTTGTATACCGCGAATCATATCCAGTGCCTGTGGAACATCTTCTGGGTTACCTGGACCGTTTGACAACATAACTCCGTCAGGATTGAGATGGAGAATTTCTTCTGCCGTTGTCGAATAAGGAACAACCGTCACGTTACAATTACGCTTAGAAAGTTCACGTAGAATTGAGTGCTTGAGACCAAAGTCCACTAGCACCACACTCAAACCAACTCCTGGAGCTGGATATGAAGTTTTAGTAGAAACCTGTTTGATATTATCTGTCGGCAAGACTGTCGCTTGGAGTTGGTCCGTCACATGGTCCATACTGTCCCCAACATGGGTCAAGGTTGCACGCATCGTACCATGCTTACGGATAATCTTGGTAAGAGCACGCGTATCAATTCCTGAAATACCTGGAATTTTCTTGGCTTTCAAAAATTCATCCAGCGTCATTTGATTTCGCCAGTTGCTAGCTCTACGCGCCTCTTCGAAAACAACGACTCCCTTACAAGTTGGAATAATGGATTCGTAATCATCACGATTAATTCCATAATTTCCTACTAAAGGATAAGTAAAGGTCAAGATTTGTCCATTATAAGACTGGTCTGTAATGGATTCTTGGTAGCCGGTCATACCTGTATTAAAGACGATTTCTCCTGTTACATCAATATCTGCTCCGAAGGCCTTGCCTTCAAAAACTGTGCCATCTTCTAATACTAGAAGTCTTTTTGTCATATTTTCACCTCTCGTGGACGCTCACTGGCGTCTTTTAACGTCTTGTGTTTTAGTTGGCGTTTCTACTCGCCAGTACGGATTCTAAGATTGCCATTCGAACAAAGACACCATTGGTCATTTGTTGGACAATCCGTGATTTTGGTGCTTCAACCAAGTGGTCTGCGATTTCTACATCACGGTTGACTGGAGCTGGGTGCATGAGGATTGCTGTTTCTTTCAAACGATCATAACGTTCTTGAGTCAAGCCATGTTGGGTATGGTAGTCTTCTTTCGAAAAGACAGCTCCACTATCATGGCGTTCATGTTGCACACGGAGAAACATCATGACATCCACCTGATCAATGATTTCATCAATGGTTACACACTGTCCATAGTCTGCAAACTCTTGACTTCTCCATTCCTCAGGTCCAGCAAAATAAAGTTCTGCACCTAAGCGTTTCAAAATCTGCATATTGGATTTGGCAACGCGTGAATGGTCCAAGTCACCTGCAATAGCGACCTTGAGCCCCTCAAAGTGACCAAATTCCTCATAAATAGTCATCAAATCAAGCAAGCTCTGGCTAGGGTGTTGGCCCGAACCATCTCCACCATTGATAATGGAAGTCGTAATCGTTGGACTTGCAATTAACTCTCTGTAGTAGTCAACCTCAGGGTGACGAATCACACAAACATCCACTCCTAAAGCAGACAGAGTCAGGATGGTATCATAAAGTGTCTCACCCTTATTAACCGAACTAGTCTTCACATCAAAGTCAAGTCGTTCCAGCCCCAGTTTAATCTCTGCCACTTCGAAGGACTTATGCGTCCGTGTAGAATCCTCAAAGAAAAGATTGGAAACAATCGGATGGTCTTCATAAGGAAGCTGAGCTCCATTTTTAAACTCAATTCCTCGCTTGACCAATTTCATCACTTGATCGACAGTGAGGTCTTCCATGGACACCACATGGTTCAATGCTTGTTGATTTTCTGACATGGCTACTCCTTTAGCTTTCTAAGCTTCTTCAGTAATCAGAACTCTGTCTTGGCCATCAAGTTCTGCCATCTCTACGATGATTTCTTCAGAACGACTAGTTGGGATATTTTTTCCAACGTAATCTGGACGGATTGGCAATTCTCTATGTCCACGATCGACTAGAACTGCTAAACTCACGCGCGCAGGACGACCATGACCGACAATATTATCAATAGCAGCACGGATGGTACGACCTGTATAGAGCACATCATCCACCAAGATAACTTCACGGTCTGTCACATCGACAGAAACTAAAGAAGTATCTTCTCCACTTTTAACATCATCACGGAAGGGTTTAGTATCCAATTCCACAACAGGAACTGAAAGATTTTCTAGTTGCTCCAAACGTTCTTGGATTCGGTGGGCGATAAATACACCACGAGTTTTAATACCAGCTAAGACGATTTTATTCAAATCTTTGTTACGTTCGATAATCTCATAAGTAATACGCGTAATCGCTCGTTTGACGGTCAATTCGTCTACAACTTCTTTTGCCTTCATGACAAACCTCCAAAAAGAAAAGTCTCCTTAAACAAGGAGACTTGAAATGTATAGCTAAGTAAGCCCTACTGCAAACAGTATAGACTTCACCCTTCTACTTTATCGCGCTCCTTGCCTGCCTCACGGGACAGGTTTAAAGGAATATTTAATTATCAATTACTATAGCACAAAGCGAGCCTAAAATCAAGCAAAAACTTTTGAGCCCCCATCTTATAAATTACTAAAATCATATAACTGTGGGTACTGGTCACACTCTGGATTTTTAGGATGGCAAATGGCTCTTCCAAAATAAATCATAGCCTGATGGGCAGCTAACCACTGCTCCGGTGGCAAGATATCCATGACCCGCTTTTCCACCTCAAGTGGTGTCGCTGATTTTTTGACAATATCGTGGTGCTTACAAATACGCTCCACATGGGTATCGACTGCAAAAGCTGGAATCCCAAATCCTACACTCATAACAACATTGGCTGTCTTGCGACCAACACCTGCCAAACTCTCTAATTCCTCACGTGTTTGAGGAACTTGGCCATCAAAATCGTCTAGTAACTGTTGGGCACATTTTTTAAGGAATTTAGCCTTATTTCGATACAGTCCCAGGCGAGAAATGTGTGAAGCAATCTCACCCTCTGTCGCAACAGACATGGCTTGTGGCGTTGGAAAGGCAGCAAAGAGACCTGGTGTGGCCTTATTTACCGCTGCATCTGTTGTCTGAGCTGACAACATGACCGCAACCAAGAGTTCAAAATGATTGGTAAAATCAAGACTAGGCTTGGCATCTGGAAACAGATCAATGATTTCTTCTAGCACCTTTCGTGCGCGTTTTTTTGACAAGACCATTATTCGTCTCCATCAAATAGTCCTTGTAAGCCAGCAAAAGGACTGTTTTCTTCTTTCTTAACTGCTTGTTGCGCCTGATATTCTTCCTCTGTCATGATTTGCCAGTCATTTCCTGACACAAATCCTTGACCAGCCTCTTCTTCAGCCGTCAAGACCTTGATAGGAATGTTTAGTAGGATATTGTCTGACACGCTCTCAGCAAGATCAAGTTCCCCATTTTCGATAGGCAAGACCAAATCATCATCTAGAACTTCTTGATCTAGCTGGTTAGTTGCACCTTCCATGAAAACTTCCGTTACTGGATAAGATTCAACTAACTCAACTGGCTCCATACTGCGACTTGAAGCAAGAACAATGGTATAAGATAGTTGATAATCTAAGAAATACATACGGTTTTCGTACTGTACTTTCCCAACTGCAAGGATATCTTTTACATCTAAAATTTCTTGATTGCGTGCACGCAGGTCTGCGGCTAGGTCTAATGTTTGTTCAAAATGCAAGCCTTCAGACTGCTTACGAATTTCTTGAATATTTAATTTCATACTTCCTCCATAAAGATTTACTCTCTTGATTATACCATGAAAAGCCTACAAATCAGCCCACCAAACTTTGTAATTAACATTCGAGTTTTTAATATATTTATCACTATATTTTTTGGTGCTATACTATAGGAAAGAATACATGATAGCAAGGAGGATGCTCATATGGAAGACAAAGAACTCATTACTAATGCAACCCAACTCCTATCCGAGTTAAATAAAAGTTTCCAAAGCTGCAAACAGGGTACGGCAGATGATATTCGACTACAAGAGCTGCTAAATACTACTCTGCAAGAGCTCAAAAAAGCGGAAAAGTTGAACAACAGTATCTTAATCGACCTTGAGAAATTTTACCAACGCACCAGTCTTCTGATTGGATTAGGTAGCCTAAAACTAAACGATCAAGCACGTACCGCTTGGCGCAACTATGACAAGTTCCATTACGATCATATCAAACACGTACTGACTCTTTATGGACCTGTTTTCGGATTTTAGAGATTAGAATTGTCAGTTTTCTGTTGACAAAATTTCCTTAAAGGTATAGTATAAAGATACTAATACTCGGAGGTAAGGGAGACATGAACAACTAAGTCTATCAAATAAAGAACCTTTATTTAGTAGATCTTGTTTGTGTCTCTTTTTGTGTGCTCTTTTATGCTCTTTTTCTGGCATTTTAATAGAGTTTTTTTGACATAGACTTTGGGCTCTACTAGATAAAGTAGAGCTTTTTGTTATGCACTATGGACATTCTAGAAAGGGCAAGCATATGATAAAAATCAATCACCTGACCATCACACAAAACAAAGATCTACGAGATCTTGTATCTGATCTAAGCATGACCATACAAGACGGGGAAAAGGTAGCTATTATTGGCGAAGAAGGAAATGGCAAATCAACATTACTTAAAACTTTAACGGGGGAATATGTGTCTGATTTCACTATCAAGGGAGACATCCAGTCTGACTATCAGTCACTCGCTTACATTCCTCAAAAACTCCCCGAGGAGCTGAAAAAGAAAAGTCTACACGACTACTTCTTTTTGGATTTTGCTGATTTAGACTACAGTACCCTCTATCGTTTGGCTGAGGAATTGCATTTTGATAGCAATCGTTTCGCTAGTGACCAAGTGATTGGCAGTCTATCAGGGGGCGAAGCTTTGAAAATTCAGCTCATCCATGAGTTAGCCAAACCTTTTGAGATTCTATTTTTAGATGAACCTTCAAATGACCTAGACCTTGAGACGGTTGATTGGCTAAAATGTCAGATTCGCAAGACTCGGCAAACTGTTACTTTCATTTCCCATGATGAAGACTTTCTGTCTCAAACGGCAGACACTATTGTCCACTTGCGACTGGTCAAGCACCGTAAAGAAGCAGAAACGTTAGTAGAGCATTTAGACTATGATAGCTATAGCGACCAGAGAAAGGCTAATTTTGCCAGACAAAGCCAGCAAGCAGCCAACGACCAAAGAGCCTACGATAAAACCATGGAAAAACATCGACGAGTCAAGCAAAATGTAGAAACTGCGCTTCGAGCTACTAAAGACAGTACTGCCGGTCGCCTATTGGCTAAAAAGATGAAAACTGTCCTCTCTCAAGAAAAACGCTTTGAAAAGACAGCTTATTCCATGACCCAAAAGCCACTTGAAGAGGAAGAAATCCAACTTTTCTTCTCAGATATTCAACCATTACCAGTTTCTAAAGTCTTAATCCAACTGGAAAAAGAAAATTTGTCCATTGACGAGCGAATTTTGGTGCAAGAACTACAATTAACTGTCCGTGGCCAAGAAAAAATCGGTATCATTGGCCCAAATGGTATTGGGAAATCGACTCTGCTAGCCAAGTTTCAACAGCTGCTTAGCGCCAAAAGAGAAATTTCGCTTGGTTTTATGCCACAAGATTACCACAAAAAACTGCAATTGGATTTATCACCAATAGCCTACCTCAGCAAAACTGGAGAAAAAGAGGAACTACAGAAAATTCAATCTCACTTAGCTAGTCTCAATTTCAGTTATCCAGAAATGCAGCATCAAATTCGCTCCTTATCTGGCGGGCAACAGGGTAAACTCCTGCTTTTGGATTTAGTCTTGCGCAAACCAAACTTTCTCCTGCTAGATGAACCCACACGAAACTTTTCTCCAACTTCTCAACCCGAAATTAGAAAACTCTTTGCCACTTATCTTGGTGGTCTCATCACTGTTTCGCATGACCGTCGTTTCTTGAAAGAGGTCTGTTCGACCATCTATCGCTTGACAGAAGATAGTTTAGAGGTAGTTAATTTAGAAGATTTATAAATTTGCAACATAGCAGATAGATAGGGCAAAAACACAATTTTAGGAGAAGAGAAAGTAAAACTTCCCATAATAAAACGCATAATATCAAGTTTTTGCACACCTGATATTATGCGTTTTTCAGATTTTAAAGGCTTTTTCCCAGCCTTCATTTTACATATGTTTCAAACGCTCAATCCGTTCTGAGATAGGTGGGTGGGTATAAAAGAGTTTTTGGAACCCTCCACCTTTCTTAGGATCATTGATATAAAGTGCACTGCTGGCATCATCGACAGGACGACTCATCGGTTTACTATTATCCAACTTACGTAGAGCATTAATCATCCCTTGAGGATTGCGAGTCAACTCAACACTAGAAGCATCAGCTAGGAATTCCCTCTGACGAGAAATAGCTAGTTGCACCAAGGTTGCAGCAAGAGGTGCCAGCACAATTGCAAGTAGGGAGACCACTAGCATAATGATCTCTAAGCCATTTCCATCTCTATCATCGTCACTTCGTCTGCGACCTGCTCCACCCCACCACATCATACGGCCTGCCATACTAGAAAGCATGGTGATAGCACTAGCAAGGGCAACAGCAATAGTCGAAATGCGGATATCGTAGTTACGAATATGACTGACTTCATGTCCCATAACAGCTTCTAGTTCTTCACGATTCATGATAGCTAGGAGACCTGACGTCGCAGCAACCGCTGCGTTTTGAGGGTTAGAACCTGTCGCAAAGGCATTTAAGGCTGGATCATCAATGATGAAAACACGGGGCATAGGAATCTGAGCGACCATAGCCATATCTTCCACCACATGGTAGAGGTCTGGTGCCGTTTGTTCATCAACCTCACGCGCTCCATTCATGGACATGACAATCTCTGTCGATTGAAAAATCATGGACAAGGCATAGATAAAGCCGATAATCAGTGCGATAACCAAACCACCAAGCCCAGATCGCATAAAGAGGTAGCCAACCGCATAGCCAACAAGAGCTAAGAGTAGGAAAAATACCAGCAATAAAATCCAGGTTTTTCGTTTATTGCTTGCAATTTGATCAAACAACATCTTAGTCACCTAAACCGCTAAAATCAACCTTAGGAACTGCCTTTTCCTCTTCTGGTGCTTTAAGGAAATCTGCTGCTTTAAATCCAAACATTCCAGCGATAATATTACTTGGGAAAGTTTCTAATTTTACATTGTAGTTACTGACAACACTGTTGTAGAGTTGACGAGAGTAAGAAATTTTATTTTCTGTGTTTGTCAACTCCTCTTGCAATTTAACAAAGTTGGCACTGGCTTTCAAATCTGGATAGCTTTCTGCAACTGCAAAAATACCTGAAACCTGACGAGTGAGGGCATCACTAGCTTTCATAGCTTCTGCTGGTGAAGTCGCTGCCGCCACTTGGTTACGTAGTTCTGCCACTTTTTCAAGGGTAGAACCTTCATATTTGGCATAACCTTTTACAGTCTCAATCAAGTTTGGCAAGAGATCATTTCGACGTTTCAACTGAACATCAATTTGGCTCCAAGCCTCCTTTGTTTGCATACGATTCTTAACCAAACCGTTATAGCTAACAATCACAAAAATAACAATAAGAGCTAAAACTCCAAGAATAATCCAAGTCATTATATAAGTCCTTTCTGCTTTTAGATTAATACCAGTATATCAAATTTTTAATGATTGTGGTAAAATAAGATGATACTAAAGAAGGAAATAACTATGAAACCAGAAACATTTTACAACCTGCTTGCCGATCAGAATCTTCCACTTTCGGACCAGCAAAAAAAACAATTTGAACGTTATTTTGAGCTCTTGGTAGATTGGAATGAAAAGATTAACTTAACAGCCATTACGGACAAGGATGAAGTTTATCTCAAACATTTTTACGATTCGATTGCGCCTATTCTTCAAGATTTGATTCCCAATGAAACTATCAAACTTCTTGATATTGGAGCCGGGGCAGGATTTCCTAGTCTACCGATGAAAATCCTCTATCCTCAGCTAGATGTGACTATTATTGATTCTCTAAATAAGCGCATCAACTTCCTCCAACTGTTGGCTCAAGAACTAGATTTGGACGGTGTTCATTTCTACCACGGTCGTGCAGAAGATTTTGCCCAAGATAAAAACTTTCGTGCTCAGTTTGATTTGGTAACTGCCCGTGCTGTAGCCCGTATGCAGGTCCTGTCTGAATTGACAATTCCTTACCTTAAAGTTGGCGGAAAACTATTGGCACTCAAGGCCAGCAATGCGCCTGAAGAATTATTAGAAGCTAAGAATGCCCTCAACCTCCTCTTCAGTAAAGTCGAAGACAATCTCAGCTATGCTCTACCGAATGGAGATCCGCGTTACATCACAGTGGTGGAAAAGAAAAAAGAAACACCAAATAAATTTCCACGTAAGGCTGGCATGCCCAATAAACGCCCGCTTTAAATTTTCAAGTAAAAAAATATTTACAAAGTCAACCTCGCTTTTTTATTTCTAGGCTCGGGAAAAAATGATTTACAAAATCAACCTCGCTCTTTTATCTCTAGGCTCGGGAAAAAATGATTTACAAAATCATTTTTTTCTGCTATACTATCCTAAGCAAAGGTTTTTAATGTCATCCCGTGAGGTGACGAAGACGCAGAAATATTTAAAACTCTTTAAAGTCTAGATTTTAAAGAAGTCTTACTCTGAGGGCCTATTGCTGTAAAATAATGGGCTCTTTTTTGATGCCCAAAAGTGAGGTTTATATGAAACAAGAATCAACTGTTGATTTGTTACTAGACGTTGACCAACGTCCTTCAGCTGGAAAAGGAATTCTCCTTAGTTTCCAACACGTTTTCGCCATGTTTGGTGCGACCATCTTGGTACCCTTGATTTTGGGAATGCCTGTATCTGTTGCCCTTTTTGCTTCAGGTGTTGGAACACTCATCTATATGATTTCAACTGGTTTTAGAGTTCCAGTTTATCTAGGTTCTTCATTTGCCTTTATCACAGCTATGTCACTTGCTATGAAAGAAATGGGTGGTGATGTATCTGCTGCCCAAACAGGGGTTATCTTGACTGGTTTGGTCTATGTCCTTGTGGCTGCTGGTGTTCGTTTTGCAGGTACAAAATGGATTGATAAACTCTTACCACCAATCATCATCGGACCTATGATCATCGTTATCGGTCTTGGACTTGCAGGTTCAGCAGTTACTAACGCTGGACTTGTAGCGGATGGAAATTGGAAAAATGCTCTTGTAGCAGTTGTTACTTTCTTAATCGCTGCCTTTATCAACACAAAAGGAAAAGGATTCCTACGAATCATTCCATTCCTCTTTGCCATTATCGGTGGTTACCTCTTTGCACTAACCCTTGGCTTGGTTGACTTTACACCAGTTCTTAAAGCTAACTGGTTTGAAATTCCTGGTTTCTACTTGCCATTTAGCACTGGTGGTGCCTTTAAAGAGTACAATCTTTACTTTGGTCCAGAAACCATCGCCATCTTGCCAATCGCTATCGTAACAATTTCTGAACATATCGGAGACCATACTGTTTTGGGTCAAATCTGTGGCCGTCAATTCTTGAAAGAACCAGGTCTTCACCGTACTCTTCTTGGTGACGGTATCGCAACTTCTGTTTCTGCCTTCCTTGGTGGACCAGCCAATACAACTTACGGAGAAAATACAGGGGTTATCGGTATGACTCGTATCGCTTCTGTCTCAGTTATCCGTAACGCTGCCTTTATCGCGATTGCCCTTAGCTTCCTTGGTAAATTCACTGCCTTGATTTCAACTATTCCAAACGCTGTACTTGGTGGTATGTCAATCCTTCTCTACGGAGTTATCGCAAGTAAT
Organism: Streptococcus mitis; assembly: GCF_001074635.1. Classification (GTDB taxonomy): domain Bacteria; phylum Bacillota; class Bacilli; order Lactobacillales; family Streptococcaceae; genus Streptococcus; species Streptococcus mitis_E. Next base: position 13,778 of record NZ_JUQO01000037.1, read on the forward strand.
GGTTTGAAAGTCTTGATTAAAGAACGTGTTGACTTCGCTCAAATGCGTAACCTAATCATCGCAAGTGCTATGTTGGTACTTGGACTTGGAGGAGCTATCCTTAAACTTGGTCCAGTTACTCTTTCAGGTACTGCCCTATCGGCCATGACAGGAATCATCTTGAACTTGATCTTGCCATACGAAAATAAAGACTAATACTCTTCGAAAATCAAATTCAAACCACGTCAACGTCGCCTTGCCGTAGATATATGTAACTGACTTCGTCAGTCTTATCTACAACCTCA
>NZ_JUQO01000038.1 GCF_001074635.1 Streptococcus mitis
GTTCTCAATCCTATCTCCTATTTAAAGAGTTAGCTCACTAACTTAATGACATTGGCCCACGGCTACCTTTTTATTATACTTCCTCAATCAAGCGTGTATGTTCTCTCTTAATACAGCGATTCATCACGATGTCATCACATCCACCAGCACGCAAGATTTCTTCCGCTTCTAAACTTTCAAGTCCTAGCTGTGCCCAAAAAATCTTGGCATCAGCCTTAAGAAAATCACGCGCCACATCTGGCAAAAATTCACTGCGACGGTAAACATTGACAATATCTACAGGAAAAGGAATCTCAGCTAGGCTAGCATAAGCCTTTTCACCCAAGATTTCGCCACCTGCCACCTTGGGATTGACTGGGATGATTTTATAACCCCGAGCCTGCATTTCCTTGGTCACTCGATTGCTAGTTGTTTCCTCACGGTCAGACAGGCCCACCACAGCAAGAGTTTTACTCGTTGTGAGATACTGACGAATCACGCCATCACTTGGATTGATAAATTCTTGACTCATAGAAATCCTCCTTTTTCATCAGTATAGCATATTTTGAAAAGGCTTGCATAATTCTACTACAAAAAAGGAGGACTAGCCCCCTTTTTATTTAGCCTCGTACCAGGTTGCCCCTTCATTCTCATCTGCGATGAGGGGAACACTGAGTTGAATGGCTTCTTCCATGGTTTGTTTCACCAATTTTTTCATCTCTGCCAATTCAAATTTAGGAACTTCAAGGACGATTTCATCGTGCACTTGCAACAGCATCTTAGTCTGATAACCACCTGCAACCAAGGCTTTGGCCAGCTGAATCATAGCAATCTTGAGAATATCTGCTGCCGACCCCTGGATAGGGGAGTTAATAGCAGTTCTCTCCGCAAAGCCACGAATGTTAAAGTTACGCGAATTGATATCTGGCAACTCACGACGACGCTTGAAAAGTGTCTCTACATAGCCCTTATCACGCGCCTCACGCACCACTTCATCCATGTAATTTTTAATACCTGGGAAGCGTTCAAAGTAGGTATCAATGTAGGCTTTGGCTTCCTTACGGCTAATGCCCAAATTATTAGACAAGCCAAAGTCTGAAATTCCATAAACCACTCCAAAGTTGACAGCCTTGGCATTGCGACGGTCGTTTGCAGTCACATCCTCAGGACGCTCAATGCCAAAGACCCGCATGGCTGTCGAAGTATGGATATCTGCCCCCTCTTGGAAGGCCTTAATCAAGTGCTCATCATTAGAAATATGCGCCAAAACACGCAATTCAATCTGTGAATAGTCCGAGCTGAGCAATACACTATCCTCCCACTCTGGCACAAAGGCCTTCCGAATGAGACGGCCCTGCTCCAAACGCACAGGAATATTTTGCAAGTTTGGATCCACACTAGACAGACGCCCAGTCTGGGTCAAATCCTGCACATAGCGAGTATGAATCTTTCCATCAGCTAAAATCCAGTCCTGCAAGCCAATCACATAAGTGGATTGGATCTTAGCAATCTGACGGTAGTCAAGAATTTTCTTAACAATCGGAGCAATAGGAGCTAAACGCTCCAAAACATCCACTGCTGTCGAATATCCAGTCTTGGTTTTCTTAGTGTATTCTAGAGGAAGTTCCAATTTTTCAAAGAGAAGTACACCCAATTGCTTAGGAGAATTGATATTAAACTCCTCACCAGCCAGTTCGTAAATCTCCTGAGTCAGTTTTTCAATAACAAGCTCATTTTCAGCCTGCATCTCAAGCAAGGTCTCTTTCTTAACCGTAATCCCAGCAATTTCCATCTTGGCAAGGACAAAAGCCAGAGGTTGCTCCATATCATAAAGAAGCTCTAATTGCCCATTTTCGCTGAGTTTTTCAAGTAAAACAGACTCAGTCTCAACCAAAATTGCAAGCTTACGAGCTAAGTGTTCCAAGAATTTCTCACGTTCAGGAAGGGCCTTCTTGACACCCTTACCATAGAAAGTCTCATCATCGATCAAATATGTCTGACCATAAAGACTAGCAATAGTCGCAATTTCATTGTCCTCCACAGTCGAAAGGAGGTATTTAGCCAATCGGCTATCAAAAGCAGGCGCCTGCAAATCCACACCCAAACGATGCAAGAGAACTTTAGCCTTCTTGAAGTCATAAACTCTCAGAGGTGTTTTTTCTAAGAAGTCCTTGAAAATCTGCTCTTGCAAAAGGTTAAGCTTGTCTGTAGCATAAAGCTTATCCCCACAAGACCAGGCAAATCCAACCAAATCATCCGTATGGTAATTCTCACCAAAAAGCTCAAAATGGAAGATAGACTCTTCATTCAGCATATCTTGACTGATTTGGTCAACAATAGTAAAATCCAAACTCTCAGTCACATCAGCTGACGACACATTTAAAGCTTGCTTGAGCTGTTTGAAGCCCATCTCATCGTAGAATTTCCCAAGATTTTCCACATCTGGACCACTATAGACCAAGTCCTCCAAACCAATCTCAATCGGTGCCTTGGTATCAATGGTCGCTAGTGTTTTCGACAAAAAAGCCTGTTCCTTATCATTGATGAGATTGTCCTTCATCTTAGAAGCCTTCATCCCATCGATATTCTCATAAATTCCCTCAAGCGAACCATGCTCCAGCAAGAGCTTGATACCCGTCTTTTCACCGATTTTGGTCACCCCAGGGATATTATCCGACTTATCACCCATGAGCGCCTTGAGATCGATAAACTGCGTCGGTGTAATGCCCATCTTTTCCATAAGATATTCTGGCGTAAAGGCCTCAAACTCAGCCACACCTTTCTTGGAAATCTCAACCACCGTATGCTCATCCGTCAGCTGAATCAAGTCCTTGTCCCCACTGACAATGGTAATATCAAAACCATCCTGCTCAGCTAGTTTATCTAGTGTCCCAATAATGTCATCCGCCTCATACTGAGCCAACTCATAGTGACGAATTCCCATATGATCCAGCAACTCACGAATAAAGGGAAATTGCTCACGAAACTCATCAGGAGTCTTAGCTCGACCACCCTTATAGTCCGCATACATCTCTGTACGGAAGGTTGTCTTTCCCGCATCAAAAGCCACCAAAATATGACTCGGCTCCACCCGCTCCAACAAATGGCTCAACATCAACTGAAAACCATAAATCGCATTGGTATGCAAACCAGCCGCATTCTTAAAACGGTCCAACTGCTGATAGAGCGCAAAAAACGCCCGAAAAGCAACAGAAGACCCATCAATCAATAATAATTTTTTCTTATCCATACACCCATTATAAAGGAAAGCACCAAAAAATACCATTGGAAAGAGCCACACCCAATATTTTTCAAACTTTTTCCGAATAAATAGATAGAGCCAGAGAATCTAGCAAACCTAGATTTAAAACTGTGGTATAATAAAAGGAGGAAAAGGATGATTCTCAGACATCCGGGCATTAGCCCAACCAATGACTTGGTTGCTAAGAAAATCTTTAGCAATCCAGAAATCACTTGTCAGTTTATTCGCGATATGCTGGACTTGCCAGCAAAAAATGTGACGATTTTGGAGGGAAGTAACATTCACGTCTTGCCTTCCCTGCCGTACTCAGCGCAGGATTTTTACACTAGTATAGATGTTTTAGCTGAACTAGATAATGGAACCCAAGTAATCATTGAAATTCAAGTTCATCATCAGAATTTTTTC
>NZ_JUQO01000039.1 GCF_001074635.1 Streptococcus mitis
AAAAATTCAACTTGAAAATTTGCCTTATCTTTAAAAGAATAGCGAGTAAAAGAATTTAACCCCACTTTCCGATGCAGAAAATCTTGCCAATTGGTATTTTCTGAAATAATAATCTTATAATCTAAACCATATTTCCTAACAAAATCTTCCCAAAATCTGGAATCCAACTCCCCTGCTAGGTATAGAAAATTCCCAACATCATAAAAGCTTGTTGTCCTATCACTGTTTCGGTAGACAGTTCCGATTTGAGATTTAAGACCATAGAGAACCATATTTTTCTTCCATGTTTTAAATAGTTCCATTATCCCCCTACTTCACCTTCCAATTCATGTAAGAAGTCTTGTCCAGTTCTGGAGATCCTAATAATTCAGACTTAACCTTCAAGACTAATGGCGATGCATTTTCTTCTGTGATCACTTGAATATCCATCCGACTCCTCCTACTTCAAAGACCAGCCACCATCTATTGTCAAAATTTGTCCCTGCATGGCGCTTGCTTTTCCACTTGCTAAGAAAAGGCTAATCTCTGCTATTTCCTCTGGCTTAATCCAGCGCTTGATTGGTGTTTCACTCGCCACCCAGTCTGCTAAGCCACCTGGTTCAAAGTCCGCAGCAGTCATAGCTGTCTTGACTGCTCCTGGAGCGATACCAAATACCTGAATCCCAGCTTCTGCATAGTCTAGAGCCAACTGCTTGGTAAATCCAGCCAAGGCGTGCTTCGAAGAAGTATAGGCGTGTCCACCGCCACCTGCTAGGCTAGAAGCAATGGAGCACATATTGATAATGATTCCTTTTTTATTCTCCAGCATTTGTGTCAAATAATGCCGAGTCAACTCTACTGGAGTCACGTAGTTGATTTCAAAAATCTCTTGAATTTCCTGCGCTGATTGTTCCAATAGGGGTTTATAATCATCCAAAACTCCAGCAGTATTGCACAAAACATCCACCTGAGGACACCAGTCAAAAATTGGCTCCAAGTCCAAGGTCAAATCTCTCTGTAAAAAGCGAAAATCACCCTCTAAGAGTGGATTTTCACCTTGGTCAACTCCGTAAACTTGAAAGTCCTTCTCTAAAAAAAGTCGAGCCTGAGCCAGGCCAATTCCTGAACTCACGCCTGTAATGAGTACACATTTAGTCATGCACTTCTACCCAATCCGTCGCCAAAACATCACAAGGTGTCGGACTCCACATGGAAAAACCTTCTCCCTCCCCAGAAACGTTGATTAGGAAATAAGGTGTCACTTCAAGTGCAACCCCATTTTGCTCGATAGTGTCAAAAAGTTGGACATAGTTTTCAGCACCTCCCCAACCAGTTCGTACATATTTTTTCTTAGCCTTTAACCCAGGCAGAATTTCTTCAAATGTCATGTTTTTCTCCTTTAATATCAATAATTCTCCCCTTCATTATAACAAAAAACCGCTTTACAACGGCTTTTTGACTGTGATTTATTTACATCTGCTTCTACTTACGGCAAATTATTCCCTGCAGCAAGATAAATTTCATACCATTCTTTTCTTGTTAAGCTAAAGTTTGTCGCTTGGCTAACTTCTCTCAAGTGCTTAGGATTAGTTGTACCTACGACTGCCTGCATTTTTGCTGGATAACGCAATATCCAAGAAATGGCAATAGTTGAAGAGGTTACTCCATATTTAATAGCTAAACGATCAAGTACTTGATTTAAAGCTTGAAATTTCTCATTTCCAACAAAATTTCCTTTAAAATACCCGAATTGTAAGACAGACCATGCTTGAATGACCACATCGTGTAATTTGCAATATTCAAAAATGCTGCCATCTCGCATAGCTGCTTGACTATCTTCCATATTAACATGAAAACCTGATTCGAATCCTGGTGTAAAAGCCGCACTCAATTGTAGCTGATTAACAGCTAACGGCTGCTTGACATCTTTTTTAAGCAACTCCATCATCATAGGATTTTGATTAGAAACTCCAAAATCTCGAACCTTACCTTGTTTATAAAGAAGATCAAAGGCTTCTGCTACTTGGTCAGATTCCATCAAAGCATCTGGTCGGTGAAGAAGCAAGCTGTCCAGATGATCAATCTTCAATCTTTGCAAAATACCGTCTACAGATTTTATAATATAGTCCTTAGAAAAATCAAAATAGGTAAATTCTTCAATGCGAATGCCACATTTGGACTGAATCCACATCTTTTCTCTTAAATCTGGACGATTTTTTAGGACAAGACCTAACAGTTCTTCACAACGACCACGACCATATATATCAGCCAAGTCAAAAGCATTGATTCCAACAGAAAGTGCTGTTTCTACAAGCTCTTCAACTTCTTTTACAGACTTATCTTCTATTCTCATCATTCCGAGAACAATTTCTGATAATTCTTTGTCATCTTGACCAAGAGTTATGTATCTCATCAAATTTTTCTCCTTTGATTCTACATTCTTCAATTAATTATAACAAAAAACCGCTTTGCAACGGCTTTTTGACTATATTTCACTCCATTTTATCTTCTTAAACCCACGGAACAAGAGAAAGATTCCAATAAAGAGGACAGCTAAAGGAATAACTTTTGTAAGAAAAACATTTGAAATGCCCATCCACTCATAATAACGGAGCAGAGAACCCACCACAAGATGGGCAATAATCATACTGACAAAGGGACGAAAGACCGCTTCTTTCCAATTCCAAATACTGATGACTAGAGAAAGCGTAAAGACAAGGAAACTATCCCAGGGAGCAGGAAGATAAAATGCTCCTTCTTGTACAAAACTTCCTATTCCTACATATCCCAGAACAACTAGCAGAACAAGAATCCCAACGACAATATAGGTGCCAATTTTCATTTTAGGAGAATCTTGGACTAATCCCCAACGTAAGATTGTGGCTACAAGAGCAAATCCAATCAGAAAAAGAAGAAGTTGCCCTAAAAAAGTAAGCAAATTGACTGTTAAGAGAGGACCTTTAGAAAAATCACCCAGTAGATGATAGTAACGTAATATCGCTAGGACAAAAATTGGTGTTAAAAGGGACTCCTTGATAGAACTGCGTGGTGCTTCCTTGAGAATCTCTTTCATTATTTTTTTAGGATTCTTACCTAGATAATCCTCTGCACTCATGCCATCTCGTTCTGCTTCTGAGAAATCTAACATCATCAAATAAATCTGCTCTCTGAGATAGTCCTCATCATAGAGAAATCCAGCAAGATTAAAACTATCCCACAGTTCCTCAAAATACTGCTGATTCTCCTCAGAAAACTCATGCAGCAAAGCGCTTGTTTCTTCGTAATACTTCATTTTCTTCATGGTTTAACCCCCATTCTTAATTCCTTCTACTTTTTGACTCAAATCGTCCCATTGTTGCCAAAAGACCGAGACACGCTCTTCTCCTTCTTTAGTTAACGAAAAATACTTCCGATCTGGACCATCTGGCGACGGACGCATGTCGCCTCTTATCCATTGATTTTTTTCTAACTTTTGCAACAAAGGATAAATAGTTCCTGGAACGATAGTGTCAAATCCAGCCTCTCGCAAAGTTTGAACCAACTCATATCCATATCGCTCTTTTTGACCAATCATATCCAAGACACAACCTTCAAGAACACCTTTTAATAGTTGAGTTTCTTTCATCACTTCTCCCTTCCAATCTATTTTGTAATACCTACTAGTAGCTTCATCAATAATATACCACTTTCACACTAGTTTGTAAAGCATAATAGTTAAATAAAAAACAGAACTAGCATGAACTAGTCCTGTCTATTTTTACCCAATCACACTTCCATTTGGTACAGCTGGATCAACTGTAAGAAGGGTTAATTGTCCATCATGTTCAGCTGAGAGGATCATCCCTTGGCTGACATATTTTTTCATCATCTTGCGTGGTTTGAGGTTGGCAACGATTTGGACTTTCTTGCCGACCAATTCTTGTTCGTTTGGATAGTATTTTGCAATTCCTGAAAGAATTTGACGGTCTTGACCATCACCAGCATCTAAGCGGAATTGGAGCAACTTATCCGAACCTTCTACTTTAGACACTTCTTTGACTTCTGCGACACGAATTTCGATCTTGTCAAAGTCTTCAAACTTGATTTCTTCCTTGTTTAGTTTGAGTTCAACTTCGTCTGGGTTCCACTCTTTTTCGACTGCTGGTCTATTGCCTTCCATTTGTTCCTTGATATAGGCGATTTCTTCTTCCATATCCAGACGTGGGAAGATTGGTGTTCCTTTGGCAACTACAGTCACATCTTCTGGGAAGTCAGCCAAGCTCAAGTTTTCAAGGCTTGCTACTTCTTCCAAGCCAAGTTGATTCAAGACTGCACGACTTGTTTCCATCATAAATGGCTCAATCAAGTGAGCAACAACACGAAGGCTAGCTGCCAAGTGACTCATGACACTTGCTAATTGATCACGAAGTGCTTCATCCTTAGCCAAGACCCATGGAGCTGTCTCGTCGATGTATTTATTAGTACGAGAGATCAGAGTCCATACTGCTTCTAGGGCACGTGGGTAGTCAACTGCTTCCATGTGTGTATGGTAGTCTGCGATTGATTGTTCTGCAACCTCAGCAAGAGCATGGTCAAACTCTGTCACGCCCTCTACATAGGCTGGAATTTGTCCATCAAAGTACTTGTTAATCATAGAAACCGTACGGTTGAGGAGGTTACCAAGGTCATTAGCCAATTCATAGTTGATACGGCCGACATAGTCTTCAGGAGTGAAGGTTCCGTCTGAACCAACTGGAAGGCTACGCATGAGGTAGTAACGAAGCGGATCTAGCCCAAAACGCTCTATCAACATTTCAGGATAGACAACATTCCCTTTAGACTTAGACATCTTGCCGTCTTTCATGACAAACCAACCATGACCAATCAAGCGTTCTGGCAATTTGATATCTAACATCATAAGAAGGATTGGCCAGTAGATTGAGTGAAAACGAAGGATGTCTTTTCCAACCATGTGGAAGACTGTTCCGTTCCAGAACTTGTCAAAGTTAGCGTGTTCGTCTTGATCGTAGCCAAGAGCTGTCACATAGTTGAGCAGAGCATCAAACCAAACATAGACAACGTGTTTTGGATTTGATGGTACTGGAACACCCCATGTAAAGGTTGTACGAGATACCGCCAAATCCTCCAAACCTGGCTCGATGAAGTTGCGCAGCATTTCATTCAGACGACCATCTGGAGTGATAAATTCAGGATGAGCTTTGAAAAATTCGACCAAACGATCTTGGTATTTGCTGAGGCGAAGGAAGTATGATTCTTCAGATACCCATTCAACCTCGTGTCCTGATGGAGCAATACCACCAGTTACATTTCCAGCTTCATCACGGAATACTTCCGCAAGCTGGCTTTCTGTAAAGAATTCCTCATCTGAAACTGAATACCAACCAGAGTATTCACCCAAATAGATATCATCTTGAGCAAGCAAGCGCTCAAAGACCTGTGCGACAACCTTTTCATGGTAGTTATCCGTTGTACGGATAAATTTATCGTATGAGATATCGAGTAATTGCCAGAGTTCTTTGACTCCAACTGCCATCCCATCAACATAGGATTGAGGTGTGATGCCAGCTTCTTCTGCTTTTTGTTGAATCTTTTGACCATGCTCATCAAGACCTGTCAAATAAAAGACATCGTAGCCCATCAGGCGTTTGTAACGTGCTAGGACATCACAAGCAATGGTTGTGTAGGCAGATCCGATATGAAGTTTACCAGATGGATAGTAAATCGGTGTTGTAATATAAAAATTCTTTTCAGACATAATTTTTCCTTTCCAGGCAAATGAAACCTGTTTTTCTAACACTTCATTATATCACATTTTTAAGAATTTTCGATAGGGAAATCTATACAAAAACAAGATAGACAAGCGTCCATCTTGTTGATCTTATTCATAACGAAGGGCTTCGATTGGATCAAGTTTCGATGCCTTGTTGGCTGGCAAGACTCCAAAAACTATACCCACGCTAGCCGAAACTGCAAGACTAAATAGGGCAACTGGAATTGATACTCCAACTTCTATACCCGCAATCAAACCTTGCAATAACAAACCTGCTAAGGCAGTTAAACCACTTGCAATTGTCAAGCCAATTAATCCACCTAACAAGGTCAAAATCATGGATTCAATCAAAAACTGAATTAAAATATTGGCACGCGTTGCACCCAAAGCCTTACGAAGACCAATCTCACGGGTACGCTCTGTCACCGAAACCAGCATGATATTCATAACACCAGTTCCTCCAACAAAAAGAGAAATTCCTGCAATAGCACTAATAATCGTCGTCATAAAACTAAACGATTGTTGAATTTCTGCGAATGCAGCTGACTCATCTGCCACTTGATATTCTCCCTGTTGCAAGCCAGCAAGCTCTGTCATTTTTCGTGCTAATTCTGGACCCAGAGTTTGAGTCAAGCTTGTATCATTCACTCGAAAGACAATATTAGCTATTTCATCTACATTAAAATTCGCAGCAAGGGAGATATTTGTGGTAATAGGCAAGCCGCCAAGACCATATATTTTTGAATTTTTAGATTCTGGGCTAGTATAAACACCAATGACTCGATAACTAAAACCATTAACTTCTACAACCTTGTTAATAGCCTCTTGAGGAGATCCAAATAGACTAATGGATAATTCTTCATCAAGCAAAATGACACTTGCAAATTCTTTGAAATCTTGTTCTCTAAGGCTACGACCTGCAAGAATTTCATTGTTAACAGCCTCCATATAAGTTCTGTTTCCACCTGTCAAATTGGTATTTTCAACCTTTTTATCTTTATAAGTCAAGATGGCGTTCGTTGAGTTGGTTACATAGTAATTATCCACTCCCTTTAGTTTGGCTGCCTCCTTGACCCAAGATTCTTGCGGTTTTGGTGGTTCAACATGAACTTCCTCTTCTTTTCCAGAAACCGTAAAAGCTGATTGTTTCTGAGTAAAAGATCCATCTTTACTTTTTTTAGAAGAGAAAAAGACACTGATATTTTTTTGAGATCTGGTCATATTTTTATTGAGCTGTCGAGACATGGAATCACCCAGAGCCATAATCACAACAACCGATGAAACACCGATAATAATCCCAATCATGGTAAGCAAAGAACGCATCTTGTGAGCCATAATAGATGAAAAGGCAAATTTCAGATTCTGCATCTTAGTTTTCCTCCTTTTCTAACTGAGCACTATCAGATGAAATGACTCCATCTCGAATGACAATCTGACGTTTGGCATAAGCAGCTATTTCAGGCTCATGCGTTACCATGATAATGGTTTTTCCTTCTTTGTTCAAGTCAACCAATAGTTGCATAATTTGGTTACCTGTTTTGGTATCCAAGGCTCCTGTCGGTTCGTCTGCTAGAATAATAGAAGGATTGTTTACCAAGGCACGCGCAATAGCCACACGTTGCTTTTGACCACCAGATAATTCTGAAGGTAAATGGTGACTACGCTCAGTCAATTCAACCTTATCTAGATATTCCTCAGCTAATTTGCGCCGTTTTGAAGCCGAAACTCCTGCGTAAATCAAGGGCAATTCTACATTTTGCAGAGCATTGAGTTTAGATAGAAGAAAGAACTGCTGAAAGACAAAACCGATTTGTTGGTTGCGAACCTTAGCTAGTTGTTTTTCACCCAATCCAGCTACTTCTTGACCTTCAAGATAATACTCTCCACTACTTGGTGTATCCAACATGCCAATCGTATTCATCAGAGTAGACTTACCAGAACCAGATGGTCCCATAATGGCAACAAACTCACCCTCATTCACTTCTAGGTTGATATTTTTGAGAACCTGCAGTTCTTGGTCACCGTTACGGTAGCTTCTGCAGATATTTTTTAGACTAATTAGTTGCTTCATCAGCCTTCACCTCTTTTCCTTCCTCTAGAGAAGACGTTGGGTTACTGATGACCTTGACTCCATTTGTCAGACCTGAAGTGATTTCTTGGTTGTCTGCATCAGCATTACCCAAACTAACTTCCACTTTCTTGGCCTTTTTCTGCTCGTCAAGCACCCAGACATAGTTCTTATCATTTTCAGTCACAATACTTGTTAGAGGAACCAAAATGGCTTTACTCTTGTTCTTGACCTCAACACTTACTGAGAATCCTTGTTTCAAATCACCGATTTCACTTGTAACATCGATGGTATATGGATATTTAGAACCAGAATTACCACCTGCTGCGGCAGTAGCTGCACTTGCTGCTTCACCATTGTTTTTAGGGTAGTCAGAAATGTAGCTAATCTTACCAGTCCAGCTCTTATCTTGGTAAACTTTAGAAGTAAAGGTTACTTCTTGTCCTACAGAGAGGTTGGCAAGGTTATATTCAGATAGTTCCCCCTTAACTTGCAAGTTTTCATTACTTACGACATGAACTACCACCTGGCTAGCTCCAGTTGGAGATTTAGAAACATTACGGTTGACTTCGACCACAGTTCCCTCTAAGGTACTGAGAACCGTCATTGCATCCAACTGACTTTGAGCCTTGCTTAATTGCGCTGCTGCATCTGCACGAGCATCACGAGCATCACCTAATTGTGCATCAATAGATGACACTGAATTTCCTGAGACTGGAGCTGGAGTTTGGGCTGCAGCTCCTTCGCCTCCTGCTGGTACTGGTAACTGGGGAGCTGAAGCAGCTTCATTTCGTGCTTGATTGAGTTCATTGATATGACGATCTGCCTTAGCTACTGCCCGACTCGCTGAATCATAGGCCGCCTGGGCTTCTGAACTACTGTACTTGACTAAAGCCTGCCCTTCACTGACTTTATCACCCACAGAAACAAGGATTTCATCTAAATCTCCCTTACTAGCATCAAAATAAACATATTGTTCATTTTTTGCTGTTACTGTCCCTGACAATAAAACAGAGGATGCCACGCTTCCTTCCTTGGCAACAACAAGATGAGTAGCCTCATCTTTTACAGCAGTCTGAGAAGGTTGTCTAAAGAGCAAAATGCCCCCAGCCCCCAATACAACTACACTGGCAGCACCGATTGCTGCATACAATTGCCACTTTTTAGCTTTACCATTCTTTTTCATAATGAAACTCCTTTTTGATTTAAAGTTCTTAACAATATTATACAAAAATTATCAATTTGAAACAATAACATTTCAGAACGAAATAATGACATTTCAGGATTTAATTATTGTTCGGAATTTATTCCACAATCATTGTACTAGATATATAATACACTTTATTTTTGTTTTTTGCAAGCCTTTTCTTTAAATTTTTTGAACGTAGCAGATTTTTGCAATAACATCAAAAAAAAGATAGAATATGACTATCAAAAAATGACACTCTACTATTTAAAAGAGTACAAAGGAGTTTTCAATGAGAGAATACGATATCATTGCTATCGGTGGAGGTAGCGGAGGAATTGCTACCATGAACCGTGCTGGTGAACATGGAGCCAAAGCGGCCGTTATTGAGGAAAAGAGACTAGGTGGAACCTGTGTCAATGTCGGCTGTGTTCCTAAAAAAATCATGTGGTACGGGGCGCAAATCGCTGAGACTTTCCATCAATTTGGAGAAGACTACGGCTTTAAGACTACTGATCTTAACTTTGACTTTGCTACCCTACGTCGTAATCGTGAAGCCTACATCGATCGCGCTCGTTCTTCTTATGATGGCAGTTTTAAACGCAACGGTGTAGACTTGATTGAAGGTCATGCTGAATTTGTAAATTCTCATACTGTTAGCGTAAATGGTGAACTCATTCGTGCTAAACATATTGTGATTGCTACTGGTGCCCATCCAAGTATTCCTAATATTCCTGGTGCAGAACTAGGCGGCTCTTCTGATGATGTATTTGCCTGGGAAGAATTGCCAGAGTCAGTTGCTATTCTAGGCGCTGGTTATATTGCCGTTGAATTGGCTGGCGTACTCCACACTTTTGGTGTCAAGACAGACCTCTTTGTTCGTCGTGATCGTCCTTTACGTGGTTTTGATTCTTACATCGTTGAAGGTCTGGTAAAGGAAATGGAAAGAACAAACTTGCCACTTCATACTCACAAAGTTCCTGCCAAGTTAGAAAAAACTGCTGAAGGCATTACCATTCATTTTGAAGATGGTACTAGTCACACAGCTAGCCAAGTTATCTGGGCTACAGGCCGCCGTCCAAACGTTAAGGGTTTGCAACTTGAAAAAGCTGGAGTAACTCTGAACGAACGTGGCTTTATCCAAGTGGATGAATACCAAAATACTGTTGTTGAGGGAATCTACGCTCTAGGTGATGTAACTGGCGAAAAAGAACTAACTCCAGTTGCTATCAAGGCTGGACGTACTTTGTCTGAACGTCTCTTTAACGGAAAAACAACTGCAAAAATGGACTACACAACTATTCCAACTGTTGTCTTTTCACACCCTGCTATCGGAACTGTTGGTTTGACAGAAGAGCAAGCTATTAAAGAATACGGTCAAGACCAAATCAAGGTTTACAAATCAAGCTTTACTTCTATGTACTCTGCTTGCACTTACAACCGTCAAGAAACTCGTTTCAAATTGATAACAGCTGGTTCAGAAGAAAAAGTTGTCGGACTTCATGGAATTGGCTACGGTGTTGATGAAATGATCCAAGGATTTGCTGTTGCTATCAAAATGGGAGCAACCAAGGCAGACTTTGATGCAACTGTGGCAATTCACCCAACTGCATCCGAAGAATTTGTAACCATGCGTTAATCGAAATAAAGGAAGCTGATACAAATGTGTCTGCTTCTTTTTTGATGTTTTCGAATCAACAAAACAATTATCCAACTTAACCAGTAAGCAAAATCGGCCGTTACAGTTTTTGTTACCTTGTTTTTAAAAATCGGTTGACAATGATTCTTCTATGAGTATAATAGTTACTATACATCAGAAAAGAGGTTAACTATTTTGAAAAAAGCTCACGTTTATGCTATCCCTGCTATTGGGGCTACTCTCATTGCTGTTTTGGCACAAATCAGTCTTCCAATTGGACCTGTTCCCTTCACTCTGCAGAACTTTGCAATCGGCTTGATTGCTACTGTCTTTAGACCGAGAGAGGCTGTACTTTCTGTTGGACTCTATCTTCTTCTAGGTGCTATCGGTCTTCCTGTCTTTGCAGGAGGTGGAGCTGGATTTCATGCTTTGATTGGTCCTACTGCAGGCTATCTTTGGTTTTATCTTGTATACTCTGGACTTACTTCTTCCCTAACTAACAGCAAGAGTGGGATTGTCAATATTTTTCTTGCAAACCTCTTGGGTGATGCCCTTGTCTTTGTCGGAGGGATTCTTAGCTTGCATTTCCTAGCTGGAATGGCATTTGAAAAAGCTCTTGTTGTGGGGGTCATTCCCTTTATTATCCCAGACCTTGGTAAACTTCTAGCTATTAGTTTTATTAGCCGTCCCCTACTTCAACGCCTTAAAAATCAGGCTTACTTCGCTAACTAAAAAAGGATATCGAGTTGTCATAACTCAATATCCTTTTCTTTCATTTTGAAAACTTAGTTTCCTTTAAAAGCATCCACCATCGTTTGAAATTCTTCATTGGAGAGAGTAATCCCTTTGCCCATTTTAGTATGATCTGGACTCCAAGCACGAATATCAAACTTTGCAGGAGCACCATTAAAGCTCACACGGTTGATTTCCTTGGTCCAACCTTTTTCGTTTTCAGAAAGAGTCAACAAGTGCTCTTCTATTTTAAATGTAAATTCTGCCATTTTCTTCTCCTTTTTTAGCTTTCATTTGATTATTCGTAAAATCTTGTAGATTTTAGGAAAATTTTATATAATATTGATATAAAAGAAGGGAGGCCACTATGAGACATAAATTCCAGCAAGTTCTAGATAAAATACATGACTTTTTAAATGGACATGACCAACCTGACCAAACTGAAAGTAACTCCCTTACAGCCACTATTGAAGAGGCTATCCAGAAACAAACCGCTGTTCACCTTATCTTGTCTGAGACAAGCTTTACAGGTGACATCATCAAATACGATCAGCAACGCCAGCAAATTATCGTGAAAAATTTTGCCAAAAATGTGACCCGTATTATCCGCATAAGCGATATTCAACGCCTACGATTTGTCCCTTCAACTGTCCAAACAGCTCAAAAAAATAGATTTAAGAAAGAGTGAGATGTAGTTGCTTCATCCCACTCTTTTTCTTAGCGAATTTGTTCAAAATGTAAATGAACAGCGATATGGTCTCCATAACCACTTCTTTCCAAGTCACGTTGTAGACGATAGGAAATGTAGTGTTCAGCAATGGTAATGTAACCTGCACCCAGCAAACGATGTTCAACCATAGACTGAATCATGCTGATGGTAGCACGTTCCACCTTGGCTTCTTCCAAATCCAAAACCACTTTCTTAGTGACTTGTGCAAGGTTTTGACGCAAATCATCTGTCAATACATAGACTGTCTGGGCTGCCTTTAAGATAGCTTGGTAAATCTTGTCTGGATTAAATTCAGCAATTTCTCCATCACGTTTGATTACTTGCATAGGTTTCTCCTTTATTATTTGTTTTCTTTAATTTCTGCCAGCATTTTTTCTTCTTCTACTGTCAGTTGGTAGTTTTCTAGCAAATCTGGTCTGCGCTCGTAGGTTTTCTTTAGACTTTCATAAAGTCGCCACTGGCGAATCTTCTCATGGTGCCCACTCATAAGCACATCTGGAACCACCATGCCTCGATAGTCATAAGGGCGTGTGTATTGGGGGTATTCGAGAAGTCCTGAAGAAAAACTATCATCTTGGTGACTAGACTCCTTGCCAATCACTTCTGGAATCAAGCGAACCGTAGCATCAATCATGGTCATGGCTGCCAACTCACCACCAGTCAGGATATAATCTCCTAGGGAAATTTCATCAGTTACCAAGGTCTTGATGCGCTCGTCATACCCTTCGTAGTGACCGCAGATAAAGATCAGTTCCTCTTCTTGAGCCAAATCTTCAGCGTAGGCTTGATCGAACTGTTTCCCAGCAGGATCGAGAAGAATGACGCGGGGATTTTTCTTTTCAATGGCGTCAAAGGCGTCGAAAATAGGTTGGGCTCGGAGCAACATCCCCTGACCGCCTCCGTAGGGCTCATCGTCTACATGGCGGGCCTTTTCAGCATTTTCTCGAAAATTATGATACTGGATATCCAAGAGCCCTTTTTCTCGAGCCTTTCCAACAATTGAGTGCTCCAGTGGAGAAAACATCTCTGGAAAGAGGGTTAAAATATCAATCTTCATCGTCTAACCCTTCTAAGATTTCCACATCGACCCGTTTATTTGGAATATCAACATTGAGAACCACTGGTGGGATATAAGGCAATAATAAATCACGCTTGCCTTTTCGCTTGACCACCCAGACATCGTTAGCACCTGGTTGTAGGATTTCCTTGATGGTTCCAATCAAGTTATCACCCTCATAGACTTCCAAACCAATAATCTCGTGATAGTAGAATTCACCATCATCTAAATCATTCAAATCTTCCTCAGCAACCTTGAGACTGTATCCCTTGTACTTTTCAATAGCGTTGATATGGTACATATCTTTGAATTTAATAATGTCAAAGTTCTTCTGTTTACGGTGACTAGCGATGGTCACTATTTGAACAAACTGATCTTTTTCATCAAACAAGGCCAGCTCAGTACCTTTTTTAAACCGTTCTTCTGCAAAATCCGTTACAGACAAGACTCGCATCTCACCCTGCAACCCCTGCGTATTGACGATTTTCCCAACATTAAAGTAGTTCATCTTGTCTCCTGTATCTATTTCTATCCATCTTATTCGGACAATTCTCGAATAATAGTCGCAATTTTCTCTGATTCTGACCATTGTAAATAATGGTGATTCCCTCCTAAAATGAGTTTAGTATTGGAAGTCCAATATTCTGATTCTCTGTACTCTTTTTCTCTATAAGCCTGACAAAAAATAAATACAGGGATATAAGATTCTATAGATACATTCTCAAAATCTTCCTCAGTAATCTCTCCAGATATCTGAAATCCTGTATCTTGATTTTCCAACTCTGAACCTTTTTCTTGCATTATTTTCCAGATTTCTTTATTAATTTCAGGGCTAAATGTTGCTTGAGTTAAGTTCTTAAAATAAAGTTCAGGACCATACTCGTCAATCAGTCTCATCTGCTCTTCCATTTCTGGATAAGGATTTTCTGAAAAATCAGCAAACATGACTTTTTTAGTTGTCGGTTCCATTGCTACTAAAGCCTGACACTTAATTGGTTTGTTGAGCAATTTACAAGCTAAAATTCCACTCAAACTATGTACACAAAGTATATATTCAGAAATCCCTAATTCTTCAAGTACTTCATAAACCGCATCTGCAAGATTATATAGATTTTTTCCAGCTTGGTCATGAATCGGACTCCTACCTGTGTTCGGAAAATCAATTGTCAAATAACCAATTGTAGGAGGAAGTTTTTCAAGTATAAGTGAAAAATTTTCATAACTTGGTAGCAAACCTGCGCCACTTAAACAAACTAGCATTTTCTTTTGCTTTTGATAAGTAACAGAGAGACTACCAATTTCTGTAGATACTTCAATCCTCTTCATAAAGAAATCCACTCGTTCTATATAATGAATTATTAAAAATCCTTATCCTTTATTTTAACACGTTCCAAGGATTTTCTCAAGTTGGATAAATCTCATCTTACAGAGTTACTACTTCTTCAAAGAATTCAGCAATTATCTGATTAAACTCTTCAGGATGATCATTCATCGGTTGGTGTTTACTATCTGAAATCATTACTTGACGCGCATTGGGATTTAGAGCAATGATACCATCGTAGATCCTTTTTAGGTGTTTGGGAAAATCGTTTTCGCCTCTTACTAATAGCATAGGAGGATTGCCATGATAACCTTCTATCTCGTGGACAGCCATAAAACCTGTGATTCCAAGGTTCAAAAAAACATCTCTCCCAGTTTCTATAATGGCCGTCTTGACTAATTCTCTTGTGATAGGATTATCTGTACACATTTTTGAGTTCTTATCTGCAATCACCTTCCAAGGAATCGCTTTACACATAAGAGAACTATATTTTATGCGATTTCTCTCTTTATCTGATAGGTAACGATGCTGT
This sequence comes from Streptococcus mitis, assembly GCF_001074635.1. GTDB lineage: Bacteria > Bacillota > Bacilli > Lactobacillales > Streptococcaceae > Streptococcus > Streptococcus mitis_E. Next base: position 15,015 of record NZ_JUQO01000039.1, read on the forward strand.
CCCCAACTATCTACCATGACCAAGGCTAGAACTCTTTCTGGATGGCGATAGGAGTACTCTTGAAGTGGATTCCCTCCCCAAGAATGACCAACCAATATCACCTTATCCAGCTGGAAATAGGACAAAATAGCATCTACATCTTGAACAGCGCCTTCCAAGTCAGGTAAACCAACTTTCATAGGTGATTCACCCTGTCCTCTAACATTGACAAAGTAGAGGTCAAATCCTTCAAAGGCATCATACTGGTGAGCCCACATCTGACTACGTCCACAAGCTCCATGATAAAAAATAATGTGGCCTTTATTTGTGTTTCCAGGACGATGATAAACAACCAAATCACAATCTACGACTGGTATAATGTGACGTACCAGAGTCTCAGGTTTTCTGTTATAAAAAGCAATAGCTTCAGCTATATCATTTTGCTTCATTATCACACTTTCTCCTCTTTATCCTAATATCATTCTTTTTATCTATTTTATCATGCTATATTAAAATCATCGTTTTCCAAACTTGATTACATTAAAATTTTTGAATTTTCTGTATCATTTAGATTAAGAAAAAGACTGCTAAGCAATCTTTACTTTCTTCTCATCAGATTCATGCCTAAAATTCCAGCAATAATCATAGTGGCTCCTATCACATGGTAGCTATAAATTGGTTCGTGGAGGATAAGGGCTCCGGCTAGAATGGTCAAAACTGTTCCAAGATTTCCAAAGACACTGACGGTTGATGCTCCAAGTCGAACAATAGCATAGATAGAGAGACTACCAGTAACGATAGAGGCTAGAATTCCTAAATAGAGGATGGAAAGCAGATAAGATACCTGTCCGAGCGGCGCAACGTAGGCTAATATGTTGCCATCTAGATAGTGCGAGGTCAGACTTAGCGTATTAAAGGTGATGAAGCCAACAAATATCACAACAGCTGTCATATCCATAGCCCGATAGCGTCCTCCTTTGGACTTGCTGAGGATATTGTTTAGTGCATTGGCGAGAACAGATCCCAACATCAATAGAAATCCAAAACTAGCAGTCTCAGTACCAAAGTTAGCTCCTTTACTAAGGAAGATGAAAACTACTCCTGCTACGGATAAAAATAAAAAGAACTTTTGAAGCAAGCTTGTCTTTTCCTTGAGAAAGGCCGATGCTAAAAGGAGCGTAAAAATTGGGACAAGAGCCTGTAAAATTCCAGCTTCAGAAGACGATATATACTGTAAAGCAAAGGATTGAAAAATAAAAAAGAAAAGCGGATAGAAAAGACTCATCGGCAGAATAGAAAGAATATCTTTTCTACTTAAACTCACTTTGATAAGTTTGATTTGATGAAGGACGACCATTACTAAAGCTACGATTGTATAGCGATGCGCTAAGTTTGTGAGAGGATTGGTATAGCCCAAAGCAATCTTAGTAAATAAAAAAGAAAATCCAATGATTGCTGAAAAGGATAAGGCTGCTAGGTAAGCTTTTGTTTTCTCGTTCATAGACTGTTACTCCTTTTAAAAATAGCTATTCTCAAGATTAATTGACTATAATTCTTTGAGTCTGTCTTTCCATTGTAGCATAGTAGAATCCTAGATGCTATTTCTAGGATTAGTATTTTATGCCTGCTATCACCGTTTATCTAGTTCATTGACTAAAAAGGACTCTACTAGTCTAGTCTGCCTTTCTCGTTCTTGTCTCACAAGTTCTAACTTATCTGCCTCTTGGAGATTCCTCACTTTGATAGTATAATCCGCCATTTTCCTTGCTTTATCTTTCTTATATTTACTAATACCTTCTTTATTAGTAAAAAATTGATTTCTTATCGTCTTAGAGGTCCCCCCTTTAAAAAGCCTTCTAAATCACGATTATGTTGGTACTTGATAGATGCTATTTTAAACTTCTCCACACAAAAAGCGAGACATTTGTCCCGCCCTTCTTATTTTTCGTCAATAACGATTCTTACTTTTTTGTCTTCAGTTGGGACAGAGTAGACAATCGTTCTTATCGCAGAAATAGTGCGACCCTTACGACCGATTACACGACCCACATCACTTTGATCAAGATCCAAATGATATTCCAAAAACTCTGGTGTATCTTCAATCTTGATAGTTAAGGCATCTGGTTGTGAAATCAAGGGTTTCACAATCGCAATAATGAGATTTTCAATCGTATCCATCTGTCAACCTACTTTAAACTTATTTTGAGAATTTAGAATCGTGGAATTTCTTCAATACACCTTCTTTTGAAAGGATGTTGCGAACTGTATCTGAAGGTTGAGCTCCATCAGCCAACCATGCAAGAACGCGGTCTTCTTTCAAAGTTACTTGGTTTTCAGCAACAAGTGGGTTGTAAGTTCCAACTGTTTCGATGAAACGTCCGTCACGTGGTGAACGTGAATCTGCTACGTTGATACGGTAGAAAGGTTTTTTCTTAGAACCCATACGAGTCAAACGGATTTTAACTGCCATTTTTAAAGTCTCTTTTCTTATTTTTTATTTCGGTGAAATAGCTGAGCTATTTAGCACATGTTCTATTATAGCAGATTTCTAGCAGGTGTCAAGAAAAAAACTTGACAGACTATAAAATTCTTAAACTATTTAGAAATTTGTTAGAAGTAGGAAATAAATGTTTGAAAGAAGCTATCCGTGAATACTATTTTATACTCAATGAAAATCAAAGAGCAAACTAGTAAACTAGCCGCAGGTTGCTCAAAGCACTGCTTTGAGGTTGTAGATAAGACTGAC
>NZ_JUQO01000040.1 GCF_001074635.1 Streptococcus mitis
CAAACTAGGAAGCTAGCCGCAGGTTGCTCAAAGCACTGCTTTGAGGTTGTAGATGAAACTGACGAAGTCAGTCACATATATACCCTAAGGCGAAACTGACGTGGTTTGAATTTGATTTTCGAAGAGTATTAGGATGATTTTCTCTTGATTTGCTTAATAAAGTAGAAGATAAATCCTGCTACCATATAGGCAACAAAGATAATCAGACACCACTTGAACACGACATCCCAACCCTTGTTCACATTCAAAAAGAAGTAAGGGAAGGGACTGACCTTAGAATTAGGAACATCAAGTTTCAATACCAAACCATTAAAAAGAGCAAAAATCATATACAGCAAGGGTAAAATCGTCCACACAATTGGATCCCAGATTTTGTATTGACCCTGTTTGTCAAAAAAGAGGGTATCCGCTAAAAACCAGAGGGGAACGATATAGTGGCAAAGGAAATTTTCTAGAGTATAGAAATTAGTCGCAATGGGCGCTAAAAGGAAATGGTAAATCACACAGGTAATCATGATACTCATAGTGACTCCACCTTTTAAGCGCAAGAGACTTAATCTTTGCCAGTTTTCACCTAAACGGCTCATAACCTTTAGGAGATAGAGCGTAAAAATCGCGACTAAAAGGTTGGACAGAACCGTATAATAGAGTAGCATCCCAAATCCACCATGCTTGGCGATTTCAAGATAAACTCCCGTAAAAGCCGCTAGAAACAAGAAGATACGGCTATAAAATACAAGTTTATAGTGTTTTGACATACTTAAATTTTCTTCACAAACTCTGATTTGAGTTTCATGGCACCAAAGCCATCAATTTTACAGTCGATATTGTGGTCGCCTTCTACGATGCGGATATTTTTCACGCGCGTCCCTTGTTTCAAATCTTTTGGCGCACCTTTTACCTTCAAGTCCTTGATGAGAGTTACTGTATCACCGTCAGCCAATTTATTTCCGTTGGCATCGATAGCAACAAGACCCTCTTCTACATCTGCAACTTCAGCAGGATTCCACTCATGAGCACACTCTGGGCAAACCAGTAGGGCACCGTCTTCGTAGACATACTCTGAGTTACATTTTGGGCAATTTGGTAGGTTGTTCATGGTTTCTCCTTATAATCATTCACTATTCTTTGAAAATCAAAATTTCTCGAACAGCAACTATTATACCTTAAAATCAGCATTTTGACAAATTTAGAAAAAAAACCGATATCAATCTATCGGCTTCTCTACATTTACATTCTTTTTTCAGCTTCTGCTTTGATTTTTTCAACTACTTCTTGAATGTTCAAACCAGTTGTATCAAGGTAAACCGCATCCTCTGCTTGTTTGAGAGGCGAAGTCTCACGATGACTATCCTTGTAGTCACGCGCAGCAATTTCCTCTTTTAGAGTTTCAAGGTCTGTTTCAATTCCCTTGGCAATATTTTCCTTGTAACGGCGCTCTGCTCTCTCATCGACTGAAGCTACTAGGAAAATTTTCAATTCTGCTTGTGGCAATACAACAGTTCCAATATCACGACCATCCATGACAATCCCACCTTGCTGGGCAATCTCTTGTTGGAGGGAAACTAGTTTCTCACGCACTTGAGGAATTGCTGCAATGGCTGAAACATGATTGGTCACTTCATTTTCACGGATAGGATGGGTAATATCCACATCCCCTACAAAGACAAGCTGTTCTCCAGTTTCTGAACGTCCAAAACTGATTGGATGCTGGTCCAACAAGGCTAGAAGTGCTTCGACTTGTTCAACTCCTAATTGGTTCTTGAGAGCCATGTAGGTCGCTGCACGATACATAGCACCTGTATCTAGGTAGGTATATCCAAAATCCTTGGCAATAATTTTTGCGACCGTACTCTTACCACTTGAAGCAGGGCCGTCAATAGCAATTTGAATTGTTTTCATATCAACTCCTATTTTATTTTGACAACATCACCTGGATTAGCAAACCAAGACCCTGTAGCCATATGACTAGGATTTAAGGCTTCTAACTGAGCAATCGAAATCCCAGCGCGAGCGGCAATGGCTGCTTCTCCTTCTCCAGCTAAGACTTTTGTCGTCCCTTCTGGATCTGTAGCTTCCTCCGAGTGTTCAGAAGAAGATTCTGAACTCTGTTCAGGATGGGAACTACTAGAAGATGAAATCTGTACTACATTTGCATCAGAATCATGAAAATCTTTCAAGGCTGCTGTGCGATTACTCCCACCCGATGATAGATAGATGAGAACAATAATCATTACCACCACAATTACAAAGAAAATACTGGCTAGGATCGTCAAGACACGATTGGCTACTACATCTCTACCTTGAGTTCTCTTACGACGTTCTGATCTTGTTTCTTCTTGATTTTCATAAATATCTTCTTGCCACGGTTCTTTTGCCATACCTTACTCCTTGTTTTTTTTTACTTTTCTTATTACAATATAAATATGAAAATCACACTTATACCTGAACGATGTATCGCCTGTGGGCTTTGCCAAACTTATTCTGATTTATTTGATTACCACGATAATGGAATCGTGCGTTTTTACGATGACCCTGACCAACTGGAAAAAGAAATTTCTCCTAGTCAGGATGTCTTAGAGGCTGTTAAAAATTGCCCAACTCGCGCCCTGATTGGAAACCAGGAAGTCTAAATCAATGGCGATAATCCACTCCCTCTAGTTTAGCACATTTCCATGTAAAATTATAGTCTTTTCACTTTATTTTTTTCTGTAAAATCAGGAAGGTCGCTTTTTTCTTTGATAAGATAAAGTGGTCTTTTTTTAGTCTCTAGATAAATCTTACTGATGTACTTGCCGAGAATCCCAATGGTCAAGAGTTGGATTCCCCCAAGAAAGAGAATAACAGCCATCAGAGAGGTCCAACCAGATGTCGGATTGCCCAAAATAAGGGTCCGAACTACTACAAAAAAGGTCATTAGCAGAGAAATGAAACAAGATAGGAGACCAGCCGCAAAGGCGATAATCAAGGGAAAATCTGAAAAATTAACAATCCCTTCAATGGAGTAGAAAAAGAGTTGCCTAAAACTCCAACTGGTCTTACCAGCCTGCCTTTCGACATTTGGATAGTCCAAATAGTGGGTTTTAAAACCCACCCAGGCAAAGAGCCCCTTTGAAAAACGATTGGACTCGGTCAAGCTTAAAATAGCATCGACTACAGACCGTCTCATCATGCGAAAATCACGGACACCTGACGGCAGGGCTACTGGACTAATTTTTTGCATAAGGCGGTAAAAGAGATTAGCACAAAAACTGCGAAAGAAGGGTTCTCCCGCCCGACTAGTTCTCCGTGTTCCTACACAGTCTAAATCTGCATTTTGGTCTAGTAAGTTTTTCATCTCAAGCAACATACCAGGAGGATCCTGAAGGTCTGCATCCATCACCACCACTAGGTCTCCTGTCGCATATTGCAAGCCTGCATAGAGGGCTGCTTCTTTGCCAAAATTTCGCGAGAAAGAAATATAATGAATTGCCGGATTTTGCTCCCGATAGGCCTTTAAGAGTTCCAAAGTCCCATCACTTGATCCATCATCGACAAAGACATACTCGATTTCTGTTTCCAAATCTGGAAGTAAAGCTTCCAAAGCCTGATAAAAAAGAGGAAGTACTTCCTCTTCGTTTAAACAGGGGACAATGATTGACATCACCATCTTAGTCTTCAAATCCATTTGGATGCTTACTTTGCCAACGCCATGCGTCTTCACACATTTGGGTGATACCGAGTTCTGCTTCCCAGCCCAGTTCTGCTTTGGCTTTTGCAGGATCTGAATAGCAGGCTGCGATATCCCCTGGGCGACGGTCTACAATGCGATAAGGAATTGGACGTCCCACTGCTTTTTCCATGTTTTGGATAATTTCAAGAACTGAGTAGCCTTTCCCTGTTCCAAGGTTATACACGTTTAGACCTGAGCCTTTTTGGATTTTTTTCAGAGCTGCAACGTGACCTTTAGCCAAATCGACAACGTGGATATAGTCACGAACACCAGTTCCATCTTCCGTATCGTAATCGTCTCCAAACACTTGCACTTGCTCTAATTTCCCAACGGCTACTTGCGTCACATATGGCAAGAGATTGTTTGGAATACCATTTGGATTTTCTCCCAAATCACCACTCTCATGGGCTCCGATTGGGTTAAAGTAACGAAGCAAGACAACATTCCATTCTGAGTCTGCTTTATAGATATCGGTCAAAATTTCCTCAAGCATAAGCTTGGTACGACCGTATGGGTTGGTCACTGAAAGTGGGAAATCTTCCAAGATGGGCACTGTCTGAGGATCCCCGTAAACTGTCGCAGAAGAACTGAAAATGATATTTTTACAGTTGTTTTCTTCCATGGCTTTTAGAAGGCTAACAGTTCCTGCGATATTGTTGTCATAATAGGCAAGAGGAATACGGGTAGATTCTCCAACAGCCTTCAAGCCAGCAAAGTGAATGACACCTGTTGGTTCTTCTTGTTTGAAAATGTCTCTGAGGGTATCTGTATCACGGATGTCAGCCTCATAAAAAGGAATTTCAACTCCTGTAATTCTCTCAACAACTTCTAAACTTTTACGGTTACTATTAACAAGGTTATCCACCACAACAACCTGATGACCTGCTTGTATTAACTCAATAACAGTGTGGGTTCCAATAAAACCTGCCCCACCCGTTACCAAAATCTTTTCTTGCATCTTCTTTCCTCGATTCTCGGATTTTTTTCTTATTTTACCATTTTTGATAGGGAATGTCATTTACCATCCTAGAGGGGAAGCTAAAATTTCAGTAAAATTCTTATTCGCTTTTTAGTCGTTTGACATAGTTTTCAATTGGGTAGTTTGCTGGGTCTAAGGTCATTTCCCTGCTTTGTACCAGTTGTGCTAGGTGGTAACCAATGATAGGACCCGTTGTGAGACCTGATGAACCTAGTCCACTGGCTGCATAGACACCTGCCAATTCTGGCACCTGCCCAAAGAAAGGTGAGAAATCACTGGTATAGGCACGGATTCCCACACGCTCACCAGCTCTGGTAGCTTCTACTAAACTAGGATAGCAAGGCAGGGCTGCCTCCTCCATTTGTTTGAGCAAGGTTTCATCTACCGTCAAATCAAATCCCATGTCATTTTCATGAGTAGCGCCTAAGGACAATTTCCCACCTGCAAAAGGAATCAAATCCCACTCCCCTTCGGGCATAACAACAGGGTAAGCTTCCATGTCTTGGGCAAGCTGATAATCTCGGAGTTGCCCCTTTTGGGGACGAACATCTACTTCATAACCTAAAGGCTCTAACAGGTGTCCCAACCAAGCTCCCGTCGCCAGAATAACCTGATCAAACACCTCTTCGTCAATCTGGTAACCTGATGCTAAAGGTGTCAGAGTTACTTTTTCTTTGACCAGCTTGACGTGACTGGCTTCCAGCAAACGAGTCACTAAGAGTTGGCCATCTACTCTCGCCCCACCAGAAGCATAGAGCAAGCGGTCAAATCCCTGCAAGCCAGGAAATAATTCGTTAGCTGATGCTTGGTCCAGAATGGCTAATTGCCCTATCAAGGGAGATTCTTCTCTGCGCTGGTGGGCTAGTTGATAAAGTTCTTCCAACTTAGTTTCATCCTTTTTCAGGAGAAAGACTCCCGAACGCTGGTAAAAGTCGATTTCTTGCCCTGACTTCTCTAAATCAGCTAATAAATCCACATAAAAGTCAGCCCCCAAGCGCGCCATCTTGTACCAGGCCTTATTACGGCGTTTGGAAAACCAAGGGCTGATAATTCCTGCTGCGGCCTTGGTAGCCTGACCTTGTCCATGGTCAAAGACGGTCACCTCTAGGTCACTTTCTTGCGAGAGGTAGTAGGCAGCTGTTGCACCTACAATCCCTGCTCCGATAATGGCAACTTTTTTCATTGTTTTCACTTTCTAACTAGATATGGTGGAAAGGATTGGTCGATGCTTGACTAGGTAAAATCTCTAGTTCCCAGCCTTTTTCCTCTTTCCATTGATTAAGGAGTGCTGCGATTTTTTCCACAAACAGCACTTCAATATAGTGACCTGGGTCCAATGCTAGCAAGCCATCAGACAGCATATCCTGGGCAGTGTGGTAGTAAATGTCACCAGTGATATAGACATCAGCTCCCTTAGCTAAAGCATCCTTATAGAAAGACTGCCCGCTACCACCACAGATGGCCACTCTTGAAATAGACTTCTGCAAATCACTCTCTTGATAATGCACCAATCGAAGACTATCTAATCCAAAGACTTGCTTGACATGTTGGGCGAAATCCCCAAAATTCTGAGGCTGAACATTCCCAATACGTCCAATTCCACGTTCAGGACCTGTCTCCTGTAGATAAGTCGTCTCCTCAATGCCTAGCATCTGACAGAACCAGTCATTGAGACCATTTTCAACGATATCAATATTGGTATGGCTGACATAAACTGCGATGTCATGCTTGATGAGGTCGATGTAAATCTGATTTTGTGGACGACTAGATACCAAGTCCTTGATGGGGCGGAAAATTGGCGCGTGCTTGACAATAATCAAGTCTACACCCTTTTCAATGGCTTCAGCCACCGTTTCTTCACGAATATCGAGAGCCACCATGACCCTTTGGATTTCCTTGTCCAAAGTGCCAATTTGCAGACCACGACTGTCTCCCTCCATGGAAAATTCCTGAGGGCAAAAGGCTTCATACACGTTAATTACTTCACTTGCTAGCATGGAGAACCTCCTTGATGGCTTGAATTTTATCTACTAGAACTTGACGTTCCTCCAGATTTTTTTCTGGAATTTGTCCGAGGGCAAACTCTAGCTTCTCAGCTTCTTTTTGCCATTTTTGTACAAAAAACGGACTGAGCTCTTTGGACAAGAAGGGACCAAAGCGAACATCACTGGCTGATAGCTTCATTTGTCCCGTTCCCACAACTAGAATTTCATAAAACTTGCCAGCTTCTTCTAGGATGCTTTCTGCTACAATCTGAAAACCATTGTCTTGTAACCAGATACGCAAATCGTCTTCACGATTATTGGGTTGGAGGATTAAACGCTCTACATTCGCTAACTTACCCAAGCCTTCTTCTAAAATTCTAGCAATCAAACGGCCGCCCATACCTGCAATGGTAATGACAGACACTTGGTCTGCCTCTTCAAAGGCTGCCAAGCCATTGGCTAAACGGACTTGAATTTTCTCCTTTAACCCGTGACTTTCAACATTTTTAACCGCGGACTGGTAGGGGCCTTCCACCACCTCACCTGCAATGGCACTTTTGATTTGGCCTCTTTCGACCAACTCGATAGGCAGATAAGCATGGTCACTTCCCACATCTAGCAAAATGGCTCCCTGTGGCACAAAGGAAGCCACCAATTCTAATCTCTTTGAAATCATCTTCTCTCTCTTTCCAAAACTCTATTACCTCTTATTATACCACATTTCAGCTACCAATCTTGCACCTAAAAAAACCGCAATCCACAGATTGCAGTCTTTCTTTATTTTCTAGCTTGATAGCGACTAGTCAGGATGAAAATCACGGTAAAAACCAACATCATGACACCATAAACAGGTAATGTTTGTCCTGTTAAGGTTGAAATTTCAAGCAGTTTTTGAATTCTTGGGAAGAGAGCTGTGGCTAGGAAGCCTCCTACTGACCAAACAATCAAGAGGACACGCCAGAGGGTAAATGGCATGCAGGCTCTAAATACGGACAAGAAACCAATTGACCCCAATAGATAATAGAGTAGAGTTGAGATTTCTAACTCAGACCAACCTTGACTACTTCCAAATATTTTCACAAACAGGACGCTGAAGACGACCATGAGAGCGCTTGGTAGGGCACGAAGCATGGATATTCTGAGGAAGTTTGGCTCGACAGGTTTGATATTTCGCTCAAAAGTCAGAACGAATGGTGGGAAACCTTCCACGAACTGGTCAATCATGGTAATCTGGATTGGAATGAAGGGGAAAATCAAGATCCACTCAGACCGACCTAGTAAAGCACTGGCGATACAGATAACTGCGAGCAAGAAGGAATAGATGGTCTTAATCAAGAAAATCGGGGCGATGTGGGCAATGTTATTGACCACGCGACGACCTTCAAAGAGAATCTCAGGAACATCATTAAAGTCAGAGTTCAAGAGAACCAGATTGGCAATCTGACGAGTCGCAGGATCTCCCTCCGCCATTACGATAGAACAATCCGCCTCACGAAGGGCTAGAATATCATTGACCCCGTCCCCTGTCATAGCCGTTGTATGACCTGCTTTTTTCAGCGTTTGGATGATGAGTTTCTTGTGATGAGGGGAAACACGTCCGAAAATAGCAGTCTCCTCCGCCATAGCAACCAATTCCTCATCCGTAATTTTCGAGCAATCTACATAACTATCATAGTCCACAAAACCAGCCTTCTGGGCAATGCTGGATACCGTAACTGGATTGTCACCAGAGATAATCTTGAGGCCCACTTCCTGAGAACGGAGATAGTCCAGCGTCTCTGCTGCTCCTTCTCGAATGGGATCCAAAATTTCCAGCAAGGCTAGAGCCTGAATATCAGATGGTTTTTGTGGTTTGTGATGGTCTAATTTCTCCTGACTGAGAGCTAAGACCAAGACACGTGAACCTCTCTCCAAGGCCTCTCTGGCTTCTGGGACTTCAGAGTCCAGCAACATCTCAGGTGCACCTAAGAAAACTGTTCCCAAACCTTCTAACTCCATGGCTCCCCACTTGCGGTCGCTGGAGAAGGGAAGATTAGAGAGCATAGGATAGGCTACTTGGCCTTGGAATCGCTGGCGAATAGCTTGGGCAGTTGGATTTTTATCCTCACTATGGGCTATGTAGCTGGTCAGGATGCTGGCAATAGCCTCTTCACCATAAGTTGCCGTCAGCGGAAGAACAGCCTCCACCTGCATCTTTCCTTGGGTGATGGTGCCCGTCTTATCCAAACAGAGCATATCCACGCGCGCCAAGGTCTCAACAGAGTACATCTCCTGCACCAAAACCTTTTTCAAACCTAGCTTGATAACTGCAGTCAAGAGCGAAGTAATGGTCAAAAGGGCAATTCCCTTAGGCAACATTCCCAGTAGGGCTGTCGATGAATTTACAACAGACGACTTAAGAGGCAAGCCTTTTAAAAGCAAGGCTTCTAGCAAGAGAGCCAGACCAAAAGGAATGATAATCTTCCCAGTAAAACCTGCTAACTTATCCAGCGATTTCATTATACGAGAGTTGATAGGTTTAACGGTCTTGGCTTCCAGCATGAGTTTGGCAGCATAGTTATCAGCCCCAACATGGTGAACTTGAGCTAAAACTGCCCCACTGGCTAGGAAGCTTCCTGACAAAAGCAAGGCATCAACTTCCTTTTGCACCAAATCACTCTCCCCCGTCAACATGGCTTCATTGACTTCCGCAAAGCCTTCTAGAACCAAGGCATCACTAGGAATCTGTTCTCCAGCAGACAAACGAATGACATCTCCTAGCACCAATTCTTCAGGATTCAGAGCTACTTCTTGACCATCACGAATGGTTTTGACCTTTTCCTTGGTCATGAGATTGAGCTTGTCCACCATGTGTTTAGCCCGCAGCTCAGTCACAATTCCAGAAAAAGCGTTAAAGCAGATAACAGCGAAGAAGACCAGATTGCTCCAGGCCTGCACAAAGGCTAGCGCCAAAGCAATGACAAAGTTTAAAGCGTTAAAAAGGGTAAAGACATTTCGTTTAACGATTTGCCAAGTGCTGGTGCTGGCCGAAGCGGTAAAATCATTGACCAAGCCCTTAGCCTGTCTTTCCTTGACTTCTCTTTGGGTTAACCCCATAATCTTATTTTTATCCATAAATTCTATCATATCATTTTTTCTAAAAGAATTCTAATCTCATCCCAAATATGGACCTAGTCAAGGGAAAAAGTTTGCCAGCCCTCCTTTGATAAGGTATAATATTAACAAGAAAACAATCGAAGGAGATCGCATGTTTTATACTTATTTACGTGGATTGGTTGTCTTACTCCTATGGTCTATCAATGGCAATGCCCACTATCATAATACTGATAAAATTCCTAATCAAGATGAAAATTATATTCTGGTTGCCCCTCACCGCACCTGGTGGGATCCTGTTTATATGGCCTTTGCGACCAAGCCAAAACAGTTCATCTTTATGGCCAAAAAAGAGCTCTTTACCAACCGTATCTTTGGCTGGTGGATTCGTATGTGTGGTGCTTTTCCTATCGACCGTGAAAATCCTAGTGCTTCTGCCATCAAATACCCTATCAATGTTCTTAAAAAAAGTGACCGCTCTCTCATCATGTTTCCAAGTGGAAGCCGTCACTCAAACGATGTTAAAGGTGGCGTAGCCCTGATTGCCAAGATGGCCAAGGTCCGAATCATGCCGGTTACCTACACAGGTCCTATGACTTTGAAGGGCTTGGTTAGCCGTGAGCGTGTCGATATGAACTTTGGAAATCCAATCGATATTTCAGATATCAAGAAAATGAATGATGAAGGTATTGAAACAGTCGCCAATCGTATCCAAGCAGAATTTCAACGTCTGGACGACGAAACGAAACAATGGCACAACGATAAAAAACCGAACCCACTCTGGTGGTTTATCCGCATCCCTGCCCTCATCCTTGCCATTATCCTTGCTATCTTAACCATCATCTTTAGCTTTATCGCAAGCTTCGTCTGGAATCCAGATAAGAAGAGAGAGGCTCTTGGTTAAAAAATATAACAATCCCTTGGCAAAAGCCAAGGGATAATTCTTTTACTTGATTTTCCATTTTTGGGCCAACCAGCTGGAAAAAGCTAGGAATCGTTCAGCCACTTGCTCATGATGCCCATAGGAATCAAAGACAAACTGGCCAGTCGGATAGTGTTTCTGAAGACTGGTATGGATCTGTTCAGCATAGGCAGGTGCTTGAGCCAAGCGATTGCTATGATGGGCTCCTTCTGTTTTCCCATTCTGTAAATACAGCAAACAATCCAAATTTTTCACCTTTTCTTCCCTACAGTAAGTCACAAAATCAGGATACCAAAAGGAACCGCAGATTGAAAAGACACAGGAAACCTTGTCAAAGTTGAAAAGACTATAGACTGCCGCCAAACCACCTAGTGAATAACCTCCATAACCAAGCCGATTTTTGTCCAGGCGATAAAGTGACTGCAACTTATCTAAAAGACCTCCAAATAAATGATCATGATAGACCTTTGCCTGACCGCCAAAATCTGGAGCTCCATCTCTCAGAGCCGATGTCGCCCAGGGCGTGTAGTCGTCTAGGCGATTTTTAGAGGTCAAGCCCACTAAAATCACAGAATTGGACAAAGATGATAGGAAATCCAAATTTCCATCATTCAAGAGAATCGCTGGATAGGTTTGATTGGGGTCATAGGTCGAAGGCAGGCTGACCTTGACTTGGATTCCTTCCCAATCAAACTCATTATTTATTGATAAAGTCATTGATTTTCTCAAGGGAATCAATCACTGCTGGACCATAGTCCATCAATTCATCGTAAGAGATGGTCATGATTTTTTGATTCTTAATAGCAGGAACGCTTTCCAAAACAGCATTTGCCTTCATCAACTCTACTGCTTTTTCATCCAATTTTTTATTACGATCGCTGGTTACATAGATAATCAATTCAGGATCCATTGACACGAGGTTTTCCAAGGTCAAGCCTGATGTCCCCGTAGCAACGTTGGTATAACCAAGTTGGTTCAGCAAACTTTCTTGCAAAGCAGACTTGTAGGCACCGAAGGTTTCATCATTATAAGCAACCATAATCAAAGCCTTTTTCTTTTCACCTTGACTTGCTGGATTTGCTTTCTTAACAGCGTCAATTTTAGTTTGTAATTGGGTTGCGTATTCATTAGCCTTATCCTGAACATTAAAAATCATTCCAAGATTTTTAACATCTTCTACGATATTCCCCAAATCTTGCTGAATTGTTGAGAGAGAAGCTTTTTGCGTATAAACTGGGATTTTGTTTTCATTCCAAGTGCTAACTGTCCCCAAGGATTTTTCAGAAAACATCATGTTTCGCCCCATCACAGCGTCTGGCTCATAAGAAAGGACTGTCTCTTGTGAGACTGTTTTTTTATCCCCAATTTGAGGAATAGTCGCAATCGCGTCCTTGTATTTGTCCGTCACAGCATTGTCTGGATTGAGCATGCCAACAATTTTATCCTTCAACCCCAACTCCAATAAGATTTCAGTGGTTGAAAGATTGTTGGTGATAACTTTTTCAGGTGCCTTGTCAAAAACTTGTTCGACTTCATTTCCCTTAGCATCATAAGTTTTGATAGTTAGCGGATAAGTCGTCTCTGCTTTAGCCTTTTGACTTGTTTCTGTGCTAGATTGTGTGGTAGCTTTTTCTGTAGTAGTATTGCCACAAGCTGCCAAAGTTAAGGTAGCTACTGTCACGAGTAAAATACTGAGTGTTTTTTTCATCTTGTTTTCCTTTTCATTCTTATAAATAGTGAATCATAGCTTGCTGGTCCTCGGTCCAAGTCACCTGACTTTGAACTCCGTATACAGTTTGCAATGACTCAGGGGTAATGGTCTCCTTTGGAGTCCCTTGGTAAAGGATTTCTCCCTCTTTCATCAGATAGAGATAATCCGAATAGCGACAAGCAAGTTGAATATCATGCAGGACAGCTAGAACATTGACCTTGAGATTCTTCACAATGGCCAACAAGTCTAGCTGATACTTGATATCCAGATGGTTGGTTGGTTCGTCTAGGAGTAAGAGAGTCGGTTCTTGCGCCAAGGCGCGGGCTAACAAAACTCGCTGTTTCTCTCCTCCTGACAGGGACGAATAGAGACGAGTTTGCTTCTCAAGCATATCCACCTTAACGAGGGCATCTTGAACGAGTGTAAAATCTCTTTCCCTTTCCTTCTGTAAAAAAGAGAGGTGGGGAGTTCTTCCCAGCAAGACGATTTCCTCAACTGTACAATCAAACTGCAATTGATTAAACTGAGTGACAACTGCCATTTGCTTGGCTGTTTCTTTGAGTGACCAATGTTCCAGTGGCTTTCCATCTAGGCTTATCAAGCCTTTGTCCGCCTTTTCCTGACGATAGAGGAGTTTAAGTAGGCTGGTTTTTCCACTTCCATTTGGCCCTAATATCGTGTGAAATTGATGCCCTTCAACCTTAAGAGAGACTCCTTTGAGTATTTTTTTCTCTCCTAGTCCAAAATGGATATCCTGACAAATCAAGTCCATATCAGACCCTCACCTCCCTTCGCCTACCTCCAACAATGTAGATAAAGAAGGGAGCACCTACTAAGGCTGTGAAAATACCAATTGGAAGCTCTGCGTTTGGAATGATGATACGGGAGAGTACGTCTGCCCAAATGACAAAGAGGGCACCCAGCAAGGTTGCAACAGGAAAAAGCCTCTTGTAATTCGTTCCTACTAACCCTCGAGCTAAATGTGGAGTAATCAGACCGACAAATCCAATAATCCCACAGGTTGCCACTAAGACTGCAGTTAGCACAGCCACCATGGTCACATAAAGATACCAATAAAAGCGTAAGGGAATCCCCAAAGTTAAAGCAGCCTCATCTCCCATCATCATCGCATTGAAAACACGATACTGAGTAGAGAAAAATAGAAAGTCTATTCCTACTACTATAGTTGGCAGGACCAAGTCTGCCCAGGAAGTCCCAGCGAGCGAGCCCATGGTCCAAAACTTAATGGTCATCACACTATCCGCATTAGCTCCGACTGAGATAATAAAGTTTGAAAAAGCCAGAAAGAGAGCATTGACCACCGTTCCTGATAAGATCAGACTGGAAGTCGTCATCCTTCCCTGCATAGAGGCAATGATGAGGACAGCAATTGTTGCCAAAATAGCTCCAATAAAAGCTCCAAGGCTAATCATCACTTTTAAACCAAGAATGATGCTCAAGGTTGCCCCTAAAGTTGCACCCGCAGATATTCCTAAGACATAGGGCTCAGCGATGGGATTGTTTACCGTGGACTGCATCACACTACCACACATAGAAAGGCCTGCTCCTACTATCAGACCTAACAATACTCGAGGGAATCTCATGTTCCATACAATGGCAAGAGTAGACTTGGAAACCTCTCCTATCTCAAGAGGAAATCCTAACCTGCTCAAAATAATCCGATAGGTATCTCCTAGATCAATCGCAACAGATCCCATTGAAATTGCTAGAAAGAGAGAAATCCCTAAAATACCTAGCAAAATAACTAAAAGTAACACAAATTGCTGGTCTTGTCGGCTTCCAGAAAATTTGGAAAGCATGCAAACCTCCTTTGATAGAATCTTAAAAATTTAGAAAATTCTCATGAAAAGTATACCATATTTTCAACAATGGAACAAGATGAGAAAAATAAATATAGTTGGTCTTACAGTGCTAATAATCGTAACCGAAGATTATATTTGAGTATATCGAGGTAAAGTGACAACATAAAAAGCCCTCTGAAAATCAGAGAGCTGATTTGAGCTCGGGCTAAAATCCTAGTGAAACAAAAAAATCTACACGGTCAGAAAAGTCTCTATCGTGCCATTTTCATACATGATGTATAGTCCAAGTAGAATGAATACTAAGGGCACAATGATTCGCTCGTATTTTTCAATTGTCTCGAATATTAACGGAATAGAGGATAACACCCGACTAATCTCGCATAAGATAATTATGCCGATTACAAACACAAGCAAGGCCACGAGGGTCTGTGACCATTCTAACGAAGCAAAATAAGGTATATAGATACCTAAATTATCTCCGCCAGACGCAATTGTCAGCAATGTAACTGTCCAAAACAGTTGATTTGCCTTGCTTTGTTCTAATCTTTCAATAATTTCTTCCTCTTCTTCCTCACCTTCTCCAACAATTGCAAAGCGAATCCCTAAATAGATAGGGATTAAACCAAGTAATCCAACCATCCATTCTTCAGGCACGAAATTAACGACATAAGCAGCAACTAAACTCGCCCCTACAAGTAAACCTGTGCCTAGATATTGCCCCGCATAAATATGCCATTTTTGTTTATTCTGTGATAGCTGTGCAAATAAAATAATTAAAATAATTAAATAATCGATACTGGTAGAAATATAAACACCAATAGCAGATATGATTGTCTGTACCATAAAAAAACTCCTGTATTAGTCAGTAATAAATCAGCAGATTTTAGGGAAGCACAGACACATTAATTTAGCTATCGCTAGTGGGTAATGTCGAACGTAGGAAAGCATTTTACTCCTCCTCAAAATGTAGTTACAAAGTAATTTCTAACTGGAATTCAGTGACTACTTCCATGTAAAGTATAACATACTTTACTTTACTTCGTAAAGTGTGGGCTCTCCGAGTAGCTGCGCACCTTCATGGTGTAATTAGCTGATACCATTTGAGGTTTTTGTAGTCTCCAAAATTGTGACCGATAAAACCTCAATAAAAAAGCCCTCTGAAGTCAGAGACCTGATTTGAGCCCGGGCTAAAATCCTAGTGAAAAAGATGAAACTCCTTGTGTTCATCGAACACGGTGTCCTTTCCCTATTTTCATACGGATTTCTTACGCCCTTAGCATCATGATTCCTACTGGATAAAACGTTTATAGATTAGGCGACGAGGCGAAGATTGTACAAAATTTTAGTGAAACAAAAAAAATCTCCCCGAAGGGAGAAGATCTGGTTTATTTTACCTTACAGTGCTAGGAACCGTAACCGAAGATTATACTTGAGTATATCGAGGTAAGGTGACAACGCAATGTAAGTGGAAAATAAAGCAGATTAACGACGAAGTCCAAGAGAGTTGATTAACTCACGGTAACGGTTAACGTCGTTTTTACGCAAGTATGCAAGCAAGTTACGACGGCGACCGATTTTCTTCATCAATCCACGGTAAGTAGCGTGGTCTTTTTTGTGTTGTTTGATGTGTTCGTTAAGGTGGTTGATTTCCCAAGTAAGGACAGCAACTTGAACCTCTACTGAACCTGTATCACCTTCGTGACGTGCATATTGTGCAATGATTTCATTTTTTTTCTCTTTTGAGATTGCCATGATGTTTCTCCTTTTTATTTGGCTTCATCCGAGTGACAGGTTGGCATGCCTGTAACCAAGAAGAAGTTATTTGTCTTTACGACAATCCCTATTCTACCAATAACTAACATCTTTGTCAACAGATTTACTTTCTTGTTTTAAACATGCTATAATAATCATAGCAAGAAATCTAAGTGATCTGTTTTTAAACGAGGTGATTATCATGCGTAGATTCTATTCCCATCTCCCCTACTATCTGGTCATATTTTTCTTTTATTGGCCACTTTATGAGTTGTTCTTGCTAGTTGTTTCTGACCCCCTTACACTCAAGGAACTCTATATAAACAATCTTCTCTTCTTTACACCTCTGATAATCTTGATTATATCGCTACTCTATAGCTACCGTTTCCGTTTCTCACTTTGGTGGTTAATTGGTAACGGACTGCTCTTTTGCTTTACTATCATAACCTTTGGTGAGTTTATACTAATTTACTTGCTAATCTATGAAACCTTGGCTCTGGTGGGCATGGCTTCCGGTATTGGCATCAAGCATATTCTACAAAAATGAAAAACAAAAAACTTTCACAAAATCCTTGAAAAATCTCACAATCATGCTATAATAATCCATAGAGACAAGTCACTTAGTCCCTTTCTACTAGAGAGTGCGTGGTTGCTGAGAACGCATAGAAAGACTATACTGATACTACTCTACTGACTTTTATGCAAACATAAAACGGTGGCCACGTTAGAGCCAATCAGAGGTGTCCCTCTTTTTTGAGGAACATAAATGAAGGTGGAACCACGTTGCGACGTCCTTTCGAGGATGTCGCTTTTTGTTTTTCTAGCTTTCACAATCCTCTGTCCCTGTTTTCAGAATAGGGTTAACACATTCGTCAATAATATAAGTAAGGAGAACATCATGATTAACATTACTTTCCCAGATGGCGCTGTTCGTGAATTCGAATCTGGCGTTACAACTTTTGAAATTGCCCAATCTATCAGCAATTCCCTAGCTAAAAAAGCCTTGGCTGGTAAATTCAACGGCAAACTCATCGACACTACTCGTGCTATCACTGAAGATGGAAGCATCGAAATCGTGACACCTGATCACGAAGATGCCCTTCCAATCTTGCGTCACTCAGCCGCTCACTTGTTCGCCCAAGCAGCTCGTCGTCTGTTCCCAGACATTCACTTGGGAGTTGGTCCAGCCATCGAAGATGGTTTCTACTACGATACTGACAACACAGCTGGTCAAATCTCTAACGAAGACCTTCCTCGTATCGAAGAAGAAATGCAAAAAATTGTCAAAGAAAACTTCCCATCAATACGTGAAGAAGTTACTAAAGACGAGGCACGTGAAATCTTCAAGAACGACCCTTACAAGTTGGAATTGATTGAAGAACACTCTGAAGACGAAGGTGGTTTGACTATCTATCGTCAGGGTGAATACGTAGACCTTTGCCGTGGACCTCACGTCCCATCAACAGGCCGTATCCAAATCTTCCACCTTCTCCATGTAGCAGGTGCTTACTGGCGTGGAAATAGCGACAATGCCATGATGCAACGTATCTACGGTACAGCTTGGTTTGACAAGAAAGACTTGAAAAACTATCTTCAAATGCGTGAAGAAGCTAAGGAACGTGACCACCGTAAACTTGGTAAAGAGCTTGACCTCTTCATGATTTCTCAAGAAGTTGGTCAAGGACTTCCATTCTGGTTGCCAAATGGTGCGACTATTCGTCGTGAATTGGAACGCTACATTGTCGACAAGGAGTTGGCTTCTGGCTACCAACACGTCTACACTCCACCACTTGCTTCTGTTGAACTTTACAAGACTTCTGGTCACTGGGATCATTACCAAGAAGACATGTTCCCAACTATGGACATGGGTGACGGGGAAGAATTTGTCCTTCGTCCAATGAACTGCCCACACCACATCCAAGTCTTCAAACACCATGTTCACTCTTACCGTGAATTGCCAATCCGTATCGCCGAAATCGGTATGATGCACCGTTATGAAAAATCTGGTGCCCTCACTGGTCTTCAACGTGTACGTGAAATGTCTCTCAACGACGGTCACCTCTTTGTGACTCCAGAACAAATCCAAGAAGAATTCCAACGTGCCCTTCAGTTGATTATCGATGTTTATGAAGATTTCAACTTGACTGAATACCGCTTCCGCCTCTCTCTTCGTGACCCTCAAGATACTCATAAGTACTTTGACAACGATGAGATGTGGGAAAATGCCCAAACTATGCTTCGTGCAGCTCTTGATGAAATGGGTGTGGACTACTTTGAAGCTGAAGGTGAAGCAGCCTTCTACGGACCAAAATTGGATATTCAAGTTAAGACAGCCCTTGGAAAAGAAGAAACCCTTTCAACTATCCAACTTGACTTCTTGCTTCCAGAACGCTTCGACCTTAAATACATCGGAGCTGATGGCGAAGAGCACCGTCCAGTTATGATTCACCGTGGTGTAATCTCTACTATGGAACGCTTCACAGCTATCTTGATTGAGAACTACAAAGGTGCCTTTCCAACATGGCTTGCACCACACCAAGTGACCCTCATCCCAGTATCTAACGAGAAACACGTGGACTACGCTTGGGAAGTAGCTAAGAAGCTCCGTGACCGTGGTGTCCGTGCTGATGTCGATGAGCGCAATGAAAAAATGCAGTTCAAGATCCGTGCTTCACAAACAAGCAAGATTCCTTACCAATTGATCGTTGGGGACAAGGAAATGGAAGACGGAACAGTCAACGTTCGTCGCTACGGCCAAAAAGAAACACAAACTGTCTCAGTAGATGATTTTGTTCAAGCTATCCTAGCTGATATCGCCAACAAATCACGCGTTGAGAAATAAAACAATCACAGTCTGAGAAACATTTTTCAGAGCCAGAAAAAGCAACAACTATTTCAGCTGTTGCTTTTTTATATTTTATTTGACCTGAGCTAGTAGTGATTGACCAAACCACCACACAAGATTTGCTTTCATGAGTTAGATAAGGTCAATATCCTCAATCCTTATCTGCTTCATTTTCTTTTACTAGATCTTTTTGTGAATCCTTTTCAGAGAGTTTTTGATCGATATACTTGTTAATGGTTTCATAAAATTCCTTGGTCGAATCACTGTCTAGTTTTGTCGAATTATGAACTTGATTGACTTTCAATTGAACAGATTGAATACCGTAAGAGGCTTGTTTTTGGTGGAGCGTTTCTAATTCTTCTTCTGAAATCGGATCTCCAACAACCGTCAAGACCAATTCATTGTTCCTTGACTTGTAGACTTGATTAATAACCGTGTGATTGGCGAACTCTTTTCCTACAAACTGTTTGATTCCTTCTTTTCGCGCTTGATCTATCGTCAGAGTGACTGCTGAATAACTAGCTGGAAGAATCAATAATACAATCAAGGATATCAAGCCAATTCTCATTTTAATGTTTAGCTCTTTAAATGAACTTAAGGGAGATTTTCTCATCAAAATTCTTGTTCCAACAATGTTTGTTAGCATGATAAAGACACAGTTAATCAAGAAAAGATAGAGAGCTCCAAATAAAAATCGTACATTTCCATTAGCTAAACCATAGCCCGCAGTACAGATAGGTGGCATCAGAGCTGTTGCAATGGCTACTCCTGGCACGATATTGTTTGCTTCTTTTTTCCTTGAACCAATTACGCCTGCTATCCCACCAGCAATAGCAATGAGAACATCCCAAATGGTTGGAGAGGTTCGTGCAATCAATTCGCTACTTTCATAAGATAAGGGAGAAATCCAGAAATACAGAGCCGAGACAAGCAAGCTAACCAATACTTGAGTAAATAAAACCTCTAGAGATTGCTTGATTAAACGCGTATCAAAAATAGCTAAACCGAATCCCAGTCCAACAATCGGTGTCATGAGAGGTGAAATTAACATGGCTCCAATAATAACAGCTGTTGAATTCATATTTAGACCGATAGAGGCAATAAAAATTGCACACATCAAAATCGCTGTATCTCTCAATCGAACATGAAGGTCATCGTATAATTTCTCACGGTATTCCCGTGTTGAATAATTGGCAGTCATTTGTCCTCTCCTCTTTCCTTATTTAAATCGGTATAATAATTAATAATAACAGCTGATAAACAGCCAAAAAATATGAGCCCATAAATCGTCAAGAAGACACTGGTAATCCTTCCAATCAAGGTCACAGCTAGGAGATCCCCGTAGCCGACAGTCGTCGAAGTCACAAAAGCATACCAAAGACCGTCTCCGTAATTTGTGATAGCAGGTTCAACTAGGAAAAGCACGCCTCCTGACCCAAAAACAAAGGTCACAAAACTCAGAGCAAACCGAGTAAAACCCGTAACCTGTATAATATGCCATAACATTTTTAAACGTCTCATTTGTTCTCCTTATTCATACTAGCTCCTGACCGAGCCGTTTTTTCCAATAATCAAAGTGAAGATAGGACATGATCTCCATCAGAGAAAGATAGACAAACTGATAGATCTGATTTAAGCTGATTATCAACTGATATTGTTTGAAAAATGACTGGAAGAAAGACCAGATATGACTGTCTTGAATCAGTCCCTTCTTAACATTATATCAAAAATTTTACAGTCTTTCTCTGAAGAAATCAATTAATTTAAAAGATAGAGAAAGGAAGAAATTTTTGTATCCTTATCCGAAGAAGAAAAACGATATCAGAAGAACCTTGATACTATGCGTTTTATTCTTTATAATTTAGCTATTTCAAAATTACAAGTTCTCCATTCTTAATTTCCCAAACTTGGTCAAACTTACTTAATAATTCGTTTTGGCGATGTAAAGTAACAATGACGGCACTTGGTAGTTCCAGAACTCTTTCCAATTCCATTTTAAACTGATTAGTATCCAAGGCAGAGAAAGGTTCGTCTAGGATAAGCAATGGATTTTTACGATTTTTCTCACGATTTAAATACATTCGTTGTTGCTGACCACCTGACAGGGATTGTGGTGGAATTTTTTCAAAATCTTCTTCTCTGAATTTTTCATTGAAACTATTGAATAGCGTTACATTATTTTCATAACTCGAAATAAATGTATGTTCTTGTTGCAGAATCATACCGAATCTTCCCCAAAGATGGTCCAAAACAAGCCCATCTAGCACAATTTGTCCTTCAAAATCTTCATCTGTTCCATTTAAAATGTTGAGAAGACTACTTTTTCCAGACCCATTCTTACCAATAAGCGCAATTTTATCCCCTTTTTGAATCGTAGCGGAAGTAATTATCAATTTTGATTCTCCCAGTTGTTTGGAAATGTTTTTCAAAGTAATCGTATCAAAAGAATGTTGAGGTGCTTGAACTGAAACGGGTCTCCCAACAATGTTTTGAAAACTCTTGATTACAGGCTTTACGGACTCTAACATTTGTAAATCATAAAGGATTTCCTGTATTGGTTCAGAAAAAGCATTAATATATCCGAAACTCGCCACCACCTCAGGAATACCGAGTTGCTGGTGAGATAGAGAGTAGGCTAAATAAATAAACAGAACAAGACTAATGAATTCAAAAGAAACACCTGTCAATAAGATGCCTGTAATTTTTGTCAAACCATACTTAAAATACTTATCCTGCAACTTCTTTAGAGAACTCTTTTGTTGATTCAAAAAATGCGACATAGTTAGTTTATTTACCAAATGATGTCCCATGAGCAAATCCTCCAAAGTTCGATAGTAATCTCCTTGTTTTTTCAAGTAAACCTGTCTACGATTAGCGGTCAACTTCCCAACGATTTTAGGAATTTGAATACTAATTCCAGTGGAAAAGATTAAAATCAGTGATACAATAGGATTAATTGTTCTGCTAATAATGAAAGCGTAAATGATGATACGTAAAATTTGTTTGATAAAACTCATCAATGGAGGAAGGTAATCCTTTTCCAACGAATCTAGGTCATTAGATTGATAGGAAATATACTCTGCTACTGTTTTCTGCTTGAAATCGTGGTGACTGAGTCCCAAAAGTGAACGAAACCACTCATTTTTCAAAGTAGTCGAAAAGATAATCCCCTGCTTCCAATCAAGTATCATTTGGATATAGTTACAACTCAAATAACCTGCCACTGACATAGAGTAACCATATAGAGCTACTTGATAATCCCCTTTGATTAATGCCTGCGTGAAATACGGTAACAAAGCTGTGCAGATATTCGATACTACACCAAAAAGAAAATTAAAGAAGAGATACCATCTAATAGTTTTAAGATATGGTAGCATATACGATACTCCTTGCTAATGCGTTTTTTTACATATCGCAGAACAATCTCTACTATTCCCTATTTCAGATAGTGCGATACTCGGACATTGAGTGCAATAATTGTAAATCACACAAGTACTGCCGTTTTTACTATCATTCAAAATATAATTTGCTATTTTGTAAAATATAGGTCTATCCCATGTTTCTTTGATAGATGTAAAATGAATATTTCCAATACTTCTATTGAAAGTAAGCTTTTTCAGTTTTTCTAACGATTTAGGCTATTTCGTGACACACCCACAATCCGTGAAAATTCTGGTTATATCAGATTATGTGATTTTCGTAAGAATTTTATATTGTCTCCAATCATGGCAGTCTCCTTTTACTTGATAAAACTATCATAACATTTAGAAATTAAAAACTGGTTCAAAATCAATAGAATGTGTGTATTCGATACATTCAATAAATTCTTGGAAACAGTTCTACACCAGTTACACAAATCTATATACACCTATCTCATTCAAAATAAAAAGAAAGCTACAGTTCTTTTAATCCTGTATCAACGATTCATTCTGAAATCGAATAGGAGACATTTCCCAAGTCTACAATTCACTTCATCTCAAATTAATTTTTGTAATTCACCCTTAGTTTATAGATTTTATACTCAACAAAAGTATAAAGCATACAAAACTTCACTTTGAACCAGTATTTATACTATATTCCGTATTAAAAATTCTATTATTGGTTTTGTAAAAAACAGTCTTCAAATATCCTGAAATATAGCAAAAAGAGATTGGGTAAAAACTCATTGTCTCTTCTCACTCAAGGATTAAGTTCACTTGAGCAAACTGAATCCGCACTATCGTTCCTTTTCCGACCTCAGACTCGATACGAATCTGGTGCCCCAGTTCTTCAGAAATTTTCTTAGAGAGATAGAGGCCAAGTCCAGATGACTGCTGGGTCAGACGACCATTATAGCCTGAGAAACCACGTTCAAAGACTCGGAGTACATCACTGTTTTTTATCCCGATTCCCGTATCCTTGATACAGAGTTCCTGGCCTTCCATATAAATCTCCAGACCACCTTCCTTGGTGTATTTGAGACTGTTTGAAATGATTTGCTCAATAACCACTAGCAGCCACTTTTTATCCGTCACGATTTCTTTATCAAGGTCATGTAAATTGACATTTAAGCCTTTTTGAATAAAGAAAAGAGCATATTTACGAATTATTTCCTTAACCAAGTCCTCTATTTGAACCTTCTTTAAGACCAAATCATCATGGAAACTTTCTAAACGCAGGTACTGTAAGACTAGATTGGTATAGGAATCTATCTTGAAAATTTCCTGTTCTAACTGCTGCTTCAGTTGGCGGTCAGCTACTTCTGCAACTAAGAGTTGACTGGCTGCAATGGGGGTCTTAATCTGATGGACCCACAAGGTATAGTAATCCAGCAAATCCGTCAGTTTTCTTTCTGAATCTGACCTCTGCTGATAGAGTTCCATCTCACGCGCCTCTAATTTTTCAGCCAAGGCTATTTCCAATGGAGATTTGGCTTCCCTCTCCCCATAGAGAACTTCCTGGCGATAGACCTGCATCTCCGCCAATATATCCCAAGCGAAAAATAAAATGGTTACAAAGCAACACAAGAGGAAAAAATAGAGAAAGTAAATTCCTAAACTGGCAAATAAAAACTGAAAAAGCAAAACTAGAAATGCTAAAGCAAGCAGATAGACAAACAGACGACTACGGGAGCGCAAATAATCTAGAAAAAATTGTTTCCAATCAAGCATGCTTCAGTCCGTACCCTATCCCTTTCTTGGTCTCGATAAATCCTACCAAGCCCTGCTCTTCCAACTTTTTACGCAATCGAGCCACATTGACAGAGAGGGTATTATCATCAATGAAAAAGTCACTGTTCCAAAGTTCCCGCATCAGGTCGTCACGCGCTACAATATTGCCCGCATGCTCAAACAAAACGCGTAAAATCTGGAATTCATTCTTGGTCAAATTCAAGACTTGCCCTTGATAATGTAAATCCATTGATTTGGTATTGAGAATCACACCAGCATATTCCAGTAAACTCTCGTCACGCCCAAACTCATAGGAACGACGCAACAAGCCCTGAACCTTGGCTAAAAGAACCTGCTGGTCAAAAGGCTTGGTCACAAAGTCATCCGCCCCCATATTGATTGCCATGACAATATCCATAGCCTGGTCTCTCGAAGACAGAAACATGATGGGGACCTTGGAAATCTTGCGGATTTCCTGACACCAGTGATAACCATTAAACAAAGGCAGTCCAATATCCATGAGGACCAGATGAGGTTCCGACTGAACAAATAGACTCAAAACTTCCATAAAGTCTTCTACCAGTACCACTTCAAATCCCCATTCAGAGAGCATTTTTCCGACTTGTTGACGAATAATTTGGTCATCTTCTACTAATAAAATCTTGTGCATGCGCTCCTCCTTTTCTATTATTATAACAGATTTTTCCATGCTCGAAGGTCTGAAACTGAATTTGAAATAGCTTGTTTTCAGCCAACAAAGTGAGGCAACCCTACTAGCTAATTTGAGGGAAATTTGATAAGATAAATAAAAAGAAAGGAGCTCTTATGGCCAATATTTTTGACTATCTGAAAGATGTCGCACACGATTCCTTTTACGACCTTCCTTTGAATGAGTTAGACATTCTAGCCTTAACAGAAATCACCTACCTCTCCTTTGATAATTTGATCTCCACAACTCCTATGCGACTTTTAGACCTGGCACCTCAGGTTCCAAGGGAGCCAAACATGTTGACCAGCAAAAATCGCCTCCAGCTATTAGATGAACTAGCTCAACACAAACGCTTCAAAAATTGCAAACTCTCACATTTTATTAATGATATCGACCCTGAGCTGCAAAAACAATTTGCGGCTATGACCTACCGCCTCACTCTCGATACCTATCTGATTGTCTTTCGTGGGACTGATGACAGCATCATTGGTTGGAAGGAAGATTTCCACCTGACCTATATGAAGGAAATTCCTGCTCAAAAGCACGCCCTTCGCTATTTAAAGAACTTTTTTGCCCAACATCCTAATCAAAAGATCATTCTGGCTGGGCATTCCAAGGGAGGAAATCTAGCCATCTATGCTGCTAGCCAAATTGAGCAAAGCTTGCAAAATCAAATCACAGCAGTTTATACCTTTGATGCTCCCGGTCTCCACAAAGAACTGACACAAACCGAGAGCTATCAAAGGATAATGGATAAAACCAAGGTCTTCATTCCACAAGGTTCCATCATCGGTATGATGTTGGAAATTCCGGCCCACCAAATCATCGTGCACAGTAATGCCTTAGGTGGTATCGCCCAGCACGATACCTTTAGTTGGCAGATTGAGGACAAGCACTTCGTCCAACTGGATAAGACCAACAGTGATAGCCAACAAGTTGACACAACCTTCAAGGAATGGGTGGCAACAGTCCCTGACGAGGAACTTCAGCTCTACTTCGACCTCTTCTTTGGCACTATTCTTGATGCTGGTATTAGCTCCATTAATGACCTGTCGTCCTTAAAGGCTATCGAACACATTCATCATCTCTTTGTCCAAGCTCAATCCCTCACTCCAGAAGAAAGGGAAACCATGGGACGCCTCACCCAGTTATTGATTGATACCCGTTACCAAGCATGGAAAAATAGATAATCTCTTGAAAATTAAATGTATACAAAACAAAAGACCTAGAACACAGACTTTCATGTGCATTCTAAGTCTTTTTTAATAAAATCTAACTACCAAATAACCCCTTTATAGGCTAACAAAATGATAACTAACAGCAGGACATACAAGGCAAGGAAGAGCCATTTCATCTTGACACAGAGCGCTACGTACTCCCGAATAAAAGCAGATGGTATGTAGTAGCCTGCCGTCCTACATCCGAGGCCATCTCCCTTCATATTTAACTTACGCGCATAGGTACTGGTACGAAAAACATGATAGTCATTTGTAACAAAGAGGAATTGAGGTTTGGCTACCAGTTCCTCACCAAGTTCCTTAGAAAAGAGAAGGTTCTCGTAGGTAGTCCTTGATTGATCTTCCAGAATAATCGCATCTTGGGGAACATCTGTCTCTTCAAGAAGATAGTTTGTAATGGCCTGCGCTTCAGAAATCTTCTCATCTCCTCCTTGACCACCACTGGCAATGATTTTGATATGAGGATTCTTAGACTTGTGATAAGCTTCCACTGCCTTATCAATTCTCCTCTTCAGCAAAGGTGTTACCTTTTCTCCGTCTAACAAACCTGCACCATGAATGATAATAAAATCATAATGCTTCTTCTTAGGAATAAAGAGATACAAGATAGAGTACAGAATAAAAGCCACAAAAGCAAAACCAAAAATAAAGTAAGAATAAGCAATAAATGCAAATAAAATATTTAGAAAGTGATTGGTGTAAAATAATTCATGTCGTCCTCCCAATCGAAATGACATCAAAGCAAAAAATAGCAAAATGACTATTCCAAGGAGCATGGAGAGATAATTGGCCTTTGAACGTCCCTCTCGCTTCAACAAAATGACCCCATTATAGATTAAAAAGATACCACTCAGAAAAAGCAAAAAAGGAAGTAAAATAAAGGGAAATATAAAAAAAGCGAAATGAATCTTCTCATACCCATTTTGATAAAAAAGGTAGCCTAGATAAAAATAACTGGAAATGAGAGATAATAAAAATAATACTGGATTCCACAAACTTCTATTATCCTTCCAAAATGACACTATAAAGGCTAATACAATTCCTATAACGAGATACATTTCTTCCTCCTTTAATAACTACATTTTATCATAATTATCTAAAGAGAAAAAGAGGGCATCTATCCCTCTTAATCCTTCATCTGACTCTCTGCATCAGCCACGACCTGTTCTAAACTGGTCTGCCCAAGTTCAGCCTCCATAGCCAGCTGAATTCTCTCCAATTTTTGATCCAAAACCTCATGAATATGAGCTCCAACTGGGCAATTTGGATTTGGATTGTCATGAAAATTGAAGAGTTGACCAGTCTTTCCAAGACACTCAACCGCTTGATAAACATCTAATAGACTAATATCCTTGAGATCCTTGACAATCTCTGTTCCCCCTGTTCCGCGCGCTACTGAAATCAGCTCTGCCTTCTTCAACTGAGACAAGGTCTTTCTGATAATGACAGGATTGACCCCAACACTAGCAGCCAGAAAATCACTGGTCACCTTGCTTTCCTTCCCCTCGAGGGCAATAATTATCAGCATATGAGTCGCAATGGTAAATCTACTTGGAATTTGCATCCTCTTCTCCTTTTTACGAGGCTAGCCTGCCTCTACTCTTCTTTTTCTTTTATTATACCCTTTTTAGTTGTAATGTCAATCGTTACCACTTTTCAACCAAGCATCTAATTCCCTATCATAACCCTCTTTCTGGGCTAATTCTCTCAGAAATTCCTGATGATGAGTATGGTGGATACCATTGACCAGACTTTCATAGTAAACCTCAAAATAGGGAAGTTTAAGATCTTTAGCCAGCTGCAATTCAGCTGCCACATCGTAGTCTACCCGTCGGAAGTCCATATCTACCAAGCCCTTGTCATCAAACTCTAAAATCATATACTGGGCTCGCAAGTCCTTCCGCAACTGGGCATCTAGAAAGAAAGGCTGGCCAATTGAACCCGGATTGACAATCAATTGCCCACCAGTCCCGTAACGAAGCAACTGCTGGTGAATATGACCATAAACAGCAATATCACAAGGCGGATTGGTCACCAAGCGGTCAAAATCCTCTTGCGATCCAGTATGAATCAACTCTCTCCCCCAGTTCTTATCAGGCAGATGGTGGCTAATCCCCACCGTCAAATCCCCAAACTGACGATGAATCTGGAGTGGTTGATTGTGGAGCAGTTCAATTTCTTCTAGGGAAATTTCCTCTAAAACATACTGGCACTGGCGCAAGAGATAACGTTGACTAGGACGAGTACTATCTAGTTCCTTGCGGACACCATGCCACAGACTATCTTCCCAGTTTCCCAAAACTCTAGCTGTAATCGGTAGTTGAGCCAACAAGTCCAAAATCCTTCTACGCCCTGTCCCTGGCATGAGAATATCTCCCAGAAGCCAGTATTCATCCACTCCTAGCTGCCGAGTATCTGCCAAAACAGCCTCCAAGGCTGTAGTATTTCCATGAATATCTGAAAGAAGAGCTATTTTTGTCATATTCATCTCCTCGTTTTTTCTCTTGCAATAAGTATAACATAAAAAGTCACAGCTAGAGAAATCTAGCTTTTTTTGATATACTAGATAAAGATATTAGACAAGAGGAAACGAATGACCCCGAATAAAGAAGATTATCTAAAATGTATTTATGAAATTGGCACATACCTGCATAAGATTACCAACAAGGAAATTGCGGCTCGCATGCAAGTCTCTCCCCCTGCCGTAACTGAAATGATTAAACGGATGAAGAGCGAAAATCTCATCCTCAAGGACAAGGAATGTGGCTATCTACTGACTGACCTTGGACTTAAACTGGTCTCTGAACTCTACCGTAAACACCGCTTGATTGAAGTTTTTCTAGTTCATCATTTAGACTATACGAGTGACCAGATTCACGAGG
Source organism: Streptococcus mitis (assembly GCF_001074635.1). Taxonomy (GTDB): domain Bacteria; phylum Bacillota; class Bacilli; order Lactobacillales; family Streptococcaceae; genus Streptococcus; species Streptococcus mitis_E. The sequence continues at coordinate 28,802 of NZ_JUQO01000040.1, forward strand.
AAGCTGAGGTATTGGAACATACTGTATCGGACCTCTTCGTGGAAAGACTAGAAAAATTACTTGGATTCCCCAAAACTTGCCCTCACGGAGGAACTATTCCTGCCAAGGGAGAACTCCTGGTTGAAATCAATAACCTGCCACTAGCTGATATCAAGGAAGCTGGCGCCTACCGCCTGACTCGGGTGCACGATAGTTTTGACATTCTCCATTATTTGGATAAGCACTCACTTCACATCGGTGACTGTCTCCAAGTCCAGCAGTTTGATGGCTTCAGCAATACCTTCACTATCCTCAGTAAAAATGAGGATTTACAAGTAAGTATGGACATTGCCAAACAACTCTACGTCGAGAAAATCGACTAATTTCTCAAGTACCCAACCAACCCTGAAAGTTTTATTTTCAGGGTTTTATTTTCAGGGTTTTATTTTCAGGGTTTTATTTTTATTATTTGATTTTGCTTTCATTTAGTTGTAGAATGTTTGTAAAAAACAAGAAAGATAGTTTAACATATGAAGAAATCACTAAAAATTTTTGCTACATCTAAATGGTTTGACCTCTTTGGAGTTGCTCTGGTCGTTGGGATTGCAATTGCATCTGGTTACCTCAACTCACGCCTCGATAAATTTGTAGACTGGGGACCATGGACAGCTCTTGTTCCCTTTGGATTAATTTCCGTAATCAATGTTGGGATTTCCATGTTATCCACTCGTTTCACGGGAAAATTAAGCAAATGGGGAAATTACTTTGGTATTGTTAATACCATTTTGTCCGGTGCTATTGATTATATCCTTGGAAATAAGGCGGCCATCATTACTTATCCCGTCACCTTCCTCATTTATACCTTTGCTATTAAGAAATGGGAAGCTTCGCAAGAAGGCAGACCCAACCAAATGAGCCAAAAACAGGTAAAATTGGCGGCCATGATCATTTCCATCATCGCCTTCCTCTTTGCCTTTGTGACAAACTATATCGGCTATGGAGGAAAGATGAATCTCCTTGCCTACGTAACAACTATTGCCTTTGCACTGTCCCTCATTGCCAATGCTTTTAACGCATTGAAACTAACAACTCAGTGGGGCTTTTGGTTGATTTACAATTTTGTTCAGCTTACAAAAGCTGGTATTCAAGGAAATTTTGCCAATACCGGAAAATACATCTTTTATATCCTCAATGCAATCGGAGCTTTATTTGTCTGGAATGATGAAGAGGTGGAACAATAAGAGGGAAATCAAATAAAGAAATCTAACAGAATCTCCTTACTAAAATTTTTATCATTTTAGTTGTAACTCCCATTGGTTTGGAGTAGAATGAAGATAGATAAAAGAGGGAGGTCTTGTCATGAAAAAACTCTTTAAAATCCATTTTACAGCAATTGCAATCATTGATTTGCTACTATTTGCATTTTTTATCACTAGACCCGAGACAGCTTTAGAATGGCTCTTGCTCTCTGGTTTTATTTTCCTCCTTGCTCAAGGACTCCTGCTATTTCGCTTGGTTGTCCAACTCAAACATCAATTCGCTGAGATTTATCCTCAGATGAACAAAAAAATTCGCCTTTACTATTTAGAGATTCTCTCCGCCGACCTACTATTATTTGTCTTTTTAGCCATCACTGGCCCTCAACATTTTTACTCTCTTACTCCAGTCTTTACTTCCTGTCATTCTACTTTTTATTATATGACAGCTGACCACCTAAGAGAAAACTATCTAGACTTTTACAACAAACATATCTCTTTGTGGGAATGTCTCTAAGGAAAAGGAGGTCTTAGCATGAAAAAAATCATCTACACCAAGACCATTGAGCTCCTTGTCATTGATGGAATTATGCTGGCATTTTTGACATTTAAAGAGAGACTTACTTGGGATTGGATGTTAATTTATAGCGGTTGGCTCATTTTCTTTCATCCTGTGCTATTGACCTATCTTTCTAACCAGCTTTGTGACCACTTTAGTCAACTCTATTCCCAGATTAGACCAAAATTCTGGCGTTTTGCCTTACAAATCCTCCTATGGGATAGTCTGATGATTCTCTCCTTGATCTTTTTAAGCGGTATTCCACTTTTTCTTCAGGGCACTCTCCTCATCCTAGGCCATCTCATCCCTTCCTATCGCACTTGCCAAATCTTAAAACAAGATTTCCCCAAGGCCTATCAGGAACAGATTTCATTTTGGAGTATTTTGTGATAGATGAGAAAAACCAAGCTGACTGGGCTTGGTCTTTCTTATCTATTTTTAGTATCAAGGATAATGGTGACTGGTCCGTCATTGACCAGCTCAACCTGCATATCCGATCCAAAGATCCCTGTCTGAACGGGCACTTCCTGCGCTAATTTTTGATTGAAAGCGTCATAAAAATCTGATGCCATATCAGGCTTGGCTGCGCCTGTAAAGGCTGGACGATTGCCTTTCTTAGTATCCGCAAAGAGGGTAAACTGAGAAATAGAGAGGATTTCTCCTTCAATATCTTTGACAGACAGATTCATCTTTCCTTCTGCGTCTGAAAAAATCCGCATGTTGACCAGTTTTCTCACAGCATAGTCCAAATCTTCCTCTTGGTCCTCTGGTCCAACACCAACCAGCAATAAGAGCCCCTGATTGATTTTTCCCTGAACCTGACCTTCAATACTGACTTGGGCTTCTTTAACCCGTTGGATAATGATTTTCATAATAGCCTTTCTAGTAAGAACTCAGACCATTAGCCGTTGGTCCGTTTGACAGAGTAAACTTCTGGCACACTCTTAATCTTGTCCACAACCGTGGTTAGCGTCGAGAGGTTGGCAATGCCGAAGGACACATGGATATTAGCAAATTTCATATCCTTGGTTGGTTGGGCGTTAACTGTCGATATATTCTTGGTTGTGTTTGATAGAACTTGCAATACATCGTTCAACAGTCCTGTACGGTTGAGGCCGTAAATATCGATATGGGCCATATACTCCTTATTTGAGCTAGAGTACTGGTCTTCCCACTCCACATCAAGGAGACGTTGCTCGTAGTTTTCTTGGGCGCGCAGGTTCATACAGTCCACACGGTGAATAGCCACACCACGACCCTTGGTAATGTAGCCGACAATATCATCACCAGGCACTGGATTACAGCACTTGGCAATCCGCACGAGGAGACCTGAGGCACCTTCAATAACCACACCACCCTCATGCTTGACCTTGAGGGTTTCTTTATTTTCAACCTTGACCTCTCCGCCTTTGACAAGTTCTTCTGCCTCCGCCTTGGCCTTGGCACGTTCTTCCTCACGTCGTTCCTTTTCAGTCAGACGGTTAAAGACAGTAATCGCACCGATTTCGCCAAAACCAATGGCCGCAAAGAGAGATTCTTCTGTCTTGTAGCTGGTCTTTTGCAGAACTTGGTCCATATGACGCTTGTCCATAAATTTATTGGCCACATAGCCGTTTTCTTGGAACTGGGCCATCAACATTTCACGACCCTTGTTGACAGACAATTCCTTATCTTGGTTTTTAAAGAACTGACGAATCTTGTTACGAGCCTTGCTGGTCTTGACCATATTGAGCCAGTCACGACTAGGTCCAAAGGAGTTGGGGTTAGTGACAATTTCAACCTGATCTCCTGTTTTGAGCTTGGTTGTCAGTGGAACCATACGACCATTGACCTTGGCACCAGTTGCTTTTTCACCGACCTTGGTATGGATTTCGTAGGCAAAGTCAATCGGTCCTGAATCTTTTGGAAGGGAACGGACAGCTCCATCTGGGGTAAAGACGTAAATCTCCTCAGCCAGATAGTTTTCCTTAACAGAGTCCACAAATTCCTTGGCATCATCAGCCTGGTCTTGGAGCTCCATCATCTCCTTGATCCAGTTCATCCCAATAGCAGACTCCTTGCTGTTGACTTGCCCCTTAATGCCTTTCTTATAAGCCCAGTGAGCCGCAACCCCGTACTCAGCCACCTCATGCATGGCCTTGGTTCGAATCTGGAATTCAATCGGTCCTTTTGGCCCGTAAACAGTCGTATGGATAGACTGATAACCATTGGCCTTGCGGTTAGCGATATAGTCTTTGAAACGACCAGGCATTGGCTTCCAAAGCTCATGCACGTAACCAAGCATGGCATAAACATCACTTTGGGTATCCAAAATACAACGAATGGCAATCAGGTCATAGATTTCCTCAAACCGTTTTCTCTTATCCTGCATTTTGCGGAAAATTGAGTAAATATGCTTGGGACGACCGTAAATCTTCCCTTTTAGGTGACGATCTGTCGTATAGTCTTCTAGTTTCGTAACTACCTCATCCACCAAGGCCTCACGCTCTCTGCGCTTTTCCTTCATCATATGGGTAATCTTGTAAAATTCCGTTGGGTTGAGATAACGGAAAGATAGGTCTTCCAATTCCCATTTAACACTGGAAATCCCCAAACGATGGGCAAGCGGGGCATAGATTTCCATGGTTTCTTTGGAAATACGCTCCTGCTTGTCTTTTCGAAGGTGTTTTAGCGTCCTCATATTGTGCAAACGGTCTGACAGCTTGACCAAAATAACACGGATGTCCTCAGACATGGCCATGAGCATCTTGCGATGGTTTTCAGCCAGCTGCTCTTCATGAGACTTGTACTTGACCTTACCAAGCTTGGTAACCCCATCGACAATCACACGCACATCAGGACCAAACTCTCTTTCCAAATCGTCCAAGGTCGCGTCTGTATCTTCCACCACATCATGCAAGAAACCACAGGCTACTGTTACAGCATCCAGCTTGAGTTTGGCTAAAATACCTGCCACTTGGATAGGATGAATGATATAAGGTTCGCCAGATTTCCGATACTGGCCACTGTGGCATTCAACAGCATAGACCAAGGCCTTATGGACAAAAGCAACATCTTCTTTTGATAAATATTTTTGCGTTAGAGCGACAACCTCATCGCCCGTCAAATTCACTTCTTTTGGCATCTCTACTCTCCAATTCTTCCTACCATTTTATCACTTTTTTAAGAATATGAAAACTAGATTGGAACAGAATAAGAAAAAAATAATTCAGAATTGCTTGACAATTCTGAATTATTGCTCTATAATATATTACGAAGTTAGATTTTAAACTTAGGTGATAGAAGGAGAGATAGAAGAACGGAAACTATATTGTAACCGAAAGACTTTCTGACTTCCCCAATTCCATTGAAGATAAGAAAGATAAACGATGGAACTCGTGTCACATACACTGGTACCTTGACTGGATTTTGGAATTAAAAATCCTCAAAATACTTTCTTTTATCCTTTAGTTTATAAGGAGAACACCTATGAAAAAAACTGCTATTTCTATCTTTGCTCTCCTAGTGTTAGGAGTTAGCTGCCTGTTCCTATTCAGTCAGCAAAGCTATAAAAAAACAGTCGTTCAATACTATGCTAACGACCAGAACCTGCCCAATAGGATAAGTTATAGTGAATATAGCGATAAACGAGAAGCCAACTACGGTGGCACTCTAAACATCACGTCTATCAAACAAGCTAATGACGGAGTTTATGCAACCTATGAAGGGCAATTGACACCTCTCCAATATTGATAAATTGATAACCAGCCTGTCTTCATCTAGTCATGCTGGTTTTTAAGTTCATTCTAAATTCTTACCTATTTTTCCCAACTGTGCTATACTTAATTTAGTACATTCTTTGAGATTGGAGCTAATATGAAAATCCATAAAACTGTGAATCCTGTTGCCTATGAAAACACCTATTACCTAGAAGGAGAAAAGCACCTCATCGTTGTTGATCCTGGTAGCCATTGGGAAGCCATTCGTCAGACAATCGAGAAGATCAATAAACCGATCTGCGCTATCCTCTTGACCCATGCCCATTACGACCATATCATGAGTCTGGACTTGGTTCGCGAAACTTTTGGCAATCCTCCTGTCTATATCGCAGAGAGCGAAGCTAGCTGGCTCTATACTCCTGTCGATAACCTCTCTGGTCTCCCTCGTCATGATGATATGGCAGATGTGGTCGCAGAACCTGCTGAACACACCTTTGTCTTTCATAAGGAATATCAACTGGAGGAATTTCGTTTCACCGTCTTGCCAACACCAGGTCACTCTATCGGCGGCGTTTCTATCGTCTTTCCTGATGCTCACCTAGTCTTGACAGGAGATGCTCTTTTCCGTGAAACCATCGGACGAACCGATCTTCCGACTGGTAGTATGGAGCAACTTCTTCACAGTATCCAGACCCAACTCTTCACCCTACCAAACTACGATGTCTATCCAGGACATGGTCCAGCTACAACCATCGCTCACGAAAAAACTTTCAATCCTTTTTTCTAGAAAGATGATGACAATAGATATCGTAATTTAATACTCAATGAAAATCAAAGAGCAAACTAGGAAGCTAGCCGCAGGTTGC
>NZ_JUQO01000041.1 GCF_001074635.1 Streptococcus mitis
CAACACAATTCTTGATACTTGTTTTTTACCTTGTACATCAGTTGTTGCTGATGGTTCTTTTGTTGGAGTAACCGGAGTAATTTCTGGTGTATACGTTGTTTGAACTTTCACGCCATTTGATCCTGTTGCTTGTACAGATACTGGTTCTACTGCTCCTGTATAAGTCTTATCTGTTGGTGTAAATGTTACTGTTCCATTTTGTGGATTAATTGTATACGTACCAATTTGGTCAGTTGTCCCTGCTTTATAAGCTGGAAGTGATTCACTTTCTGCTTCACCTTTTACAAGTTTGTAGCTATTCGGTTGAACCGTAATTTCTTTTGGTGTTCCATTTACATCTACAGTTTTTGGTGTAAAGGTTGGTGTACCTGTTTGTACTAATCCTTGTAAGTTTGTTGATGTTGCTGGTGCTTTATCAATCTCAGCTGCTACGATAATTGGTTTGTATGTTGCTGTTGATGTGATTGTTGCACTTTCATTTTTATCATTTGTGATTGTTACAGTTGCGTTTACTTTAATTGGGTCTATTTCACCTTTGAATGTTGGTTCTGGTGTAAAGGTAACTTTACCATTTCCATCAATTGTAAATATTCCTTTTCCTGCTACTGTTACGCTATCTTTTTCTGTATTATCAGCTGGATCCACTAGTTTACGACTTGTCACAGTTACATTCGTTGATTCAGTAGGAATCGTGAATGTTGGTGTTTCTTCTTGAGTTACACCTTGGATATTTGTTGTTGTTTTATCAACTGGAGTTACTGTTACAGCATTTACTGTTGGAGTATATTTTGCTTCTGCTGTTTCTCCATTTCCATCTGTAGCTTGTACAGAAATTCCAGTTGCTGGTCCTGTAAATCCTGGTTTTGGAATGAAAGTTACT
>NZ_JUQO01000042.1 GCF_001074635.1 Streptococcus mitis
CTTCACCTAATACTGCTGGAGCTTTCGCATCTGCTGGTTTCAATTCATTACCTTCTTCATCAGTCCATTTAGTGATGATTAACTGAACTTTTGGTAATTCTGTTGGATCTGGAAGTTCTCCGTTTACTCCACCTGTGAACTCTGGAAGATCAACTATTGGTGGAAGAATTAAGTTACCATTTTCGTCTACTCCTGGTGTTCCGATTGGATCTGTGTACTCTGGAAGTTCTGATACTGGTGGAAGAATCGTTGTTACTTCTTCACCAGAAAGCTCATGACTGATATTTGTCTTAGGATCAGTGATTGTTACTTTTCCTGTTGGTTCAACAACGACTGTCTTACCTGGATTTGCTTTTTCCACTGATTCTTTAACTTTATCTTGTTCGTCTTTGCTTAGATTATTCAAATCTTTGACTGGAACTTTGTCCGTTGGTACGCTTGGTGTGAAGTCTTGAACTACCAAGTCGGTTGCTGGAATCTCGTGACGGACGTTTGTAGTTGGATCCGTTACGGTTGCTTTTCCGCTCGCATCAACGGTTACTGTCTTACCTTG
>NZ_JUQO01000043.1 GCF_001074635.1 Streptococcus mitis
GCTGTTGGTTCGTCCGCTTTTGGCGCTGGTGTCGCCGGCTCTTCCGCTTTTGGTTCAGTCGCTGGTTCTTCCACTTTTGGTGCTGGTGTCGCTGGTTCTTCTGCTTTTGGCGCTGGAGTCACTGGTTCTTCCACTTTTGGCGTTGTTGCCACTGGCTCATCCGCTTTTGGCGCTGGAGATACTGGCTCATCCGCTTTTGGCGCTGGAGTCACTGGCTCTTCCACTTTTGGCGCTGGTGTCGCTGGTTCCTCTGCTTTTGGTGCTGGCGCTGCTGGTTCTTCCGCTTTTGGCGCTGGTGTCGCTGGTTCGTCTGCCTTCGGCGTTGTTACCACTGGTTCGTCCGCTTTTGGTGTTGTGCCTGCTGCTGGTTCATCCGCTTTCGGTGTTGTGCCTGCTGTTGGTTCGTCCGCTTTTGGCGCTGGTGTC
>NZ_JUQO01000044.1 GCF_001074635.1 Streptococcus mitis
CCACAGGCGATTGATGAAAAAATTCTGATGATGCACCTGAATCTCAATAATTACCTGAGTGCCATTATCCAACTCCGCCAAGACATCTATACTAGTGTAAAAATCCTGTGCCGAGTAAGGTACGGAAGGCAAGACGTGAATGTTACTTCCCTCCAAAATGGTTACATTTTTGGCTGGCAAGTCCAACATATCGCGAATAAATTGACAAGTGATTTCTGGATTGCTA
>NZ_JUQO01000045.1 GCF_001074635.1 Streptococcus mitis
CTTGTCTTTGCTGGTTTCTCTGTATTTTTTTAATTCCAAGAATGCCATCTTAACCAAATGGTTTTCTTGACCGTTACTTGTGATGGTTAAGACTTCACCCGTCGTGTCCTCTCGCATGCTGAAACTGTGGAAAGCCAAGTCATCTGAGAAGTAATTACTATCGACAATAGCAATAGCGTATACTGGGGCAATGTGTTTGTAACTCTGGTGTGTATCACCTTCTCGTTGACGAATTTTTTCAAGATTTTGATTGACCTGACTGCACAAATAAGCCCACAGGCGATTGATGAAAAAATTCTGATGATGCACCTGAATCTCAAT
>NZ_JUQO01000046.1 GCF_001074635.1 Streptococcus mitis
TGTTTTGAGGTTGTGGATAGAACTGACGAAGTCAGTAACCATACCTACGGCAAGATGAAGCTGACGTGGTTTGAAGAGATTTTCGAAGAGTATAAAACTGCTACTATATAACCTTTGCATAGCTAGATATAACTAATCCAAATACAGGAAGCTCAACGATAACAAACTCCTGTTTGCAGGAATTAGTCTCCTTGCCCTTCTAGGTCTCGGCTTCTTGCTGAAAAACAAAAAAGAGAACTAAACTAGCCCTCCTATAGAACAATCCCCCAAGCATTATAGCTCGGGGGATTGATTTTTGTACAATATTTGTTGTCCTAATAAACTTGATTAGGATTTTTTATTAAGACTCTTTCATGGCGAAGTATGCCCGTACTTTTGGAGCCACTTGCGTGCCGAAGAGTTCAATAGCTCTTAGAACTTGGTCATGGGGCATGGAACCAAGCGGTAGATGGAGCATGAAGCGGTCCAAACCTAAGTCTTCAATCATGCGAATCAATTTTTCGGACACCTGATCCGGATTGCCCACAAACATAGCACCATTTGGCCCAACTTGCTCCAAATATTGCTCATAACGCAATTCCTGCCAGTGCGGACGGTCTTTGGAAATAGCATCCACCACTTGCTTGGTCGGATGGAAATAATCTTTTACAGCCTGCTCGCCATCTTCAGCAATCCAACTCCAAGAATGGGCCCCAACCTTTAGTTCATGACTGGCATGGCCCGCTTCGCTCCCAATCTCACGATAAGCCTGAATCAACTTTTTAAAATAACGAGGGTTACCACCAATAATGGCATAGACAATCGGTAGGCCTGCCTGAGCAATCTTCACTGTTGATTCGACATGACCACCTGTCGCTATCCACAAGGGTAATTTGTCCTGAACTGGACGAGGATAAACTTCTTTTCCAGAGATTGTTTGGGTCAATCGACCTTGCCAGTCTAACTTGGTCTTTTCATTGACTAACTGAAGCAAGTCTAATTTCTCATCAAAAAGAGCTTCGTAGTCTTTCAAATCATATCCAAACAAGGGAAAAGATTCCGTGAAAGAACCCCTTCCAGCCATAATCTCCGCTCGTCCATTTGACAAAGCATCGATAGTGGCATACTGTTGGAACAAACGAATCGGGTCCATGCTCGAGAGTATGCTGACTGCACTGGTCAAACGGATTTTCTTGGTATTGACTGCCCCAGCTGCCAGGACAATCTCTGGCGCAGATATCGCAAAATCCGCTCGATGGTGCTCACCAATCCCATATACATCCAAACCAACCTTGTCAGCCAGTTCAATCTCTGCCACCAACTGACGAATACGTTCGGCATGACTGTAAATTTGCCCAGTCCCTTCAAGCTCCGTTGTTTCCCCAAATGTTGAAATTCCCAATTCTACCATTGTGATTCTCCCTATCTATTTCTGTCCTTCAATTTGAAAAATCACTCTAATACTCAATGAAAATCAAAGAGCAAACTAGGAAGCTAGCCGCAGTCTGCTCAAAACAGTGTTTTGAGGTTGCAGATGGAAGCTGACGTGGTTTGAAGAGATTTTCGAAGAGT
>NZ_JUQO01000047.1 GCF_001074635.1 Streptococcus mitis
TTCAACAAGCAACTCAGTAAGCGAGTCAGCTTCTAAACAGACATCAGAGTCAGCATCAACAAGCAATTCAGTAAGTGAATCTGCATCTAAGCAAGCATCAGAGTCAGCATCAACAAGCAATTCAGTAAGTGAATCTGCCTCTAAGCAAGCATCAGAATCGGCTTCAACAAGCAACTCAGTAAGCGAATCTGCATCTAAGCAAGCTTCAGAATCAGCTTCAACAAGCAACTCAGCAAGTGAATCTGCC
>NZ_JUQO01000048.1 GCF_001074635.1 Streptococcus mitis
TACAGCCTGCGGCTAGTTTCCTAGTTTGCTCTTTGATTTTCATTGAGTATAAAATCACTTTTGTAGCCAAGTCTACAGGAGTGATTTTCTTTTTTTATCCGATGATAAATGTGTTATAATAGGTAGCAAAAGAGGTGAAGAAATGAATCAAACAGTAGAATATATCAAAGAACTGACAGCCATTGAGTCGCCAACGGGCTTCACTCGGGAGATTGCGGACTATTTAGTCAAGACTTTAGAAGGTTTTGGTTACCAGCCAGTTCGCACAGCCAAGGGCGGTGTCAATGTGACCATTAAAGGTCAAAATGATGAGGAACAACGCTATGTGACTGCCCATGTAGATACGCTTGGTGCTATTGTCCGTGCTGTCAAATCAGACGGTCGTCTCAAAATGGACCGTATCGGTGGTTTTCCTTGGAACATGATTGAAGGAGAAAACTGTACCGTTCATGTGGCTAGCACAGGTCAAAAGCTATCAGGAACCATCCTCATCCACCAAACTTCTTGCCATGTCTATAAGGATGCAGGAACTGCAGAACGCACGCAGGACAATATGGAAGTGCGTTTGGACGCCAAAGTAACTAATGAAAAAGAAACTCGTGCTCTTGGCATTGAGGTAGGTGATTTTATTAGCTTTGATCCACGAACCGTCGTGACAGAGACAGGTTTTATCAAGTCTCGTCATTTGGACGATAAGGTCAGTGCGGCGATTTTGCTTAATCTGCTTCGTATTTATATGGAAGAGAAGATTGAGTTGCCCGTAACAACCCATTTTGCTTTTTCAGTCTTTGAAGAAGTGGGACACGGTGCAAACTCTAGCATTCCTGCTCAAGTAGTTGAATATCTGGCTGTGGACATGGGAGCCATGGGCGATGACCAGCAGACAGATGAGTACACAGTATCTATCTGTGTCAAGGATGCTTCAGGCCCTTATCACTATGACTTCCGTCAACATTTGGTGGCTTTGGCGAAAGAGCAAGATATTCCATTTAAGTTGGATATCTATCCATTTTATGGATCGGACGCTTCAGCGGCCATGTCCGCAGGGGCAGAGGTCAAACACGCCCTCCTTGGCGCGGGTATCGAGTCTAGTCATTCTTATGAGCGTACTCATATTGATTCAGTTGTCGCGACGGAGCGTATGGTTGATGCCTATCTTAAGAGCGCACTGGTAGACTAATATGTGCCTTATTTGTCAGAGAATTGAGCTCATCAAGAAGGGAGAAAATCCCTATTTTGTCAAAGAGTTGGAAACAGGCTATCTTGTGGTTGGAGACCACCAGTATTTTGCAGGCTATAGTCTCTTTCTAGCCAAGGAACACGTCACAGAATTACACTATTTAGAAAAGAAAACAAGACTCCGTTTTCTAGAAGAAATGAGTTTAGTCCAAGAGGCAGTTGCCAAGGCCTTTGCTGCTGAGAAAATGAATATTGAACTTCTAGGAAATGGCGATGCCCATCTCCACTGGCATCTTTTTCCTAGACGAGCAGGTGATATGAATGGTCACGGTCTCAATGGACGTGGTCCAGTATGGTGGGTCCCCTTTGAAGAAATGACAGCAGAACCCTACCAAGCAAAAACGGATGAGATTAAAAGATTAGTCGAATGTTTATCGTCAGAACTAGATAAAGTATTAGAAATAAAGGAGTAAAGATGAAAAAAAGATACCTTGTTTTGACAGCCTTGCTAGCCTTGAGTCTAGCAGCTTGTTCACAAGAAAAAACAAAAAATGAAGATGGCGCAGCTAAGACAGAACAAACAGCTAAAGCTGATGGAACAGTCGATAGTAAATCTCAGGGAGCTGCCCAGAAAAAAGCAGAAGTGGTTAACAAAGGAGACTACTACAGCATCCAAGGCAAATACGATGAAATCATCGTAGCCAATAAACACTATCCATTGTCGAAAGACTACAATCCAGGGGAAAATCCAACAGCTAAGGCAGAGTTGGTCAAACTCATCAAAGCTATGCAAGAGGCAGGTTTCCCCATTAGCGACCATTACAGTGGCTTTAGAAGTTATGAAACTCAGACCAAGCTCTATCAAGATTATGTCAATCAAGATGGGAAAGAAGCTGCCGACCGTTATTCTGCTCGACCTGGCTATAGCGAACACCAGACAGGTTTAGCCTTTGATGTGATTGGGACAAATGGTGATTTGGTGACAGAAGAAAAAGCGGCCCAATGGCTCTTAGACCATGCGGCTGATTATGGTTTTGTTGTCCGTTATCTCAAAGGCAAGGAAAAGGAAACAGGCTATATGGCTGAAGAATGGCACCTTCGTTATGTCGGAAAAGAAGCAAAAGAAATTGCTGAGAGTGGTCTCAGTTTGGAAGAATACTATGGATTTGAAGGCGGAGATTACGTCGATTAATACTCTTCGAAAATCTCTTCAAACCACGTCAGCTTCCATCTGCAACCTCAAAA
>NZ_JUQO01000049.1 GCF_001074635.1 Streptococcus mitis
TGCTTTAACTTTTGGTGTTTGGCCATTTTCTCCATTTTTAACAACTGTTGTAAGAGCTGGACGTCCTTCTGGCTGCGTAACTGTAATCGTATGACTACCATCATGATTATCTGTCACTGTTACTTCTGGTGTGAATCCATCTCGTCCATTTTCACCTTTAGCTCCTTGTGGTCCTTTAATGTTGCCTGCTTGCTCCCATGCATTGTTCTTCTTAACGAAGACATCGCCTGTTACAGTATTAACGAAGCTATCTCCATCTTTA
>NZ_JUQO01000050.1 GCF_001074635.1 Streptococcus mitis
GAGGTTGCAGATGGAAGCTGACGTGGTTTGAAGAGATTTTCGAAGAGTATAACATGAATTTGATTTACGAAGCCAGGTCATATGAGACTTGGCTTCAATTAGAAAAAGGAGAGTAATGATGCCAATTCAGAATAAAACCATGTTGATTACCTATTCAGATAGTCTGGGAAATAATCTTAAAGACTTATATGAGAATTTGGAAGAGCATTTTGGAGATGCTATTGGAGGAGTTCACCTTTTACCATTTTTCCCATCAACAGGTGATCGTGGATTTGCGCCAGTTGACTACGACGAAGTGGACTCAGCTTTTGGTGATTGGGAGGATATTAAGCGTTTAGGTGAGAAATATTATCTTATGTTTGACTTTATGATTAATCATATTTCTCGTCAATCCAAGTATTATAAGGACTATCAAGAAAAACATGAAGCCAGTGAATTTAAAGATCTCTTTTTAAACTGGGATAAGTTTTGGCCGGAAAATCGTCCGACACAAGCTGATGTAGACTTAATTTACAAGCGTAAGAATCGTGCACCAAAGCAAGAGATTGTCTTTGAAGATGGGTCAGTGGAACATTTGTGGAATACCTTTGGTGAGGAGCAGATTGATCTTGATGTGACCAAAGAAGTAACGATGGAATTTATCCGTAAGACCATTCAGCACTTGGCAAGTAATGGGTGTGATTTGATTCGTCTAGATGCCTTTGCTTATGCAGTGAAGAAATTGGATACTAATGATTTCTTTGTAGAACCAGATATTTGGGATTTACTGGACAAAGTTCGAGATATCGCTGCTGAGTATGGGACAGAGCTTTTACCTGAGATTCATGAACACTATTCGATTCAGTTTAAAATAGCAGACCATGATTACTATGTTTATGATTTTGCTCTTCCAATGGTGACACTTTATACTCTTTACAGTTCCAGAACAGAGCGTTTGGCTAAGTGGTTAAAGATGAGCCCAATGAAGCAATTTACGACGCTAGACACCCATGATGGGATTGGAGTGGTGGATGTCAAGGATATCCTGACTGATGAGGAAATCGAATATGCTTCAAATGAGCTCTATAAGGTTGGAGCTAATGTCAAACGTAAGTACTCTAGTGCAGAGTATAACAATCTAGATATCTACCAAATCAATTCAACCTATTATTCTGCGCTTGGAGATGATGATGTCAAGTATTTCCTTGCACGATTAATTCAAGCTTTTGCCCCAGGTATTCCTCAGGTTTACTATGTAGGTATATTAGCAGGAAAGAATGATTTGAAATTATTAGAAGAAACTAAAGAAGGTCGAAATATTAATCGTCATTACTATAGCAATGAGGAAATAGCAGAAGAGGTCCAACGTCCTGTAGTGAAGGCACTTCTCAATCTATTTTCTTTCCGTAATCGATCAGTAGCATTTGATTTAGAAGGAACTATTGACGTTGAAACACCAACAGCCCACAGCATTGTAATCAAGCGTCAAAATAAAGATAAGTCCGTAACAGCAGTAGCAGAAATTGATTTGCAAAATCAGACTTATCGGGTAATTGAGAACGGAATTGAAGTAACATTTTGAAGCCTTGATATGGTTGATAAAATAGGGTTTTTATTTTAGAAAACGTTTCCTTTGTTTTCAAATTGCTAAAAAAGTGGTACAATATAGGGTAGCTTACTATTATCTGAATCAACTGATTTGGAGAGAAAGGATTCATTTTGAAATCAATAGGCTTTATTGAAAAGCTGAAAGGGTTGTCTAGTAAAGAGCTGATTTTATTGGGAATTATCCTGAGTATCTTTTTACCCTTTTATCTTTTTGTAGTTGTATTCTGTTTATATATTATCAGTTTAATTTTCACAGGAGACATGAAAAGTATTCTTCAGAAAATGGGGGAGCATCCGATGCTGCTTCTTTTTCTTGGCTATAGTACTGTTATATCCGTTTTTGCACAAAATTGGATGGGAGTTGTGGCTTCAGTAGGAATTTTTCTATTTACTGTTTTCTTTTTGCACTATCAGTCGATTTTATCACATAAATTCTTTCGATTGATTTTGCAGCTCGTCTTGTTTGGTAGCGTCTTGTCAGCTGCTTTTGCGAGTTTAGAACATTTCCAAATTGTGAAGAAATTTAATTATGCTTTTCTTTCACCCAATATGCAGGTGTGGCATCAGAATCGTGCAGAAGTGACCTTCTTTAATCCTAATTATTATGGAATTATTTGTTGTTTCTGTATCATGATTGCCTTCTATCTGTTTACAACGACCAAGTTGAATTGGTTGAAAGTATTCTGTGTGTTTGCAGGCTTTGTGAATCTCTTTGGATTGAACTTTACTCAAAATCGAACTGCCTTTCCTGCTATTATCGCTGGAGCAATCATCTATCTCTTTACGACCATTAAAAACTGGAAGGCCTTTTGGCTTAGTATTGGGGTCTTTGCGATTGGCTTGAGCTTCCTCTTTTCCAGTGATTTAGGAGTTCGGATGGGGACTTTAGACTCTTCTATGGAAGAACGAATTTCTATCTGGGATGCTGGGATGGCCTTGTTTAAGCAAAATCCTTTTTGGGGCGAGGGGCCATTGACCTACATGCACTCGTATCCTCGGATAAATGCTCCTTATCATGAACATGCTCACAGTCTTTATATTGATACGATTCTGAGTTACGGAATTGTAGGGACTATTTTATTAGTTTTGTCTTCTGTTGCTCCTGTTCGCTTGATGATGGATATGAGTCAGGAGTCGGGGAAACGTCCGATTATCGGTCTTTATCTGTCTTTCCTTACAGTGGTTGCTGTGCACGGAATCTTTGACTTGGCTCTCTTCTGGATTCAGTCAGGTTTCATTTTCTTGCTAGTTATGTGCAGTGTTCCATTGGAGCATCGAACGTTGGTATCGGACATGACGGATTAAGTTTATAAGATTAGAATCTTCTACCTTGGGTGGGAGATTTTTTACTGGAAAAAATTATTTCTAAATCGAAATAGTTGACAGTTAGAATGATGAGTGTTACAATTATTTTATTCGTTTCGATATGGAAATAAATTGGAGGTGTCATGAAAGATAGTCATTTGGTAGCCCATCATATTCGTTTGTTGAATGGGCGGATTTTTCAAAAGTTACTAAGTCGGGATCCTGAAGCTCTTTATCGGAGTGAACAGGGGAAGATTTTAGCGGTTTTATGGAATAGTGAAACTGGCTGCGCAACTGCGACAGATATTGCTCTGGAAACTGGGCTTGCTAACAATACACTGACGACGATGATAAAAAAGCTTGAGGAACAAAATCTTGTAACTATTAGTCCATGTGGAGAAGATAAGCGTAAGAAGTATTTGGTTTTAACAGAGTTGGGGAAGTCTCAGAAAGAAGTGGGGCGTCGTGTCAGTCAGAAATTGGATACGATCTTTTACAAAGGATTTTCAGAGGAAGAAATTCGTCAGTTTGAAGCCTTTCAAGAAAGAATTTTGGCTAATCTAAAAGAGGAGGAAAATGAGGTTTAAAATGGAGCAAATTAGCTGTTTATAAGTAAAGGCCACTTTTGACTTTGTTTTCCAACTCTTAGGACAAGGAAACTATGTGGTTAGCTATGGTCAGACTCAGATTGATGGAGTTGCCTATGCCCAGTACGATATCTTTCGTCTAGAAAACGGGAAAATTGTGGAGCATTGGGACAATAAGGAAGTCATGCCTAAGGTAGAAGACTTGACCAATCGAGGGAAGTTTTAAATGAGGACAAAGAATGATTGAATACAAAAATGTGGCGCTACGCTACACAGAAAAAGATATCTTGAGAGATGTCAATTTACGAATTGAGAATGGCGAGTTTATGGTTTTAGTTGGTCCATCTGGATCCGGTAAGACGACCATGATTAAGATGGTCAACCGCCTCTTGGAACCGACTGATGGAAATATTTATATGGATGGCAAGCGTATCAAAGACTATGATGAGCGTGAACTTCGTCTTTCTACTGGTTATGTTTTACAGGCTATTGCTCTCTTTCCTAATCTAACGGTCGCGGAAAATATTGCCCTGATTCCTGAGATGAAGGGCTGGACTAAGGAAGAAATTGCTCAGAAAACAGAAGAGCTTTTGGTAAAGGTTGGTTTACCAGTAGCTGAGTATGGGCATCGTTTGCCTAGTGAATTATCTGGTGGAGAACAGCAACGGGTCGGTATTGTTCGTGCTATGATTGGTCAGCCTAAGATTCTCCTCATGGATGAACCTTTTTCAGCCTTGGATGCTATTTCGAGAAAACAGTTGCAGATTCTGACGAAAGAATTGCATAAAGAATTTGGGATGACAACGATTTTTGTAACCCATGATACGGATGAAGCTTTGAAGTTGGCGGACCGTATTGCTGTCTTGCAGGATGGAGAGATTCGCCAGGTAGCGAATCCCGAGACCATTTTAAAAGCCCCTGCAACAGAATTTGTAGCAGACTTGTTTGGAGGTAGTGTTCATGACTAATTTAATTGCAACTTTTCAGGATCGTTTTAGTGATTGGTTGACAGCTCTATCTCAACATTTGCAGTTGTCACTTTTGACCCTGTTACTAGCTATTTTTATCGCGATTCCTTTGGCTGTTTATCTTCGCTATCATGAGAAGTTGGCGGATTGGGTTTTGCAGATTGCAGGGATTTTCCAGACTATCCCGTCACTGGCCTTGTTGGGACTATTTATCCCCTTGATGGGAATTGGGACCTTACCGGCTTTGACAGCTCTAGTGATTTATGCGATTTTTCCGATTTTGCAAAATACCATCACTGGGCTGAAAGGAATTGATCCGAACCTGCAAGAGGCTGGGATTGCCTTTGGGATGACCAGATGGGAACGTCTCAAGAAGTTTGAACTTCCACTTGCCATGCCTGTTATGATGTCTGGGATTCGGACGGCAGCTGTCTTGATTATCGGTACGGCAACCTTGGCTGCCTTGATTGGTGCAGGGGGGCTGGGTTCCTTTATCCTTTTGGGAATTGACCGTAATAATGCCAGTCTGATTTTGATCGGGGCCCTTTCTTCTGCAGTACTTGCTATTGCCTTTAACTTCCTACTAAAAGTGATGGAAAAAGCAAAATTGCGGACGATTTTTTCTGGTTTTGCCTTGGTGACCATATTGCTTGGTTTGTCTTATAGCCCAGCCCTCTTAGCTCAAAAAGAAAAAGAAAACTTGGTCATTGCTGGGAAATTGGGTCCAGAACCAGAAATCTTGGCCAATATGTATAAGTTGCTGATTGAAGAAAACACCAGTATGACTGCGACTGTTAAACCAAATTTTGGGAAAACAAGCTTTCTTTATGAAGCTTTGAAAAAAGGCGATATTGACATCTATCCTGAATTTACAGGTACGGTGACTGAAAGCTTACTTCAACCATCACCTAAAGTAGGTCATGAGCCAGAGCAGGTTTATCAGGTGGCGCGTGATGGTATCGCCAAACAGGATCATCTAGCTTATCTCAAACCAATGTCTTATCAAAATACCTATGCTGTAGCTGTTCCGAAAAAGATTGCTCAAGAATATGGCTTGAAGACCATTTCGGACTTGAAAAAAGTGGAAGGGCAACTGAAGGCAGGTTTTACACTCGAATTTAATGACCGTGAAGATGGCAATAAGGGCTTGCAATCAATGTACGGTCTCAATCTCAATGTAGCGACTATGGAGCCAGCTCTTCGCTATCAGGCAATTCAGTCAGGCGATATTCAAATCACGGACGCCTATTCAACCGATGCAGAGTTGGCGCGTTATGATTTGCAGGTCTTGGAAGATGACAAGCAACTCTTCCCACCTTACCAAGGGGCTCCACTGATGAAAGAAGCTCTTCTCAAGAAACATCCAGAGTTGGAAACAGTTCTCAATAAATTGGCTGGTAAAATTACTGAAAGCCAGATGAGCCAGCTCAACTACCAAGTCGGTGTTGAAGGCAAGTCAGCAGAACAAGTAGCCAAGGAGTTTCTACAAGAACAAGGTTTGTTGAAGAAATAGTTTGAAAATGTCAAACTCAACTTTGTTAAACGACCATATAGAAGAACGCTCAGACAATGTTGTCTGGGCTTTTTTGATTGTTGAAAAGATAAAAACTCAGTAGCCTAGAAATAAGGCAACTGAGCTCTACTCTGTATTCAATTTTTAGGAATGAGAAGGTCTAGATAAAACTGGACAACTTCCTGGTATGTAAAGTCTTGTCCTTTTTTGAGCCACCAGGTCAATGTCTCGATAAAGTTGGACACGACCAAGTGTTGGAGGTAAGAAGTAGGCAGATTAGTGTGGGCTTCTTTTAACTCATCAGCCAACATGGGATAGACATGGTGTTCTAGCTCTTTATGGAGTTGACGGAGGAAGTAGTCATTTTTGGAAAATAGCAGACTGGTGATATGGTCTTGGTTTTTCTGAAAATGAAGAAAGAGGTGGGCGAGGTAGTCCTCAGTTGAAATGGGTTGCTCTCTTTCAAAGAGATGATGAAAGAGGTAGCGGCAAAGCTCGTCCAGAAGTAGTTCCTTGCTCTCATAGTGACAGTAAAAGGTGGAACGTCCAACATCTGCGAGTTCAATGATATCCTGAACTGTAGTGGATTCGTAGCCCTTATCGTTCAAAAGTTGTAGAAAAGCTTGAAAGATGGCTTTTTTTGTTTTGCTGATACGGCGGTCAATCTTAGTCATATAGACACTTGAGGCAAATTGTTCAGAACTGAATAAAGCTGACCTTTTGCTTCTATCCTTTCTTTGAGTTTTAGTGGATAATGATAATGAACAAGGTGTTCATAAATCTATTATAACAAAGGAATGAGAAAGATGAAGGCAAAATATACTGTTTGGATAGCTTTTTTCTTAAATTTAAGCTATGCTATTGTTGAGTTTATCGCAGGAGGAATATTTGGTTCGAGTGCCGTTCTCGCTGATTCTGTTCATGACTTGGGAGATGCTATAGCCATTGGCATATCAGCCCTTCTAGAAACAATCTCCAATCGTGAAGAAGATAGGCATTACACCTTGGGTTACAAGCGATTTAGTCTTTTAGGGGCCCTGGTGACTGCTGTGATTCTTATCACAGGATCCATCCTAGTGATTTTGGAAAATATAGCGAAAATCTTTCATCCACAATCGGTCAATGATGAGGGGATTTTCTGGTTAGGAATTATTGCGATTACTATCAATGTGCTAGCGAGTCTCGTCATTCGCAAAGGACAAACCAAGAACGAATCCATTCTCAGCCTGCACTTTCTGGAAGATACCTTGGGTTGGGTGGCTGTCATCCTGATGGCCATTGTTCTTCGATTTACCGATTGGTATATCTTGGATCCGCTCTTGTCTATTGCTATTTCCTTCTTTATTCTGTCAAAAGCCCTTCCACGTTTTTGGAGCACGCTCAAGATATTCCTCGATGCAGTGCCAGAAGGAGTAGATATCCAGAAGATCAAGACGGATTTAGCAGAATTGGATCATGTCGCTAGTATCAATCAGCTTAATCTCTGGACTATGGATGGTTTGGAAAAAAATGCCATTGTCCATGTTTGTTTAAAAGAGATGGAGCATATGGAAACTTGTAAAGAATCTATTCGAATTTTCCTCAAAGATTGTGGCTTTCAAAATATTACCATTGAAGTTGATGTTGATCTAGAAAGTCACCAAGCACATAAGCGAAAGGTGTGAGTTGGAGCGGAATCATAGAGATTATTAGAGAAACAGCCTTGCTAGCGGTCGTTTTGTAATTCTAATCATTCTTTGTACTCTCTCTCAGAGTCAGTCTGGTTCCCAGCATGGTTAGACTAGGGATTTTCCGACCGTGGAGTACTTCCTTGTTAAGAATATCCATACCTGCTCGGCCCATTTCTTCAGTATAAACCGTGATGCTAGAAAGGGGAGGATAAACTTGTTTGGTCAGACTAGTGTCGTTAAAGGAAATGAGGCTGACGCGGTCTGGTAGGCTGATTCCAGCTTCTTGGAGGGCACGGAGGGCACCGATGGCTAAACTATCGCTGGCTGCGAAAAAGGCTGGCGGGAGTTGGTCTCCTAAGTTCTGAATGGCCTCCTTCATTAAGTCATAGCCAGACTGGGCGGTAAAGCTTCCTTGAAAGACCAGTTCATCATGATAGATTCCCTTTGTTTGACTGTAGTTCTTAAAATTTTCCAGCCGCTTGTCCTGAATGATTTCTTCTTGGTCGGTTGTTTCTTCAAGGCCTGTTAGAATCCCAATACGGTCCATCCCTTGACTGAGGAAATAATCGACAACCTGTTTCATGGCAGTGTAAAAGTCCGTGATAATGCAGGTGTGTCCCAGTGAGAGGGTATCACTGTCTAGAAAGACAAGAGGCTTTTGGTATTCTTCAAAGGCAGAAATCTGAGCTCGACTAAACTTTCCGATGCAGAGAATCCCAATCACCTCCTCGCTTAGTGTAAAAGGATGGTCATTAAAATAGCGCAAGATATCATAGTCCAGTTCTTGGGCTCTTTTTTCTATTCCTAGGCGAATCTGGTAGTAGTAGAGATCGTCCAACTCCCCTTGTTCGCTGACCCATTGGATAATGGCAATCTTTTGCTTGGGCTTGTGGGACTCGCCTGTCTTGAGGTGTTTGGTGTAGCCTAACTCTTCAGCAACGGTTAAAATACGGTGCCTGGTTTCTTCTGTAACAGATAGACTCTGGTCGCGGTTGAGGACACGGGATACGGTCGCGATAGAGACAGAGGCTAGCTGTGCAATGTCTTTTAAGGTAGCCATAAATCCTCCTTCTTTTATGTTAGTATATCATATTTTTTCTGCCTTTTACCGATATTTTAGTAAAAGTTTAGTAAAAAGGATTGACCTTGGAAAATCCCTTGGATACAATAGAAGAAAACGATTACACGTTAAGGTGACTTAACGGACAGTAAAAGGAGAATTCATATGACACAACATCTTACTGCTGAAGCTCTTCGTAAAGACTTTCTTGCTGTTTTTGGTCAAGAAGCAGACCAAACTTTCTTCTCACCAGGTCGTATCAATCTGATTGGTGAACACACAGACTACAACGGTGGGCACGTTTTTCCTGCTGCTATTTCCTTGGGAACTTACGGCGTAGCTCGCAAGCGTGACGATCAAGTCTTGCGTTTCTACTCAGCTAACTTTGAGGACAAGGGTATTATCGAAGTGCCTCTCGCTGACCTCAAGTTTGAAAAAGAGCACAACTGGACCAATTATCCAAAAGGAGTTCTTCATTTCTTGCAAGAAGCTGGGTATGTGATTGACAAAGGTTTTGATTTTTATGTTTATGGGAATATCCCAAATGGTGCTGGCTTGTCTTCTTCAGCATCCTTGGAACTTTTGACAGGAGTCGTGGCAGAGCATCTCTTTGATTTAAAATTAGACCGTCTCGATTTGGTTAAAATTGGAAAACAAACAGAAAATAACTTTATCGGAGTCAACTCTGGTATCATGGACCAGTTTGCTATTGGTATGGGGGCTGACCAACGTGCTATTTATCTAGATACCAACACCTTGGAGTATGACTTGGTGCCACTTGATTTGAAGGACAATGTCGTTGTTATCATGAACACTAACAAACGCCGTGAATTGGCGGACTCTAAATACAATGAACGTCGTGCTGAGTGTGAAAAGGCAGTGAAAGAATTGCAAGTTGCCTTAGATATTCAGACTTTGGGTGAATTGGACGAGTGGGCCTTTGACCAATACAGCTATCTGATTAAAGATGAAAATCGTTTGAAACGTGCTCGCCATGCTGTGCTTGAAAACCAACGTACCCTCAAAGCTCAAGCAGCCCTTCAAGCAGGAGATTTGGAAACATTTGGTCGTTTGATGAATGCGTCACACGTTTCCCTAGAGCATGACTATGAAGTAACTGGTTTGGAATTGGATACTCTTGTTCATACAGCTTGGGGACAAGAAGGAGTTCTCGGTGCTCGTATGACAGGGGCTGGTTTTGGCGGCTGTGCCATTGCTTTGGTGCAAAAAGATGCTGTTGATACCTTTAAGGAAGCTGTAGGCAAGCATTACGAAGAAGTAGTTGGCTACGCTCCAAGTTTCTATATCGCTGAAGTTGCAGGTGGCACTCGCGTCCTTGACTAGTCAAAAGGAGGCTTTATGGTGACCTTAGTAGATAAATTTGTAACACATGTCATTTCTGAAAGTTCATTTGAGGAAATGGATCGAATCTACCTGACCAATCGTGTCTTGGCACGAGTGGGAGACGGTGTTTTGGAAGTTGAGACGGATCTGGATAAAGTGATTGACCTCAAGGACAAGCTGGTTGAGGAAGCCGTTCGATTAGAGACGATTGAAGATAGTCAGACTGCGCGTGAAATCCTTGGTGCTGAACTGCTGGACTTGATGACTCCTTGTCCGAGTCAGGTCAATAGTGACTTTTGGGCAACCTACGCCCACTCTCCTGAGCAAGCGATAGAGGATTTTTACCAACTCAGTCAAAAAAATGACTACATCAAACTCAAGGCCATTGCTAAAAATATCGCTTATCGTGTTCCATCTGATTACGGTGAGCTTGAAATTACCATCAACCTCTCTAAGCCTGAAAAGGATCCCAAAGAGATTGCGGCAGCCAAGTTGGTGCAAGCTAGTAATTATCCTCAGTGTCAGCTTTGTCTAGAGAATGAGGGCTACCATGGTCGAGTCAACCACCCAGCCCGTAGCAATCACCGAATTATCCGCTTTGAAATGGCTGGTCAGGAGTGGGGCTTCCAGTATTCGCCCTTTGCTTATTTTAATGAGCACTGTATTTTCTTAGATGGCCAACATCGTCCCATGGCCATTAGTCGTCAGAGTTTTGAGCGTCTGCTGACTATCGTAGAGCAGTTTCCAGGATATTTTGCTGGCTCTAATGCCGACCTACCGATTGTTGGGGGCTCTATTCTAACTCATGATCATTATCAGGGAGGCCGTCACGTCTTTCCGATGGAATTGGCTCCCTTGCAAAAGACTTTTCAATTTGCAGGTTTTGAGCAGGTCAAGGCTGGAATTGTCAAGTGGCCTATGTCAGTGTTGCGTTTGACTTCGGATTCCAAAGAAGATTTGATCAACTTAGCTGACAAGATTTTGCAGGAATGGCGTCAGTATTCAGATCCTGCCGTGCAGATTTTGGCAGAAACAGACGGGACACCGCATCACACCATCACACCTATAGCGCGTAAGCGTGATGGACAGTTTGAGTTGGACTTGGTCTTGAGGAACAATCAGACTTCTGCAGAACATCCTGATGGCATCTATCATCCTCACAAGGATGTCCAACATATCAAGAAGGAAAATATCGGCTTGATTGAGGTCATGGGCTTGGCAATCTTGCCACCACGTTTGAAAGAAGAAGTGGAGCAAGTTGCTAGCTATCTTGTAGGAGAAGCTGATACAGTTGCCGATTATCATCAGGAATGGGCAGACCAACTTAGAGCCCAATATCCAGACATAACAGATAAAGAAAAAGTACTTGAAATCGTCAAGGACTCTGTTGGTGCTATCTTTGCACGTGTGCTTGAGGACGCAGGAGTCTACAAGCAGACAGAACAAGGACAGGCAGCCTTTATGCGCTTTGTGGAACAGGTCGGAATTTTATCAGACTAGGAGCTTTCTCCTTGCACAGTCCTATAAAAAGTAGTATCATAGTGTCGTTTGAAATATCAGGAGGAAACGATGAAAGACTTTCATTTTGACGCTATATCTGCCTTTGAAAATTACGAAATTGAACAAATGAGAGATGGTCACGTTGTGGTGACGACCAAAGTAGTGGACTCGTCGCTCAACTACTATGGCAATGCCCATGGTGGCTATCTTTTCACACTCTGTGACCAAATCAGTGGTTTGGTGGTTATCTCGCTGGGGCTTGATGGGGTGACACTCCAATCTTCTATCAACTACCTCAAGGCAGGAAAACTCGACGATGTGTTGACCATTAAAGGAGAATGCGTCCATCAAGGTCGTACAACCTGTGTAGTGGATGTCGATATCACCAATCAAGAAGGCAGAAACGTCTGCAAAGCAACCTTTACCATGTTTGTCACAGGCCAGCGGTCAGAAGACAGACAGGTAAGGATATAGAGAAACAAAAAAGAGGTTCACACCTCTTTTTCTCATTTCTTTTTATGATTTAATACTGCATTGAGGACAATGGCGAGTAGGCTGGCTACGACGATTCCGTTTGAGAAGAACATTTGGAAGGCTGTTGGCATGTTGACAAAGAGATTACTGTTGTTGAGTCCGACACCTGCAGCGATTGATACAGCTGCTATAAGGAAGTTGTGTTCATTGTTAGCAAAGTCAACACGGGAGAGGATTTGCATCCCTTGAATCGATACAAAACCAAACATCACCAGCATGGCACCACCGAGGACAGGGCTCGGAATGATTTGGGCAAGGGCGCCAAACTTAGGAAGGAGTCCAAGGAGAACCAGGAAACCAGCCGCGTAGTAGATTGGAAGACGAGTCTTGATACCTGATAATTTAACCAAACCAACGTTTTGTGAAAATCCTGTGTAAGGGAAGGTGTTAAAGATTCCTCCGAGAAGTACGGCCAAACCTTCTGCGCGGTAACCGTTGCGCAGGCGTGTGCTGTCGATCGGATCTTTTGTGATATCAGACAAGGCTAGGTAAACACCGGTAGACTCAACCATAGAAACGGTTGCGATGATACACATCATGACAATCGATGAGATTTCAAAAGTTGGCATCCCAAAGTAGAGTGGAGTTGGGACATGGACAAGAGGCGCTGCCGCAACAGGAGAGAAGTCAACCAAGCCCATGCTAGCAGCGATGGCAGTTCCAACAACCAGACCAATCAAAATAGAGATAGACTTGATAAATCCTTTAGTAAAGATGTTAATCAAGAGGATAATCAAAACAGTGATAGCTGCAAGCAAGAGACTTTGACCAGTTGGCTCTGGAACGTTATTTCCCATATTTCCAATAGCGACAGGGATCAAGGTTAAACCAATCGTAGTAATAACAGATCCTGTTACGATAGAAGGGAAGAGATTGGCCACTTTTGAGAAGATGCCTGAAACAAGAACCACGTAAATCCCTGATGCGATAAGGGCACCAAACATAGCACCACTACCATGGCTTTGCCCAATCATAATCAAGGGAGCGACCGACTGAAAGGCGACTCCAAGAACGACTGGGAGTCCAATACCAAAGTATTTGTTGAGTTGGAGTTGGAGGAAGGTTGCCACACCACACATGAAGATATCAGTGGAAATCAGGTAGGTCAACTGCTCAGTTGAATAGCCAAGGGCTGTCGCAATCATGATAGGAACCAGGATGGATCCTGAGTACATGGCTAGTAAGTGCTGCAAGCCAAGAACGGCTGCTTGCGAGTGTTTTTCTTGAGTTTGCATTAGAGATCTGCCTCCTTAAATATGACTTGACCATTTTCAAAACGATCCAAACGAGCGAGTGATAGAACAGGGTAGCCTGCTTTTTCAAGCAGATCACGACCATCTTGGAAAGATTTTTCAATCACAATACCGATAGCTTCGACTGTTGCTCCAGCCTGTTCGATGATTTGAATCAAGCATTTGGCAGCTTGGCCATTAGCAAGGAAATCGTCGATAATCAAGACCTTGTCCTCTGGTGAGAGGAATTTTCCAGCGATAGAAACAGTGCTGGTCACTTGCTTGGTAAAGGAGTAAACTTCGGCAGTTAAGATACCTTCGTTCATAGTGATGTTTTTAGCTTTTTTAGCGAAAATCATGGGAACGTTTAAGGCTTCAGCTGTAAAAATGGCAGGGGCAATACCTGACGCTTCAATGGTCACGACCTTGGTAATGCAAGCAGAAGCAAATTTTTCCGCAAAAACCTTACCAATCTCTCTCATCAAGCTAAAGTCAACTTGGTGGGTTAAAAAGGAATCCACCTTGAGGATGTTATCACCCAAGATATGCCCATCCTTGAGGATGCGCTCTTCTAATAATTTCATAAGACCTCCTAAAGTCTAAAAGCCAATCCATTTGCTTGTTTAT
>NZ_JUQO01000051.1 GCF_001074635.1 Streptococcus mitis
TACGGTAAGGCGACGCTGACGTGGTTTGAATTTGATTTTCGAAGAGTATTACATGAGATAGCTGAGTTTTCTTTTTATTTTAGGCTTATTTATGCGTTTCCGTATTGAAGAACGACTACTTCCACTGCAGCTTTTTCACGGTTAATCAAGTCAACACGCGCTGCAATTTCCTTGATTCCCATACCGATGTTACGGCTAAGAGCAAGGTCAGAAAGTTGCGGTTCAAAGAATTCCTTGTACTCTGCCAAACGTTGCTGAGTCTTAAATACGTGTGCAGGAAGGATAACAAAGCTATCAAAGCTCATATCTCCTCCAAGGGCTGCCTTAATCCAAGCCCAGTTTTCACGCGCCCAAGACCAAGCTGTTTCCTGAGTTGCTTGGTGAGCTAGGAATTGGTAATACCAAGCAGACAAGTCCTGTGGTTTCACCACAAATTTGTCCTTCCAAGCAGCAATCAAGGTTTGGATATTATCCGCATCTTTACTATAGGCAAGAGCAGCTGCCAACTGACGTTTAAAGACAGCATCTGTTGCATGAGTATAAGTATCAAGATAAAGTGCTAACAAGTCTTTAGTCTCATGATGTTTCATCTCATTGATCAGAACTTGTGAGCGAATAGCTGCTGGAAGTCCTGCAAGATTCTCCTTGTGAGCCGCGAAGATTTGGCTAGCGACTTGACTAGCTTCTGCATTATTTGAGCGAATCATCATAGAAACAGCCAACTGACGAACCAATTCATCCTCATCTGATTCTCCGTCTTTAGCTTCAAAACCAAGACGGTCATAGTTGTGACGAGCCAATTTAGCAACCAAGGCTTTGAAGGCTCTTTCAGCTTCTGTTCCTTCATCGATAAAGCGCTCAAGAGCAGAAATTACTTCAGAAACAGCTGAAACGACAAGGTAAGATTCTTCCTTAGCAAGTTTATCAAGAACTGGGAGCAAGTCTGCATAAGAAATTTGTCCTGCCTCAGCAAGCAAACGACGTTCTTGGACGATTTGCAGTTTGCTTGTGTTATCAAGCTCAACTAGGTCAGCAAGAACAGCTTCTAACAAGTCTCCTTGATAGTCTGTAATGTAGTGGGCTGTATTTTCTGTGTTGAGGCGAAGTGCTGTTTTGTTTTCAGCAAGAAGAGCTGCGTAGCCAGGAATTTCGATACTTTCAGTTTCAAGTGTATCAGGCAAGCCTTTCCAGTTGCTATTGAGTGGCACAACCCAGAGACGGTTCTTATCTTCGTGCTCACCGATGAAGAATTGTTTTTGTGAAATCTTCAAAACATCATTTTCAACTTTGACAGTGAGAACTGGATAACCAGGTTGTTCCAACCAAGAATCCATGAAGGCTGCAACATCACGGCCAGATGCTTGACCAAGAGCATCCCAAAGGTCACGACCAATTGTATTGCTGTATTGATGTTTTTCAAAGTAGGCGTGCAAACCTTTGGCAAAATCGGCATCACCTAGCCAACGGCGAAGCATGTGCATGAGGCGACTTCCTTTGGCATAGACGATAGCTCCGTCAAAGAGCGTATTGATTTCATCTGGATGTTTAACTTCGACGTGGACAGACTGAACGCCATCAGTAGCGTCACGTTCAAGAGCAAGAGGTACTCCACCTGTTTGGAAATCTTCAAAGATATTCCAGCTTGGTTCAATAGCATCCACACAGACGTACTCCATCATGTTAGCAAAGCTTTCATTGAGCCAAAGGTCATCCCACCATTTCATAGTTACGAGGTTACCAAACCACTGGTGAGCCAATTCATGAGCCACAACAAGGGCAACTTGTTGACGGCTGGCAAAGGTAGAGTTCTCATCCACAACCAAGTAAACTTCACGGTAGGTCACAAGACCCCAGTTTTCCATAGCACCAGCTGAGAAGTCAGGAAGGGCGATGTGGAGAGATTGAGGGATTGGGTACTTAACTCCATAGTAATCTTCGTAAAACTCGATAGAGCGAACAGCGATATCCAGTGAGAAATCAAGGTTAGATAGTGGGTGGGCTTTGGTTGAGTAAACACCTACAAGAGTACCGTTTTTAGTTTTAGCAGTCACACCTTGCAGATCACCCGCAACAAAGGCTAATAAGTAAGAAGACATGCGAGGTGTTGTCTCAAACTTCCAGATACCTGTTTCCTTACGTTTTTCAACATCGATTTCTGGCATGTTAGACAAGGCCAATTCACCTTCTGCTTGGTCAAAACGTAGAGAGAGGTCAAAAGTTGCTTTGGCTTCTGGCTCATCCACACATGGGAAGGCTTCTCGCGCAAAATGGCTCTCAAATTGAGTAGACAATACTTCCTTCTTCACTCCATCAACTGTGTAGTAAGATGGGTAAATCCCTGTCATGTTGTCTGTAATTTTTCCTGAGAAAGCGATAACCACTTCAACTTGACCTGCTTCAGCAAGTTCAATATGAAGGGCTTCATTGTCATGGTCAACTGTAAATGGGCGAGCTTGACCAGCAACTTCTACAGTGGCGATTTCCAAGTCTTTTTGGTGGAGGGAAATGCGGTCACTCTGTGCTTGACCACTAATAGTCACCTTTCCTGAAAAAGTCTTGGTCTCACGACTCAAGTCTAAAAATAAATCATAATGTTCAGGAACAAATTGCTTAATAAAATGTTCAACTGCTTGCATAATTTTCTCCTATTCTAAGTTTAAGAGCTAGAGCTCTTCTTCAAACAAACTTATTATATCATGTTTTTCTTAAGAAAAAAGGATTGGACGGCGATTTCCAAAACTTTCTTCCTTCCAATAGTCTACAGTGGGTAGACCTTGCGAAATTCTTCTAAAACAACCTTGCTTTCAGGTGTAAAAGTCAGTCCTGCTTCTCTCAGCCACTCGGCGAAACAATCCTCATGAACCTGACGCCAATAGGCTAGGGATTTGTCTCCCTCACCTTCCTTAAAGGCATGGTCAGCAGAAACTTGATTAAAGAGCTGAACAGAAACCTTTGTAATTTCGACAATACAGACAGCCTGATTTTGACTATCTAAAATGACATCAAAAGTTCCTTCTTGCGGAAGAGGCTCATCTTCTAGTGCGTAGAGATCGTAGGCTGAAGCTGTTGCAGTCTTTTCGCCTCTTAAAACCAAATCTGCTAAAAGGTCTGGTTCCACTCCAAAAGCCCAAGCATCGATTTCATCTCCTATAGAGGGATTAATTTTCTTGTATGCATTCCACATTTCTTGCGGTGTCATGGGTGCTCCTTTGTAATTTCTTACTTTCTTCTTTTATATGTTTGAGATGGTCTGGATGGTCAATCTCTAAATTAAAAATCTCTGGAATAGAACTATAATGGATAATACATTTGATATCCATCTGATTCATTTTTTGTATGAAAGAATCATTCAGATAGCCTGCTACAGCAAAGTCAATCTTTTTCATCCTTGCTTTATCCTGCATATCTCTTAGCATATCTAACATTATTGGACTTTCCATATCATGCCATTGACTGTTTCTCACAGTCGCAAAAACAAAAGAAGTCAAATCATTCATTCCAACTACAATCTTTGAAATACCCGTTTCCAGTATTCTGTCCAAGTCAAAATAAGCTGACGGTAATTCAACCATTGTGGCGACTTTTCCAGTAAAGCCACACTGACGCAACACTGTAATAGCTTGCTTTAACTGCTCAGCATCATTGACAAAAGGAAAGATAACAGATAGATTGGGATTGGTTTGATAAACTTCTGTAACGACATTTGCCTCAGCCTGAAATTCATTCGGACACGCCAGCAAACGCCTGGTTCCTCTATAGCCAAACAAGGGATGCCCTTCGTCAAAATACTCTTTAGTCCCCACTAAACAATTGGCTTCTGTATTCGTTAATTCAGAAAAACGATACCATACCTCTTCATCTGAGTACAGGGAGCAGATAGTCTCTAGATAATCTTTTACAAATTGCTGACAACTTGGTAATAGTATATTTTGATTAAGCTCTCTCAACAAGTATTCCCCACGAATCATTCCAATGTGGTGAAATAGTTGAGGATAAACTTTTTCATCAAGTTTTTCGCCACTAAGGGCCAGTTGGTTTCTCATCATTCACCTCGTCTTAAAAGATACAATATCAGATATCACTACATGAAACTTTCCTCTAGTTCAAAAGCTTCATAAGGTTCAACTAACTCATATCCTAAAAATTCTGCTACTTTTTTGGAAGCCTCGTTATGAGCATCCCAAAGTGGAAACATATCTCTATTTAAACTCTCTAGAATCATTGCAGAACCAAGCTTTTTAGCAAATCCATTTCCTTGTTCGTTTGGTCTAGTTGCAACTTCCACTTCAACTGCTCCACGGTAAACTAACCCTGAGGAAATCCCAGCAATCAGTTCATTATTTTTAAGAATCACAAAGCCAAATCCACCTTTTAAAACAAAATCCTGATAGGACTCAAAATCCCCCTGTAAATCTTGTGACCATTCTTCCTCAGAAAAACAGTTATAAATATGATTATCAATAGGCACAATATTGTAACCTTCCTCTAAATGAGTAACTAGATTATTTAAAAATTCAAC
>NZ_JUQO01000052.1 GCF_001074635.1 Streptococcus mitis
TTTTTTTAAATTTTACATAAACTATCATTGCTATGGTTAAAATCAAAAATATTAAATTAATCATAATGATTAATTTCTTTAGTTCCTCATCAACATGATCATATGCTAAAAAAGTTACAGAGGAAATTAGTAGAAATGCCAAAAATACAATAACAAAAATTTTTTCAATTTTCATACCCATTTTACAATCACCATAAGTCCTTTAAGTTTAGATTTCTGCGATGAATATCATTATTTGCCCAAATTGTTGTGATGGCATCACCAATTGACATCCAAGTTGCAAATCTGTTAATAGCAGAAGTTGCAAAACCTGCTTTATTGATAACAACTTTAGTCATCATCGTCTCTATAAAAATATTTTCTATACACTCTTGATAATACCAAAATTAATGTCAATATCATACCAAGAGCCATAATAATGGAATTTATTAGATTTATTTTAGTATGTCCAATCACTAGTCCAATAATTGGACTAGTAGACATGCTTAGATATAATAAAAATAACAAAAAATGAATTTCACCAATTCCTGCAAAAAAATGTTTCATAGCTATAGTTTTATCCCCATAAATATCCATAAAATTTACCGTCTACGATATCTAAACCATATGCAATGGCTCCTCCTAATGAGAATACTTCAGCAACAGTAACCGCAATATTAAGAGTATTAGTAATAGTTGCCATACTAACTCCACCAATATATCTTGTTAGAGCACTTCTAACGACTCGGCTCATCATACCACGATTAGCAATTAACTTTTTAATGGCATATGTCTGGTATACTGACATCCCTCCATAAACTGCAGTTGCAGCAATATTATCACGTTTGTTCCACCAGTTACAACCAACACCACCCCCATCAAGATACATCATCTCTTCTTCATCAATCGCAACATAGTTGTTTGGTAATACAAGCTCCATCAAAATACTCCTTTTTTCATACAGCGTGGTTAGGATAGTTTCCTAACAGGTAATCGTTGACTACGTTTAAAGCACTTTGTTACCTAGATAAAATATCCTTTCACTATTTGATTTTAAAGAGAAGTAAGATTTAACCATATTTATCTCATTTCTTATTTTTAAATAACTCATACTCTTTTTCTCTGATAAAGAGAAGTGAAAAATTAGAAAAAATTAGTAGAATTGAAAACAG
>NZ_JUQO01000053.1 GCF_001074635.1 Streptococcus mitis
GGAAGAAGTGACAGTCACTGTAGAAGTAACGCCACAAAAAGACGATTACGATCCCCAACCAAAAGCGCAAACAGTGGACAATGGTCAGGTACCAGACCCAGAAGCAAGTGTAAACAAAACGGGCTTACCAGAAGGCACAAGGGTTACATGGAAAGACGCTCCAGTAGTGAATACACCAGGAGGTCATTCAAGTGTAGCCTTAGTCACTTATCCAGATGGAACTACCGATGAAGTCACAGTCCCAATCACGGTTAAGGAACAAAAAGATACGTTCAACCCAACTGCGAAAGAACCAGCTCCAACTGCTAAACACGGTAGTGACCCAAGTGCAGAAGGAAGTATCAAT
>NZ_JUQO01000054.1 GCF_001074635.1 Streptococcus mitis
TGCTTTGAGGTTGTAGATAGAACTGACGAAGTCAGTAACATATATACGGCAAGGTGAAGCTGACGTGGTTTGAATTTGATTTTCGAAGAGTATGAGATTTCGCAGAAATGAAAACAGCCCTCAGAGGGCTGTCAGTTAAGATGAGATTTCAACTTAAATCGCAAACAGGTCATTCAAGTTCTCAGCCAAGGTTGGGTGAGTGAAGATTTGTCTTGTGAAGTAAGTGTAAGGAATCTTGTTGTCCATAGCAACAGTGATGATGTTGATGATTTCTTGAGAACCTTCTGAGAAGATGCTTGCTCCAAGAATTTCTTTTGTTTCAGTATTGACAACAGCTTTGAAAGCTCCACGAAGGTCTCCGTTTACGTGACCACGAGGCATTGCTGCAACAGGAATTTCTTTCACTGCGTATGGAAGTTTCAAATCAGCTGCTTGACTTTCAGTCAAACCAACTTGTGAAAGTGCAGGTGTGATGAACATAGTATTTGGTACATTGAGACGGTCTTCAAGTGTGTAGCTGCCATCTCCAGCAAGGTAGCTGTAAACAACACGGAAGTCATCAAGTGAAATGTAAGTAAATTGAAGGCCACCGTTGACATCTCCAACTGCAAAGACACCAGGAACGTTTGTTTGACAATGTTTGTCCACTTTAATAGCGCCACGTTCAGTTAGTTCAATATCTGTATTTTCAAGTTGAAGTGGTTCTACATTTGGTTTGCGTCCAGTTGCGTAAAGAAGGGCGTCGAAACGGTAAGTTTCGTTTTCGGTTACGACAAGGACTTGGTCACCGTCATTTTTAATTTCAGTAGTACGGATATTTTGAAGCAATTCAATACCGTCTTCTTCCATGTATTGTTTAGCAAGAGCTGCGATGGAAGGTTCTGCACGAGGAAGGAAAGTATCCAAGGCATCTAAGACTGTAACCTTGCTTCCAAGTTTGTTGTAAAGGCCAGCAAATTCAAGACCGATATTTCCGCCACCAAGGACACCAAGTTTTTCAGGTAATTTGTCCAAGTTTTGGATACCTGTTGAGTCAAAGACGTTTTTGCTTGTAGCAAGTCCAGGGATTGGCAAGATGTTTGAAACAGCACCAGTGTTGATGACGATAGTTTCAGCAGTCAGTTCTTTCTTTTCATCACCAGCTTGGATTTCGATGACTTTATTTGAAAGGAAGTGAGCTTCCGCATCAAAGATATCCACGCCTGTACCAGCAACAGTCGCATAGTTTTTACCGTTAAGGCGACCAGTGATAGTGTTTTTGGTAGCAATGACTTCTTCAAAAGACAAGTCTTTTTCAGCAGCAACTAGCAAAGTTTTAGTTGGGATACAACCGATGTTGATACAAGTTCCACCGTACATAGCTTTGCTACGTTCAACGAGGGCAACTTTTTTGCCAGCTGAAGCCAATTTACCTGCTAGTGTTTTACCAGCTTTACCAAATCCGATAACGATTAAATCATAAGTTAACATTTAGAGTTCCTCCTATTCGAATTTCATTCTAGCACAAGAAAAAAACTTTTGCACAATTCTGCTACGCTTTAGAAAAGTTTATGAAATAGTGGAAAGTTTAACTTTATTTTCTCAGAAAAATCGTTTACATGACTTTATCGACGGATTAGGCTATCTTTTGCTTCTCTCTTGTGTTATACTAGATAGGTTGCAAAGAAAACAGTACTTTTCTTTTGTGGAAAAGAAGCAACACGATTTTATATCCAGTATATGAAAATACGTCATAAAAAGAAAAGTATAAACTAAGCCCTATAGGGTGGCTTCGCACCACCTTTAGAAAGAAGAATAACGTGAAATTTAATGAATTAAACTTGTCTGCTGATTTGCTAGCAGAGATTGAAAAAGCTGGTTTTGTAGAAGCTAGTCCGATCCAAGAACAAACTATTCCCTTGGCCCT
This sequence comes from Streptococcus mitis, assembly GCF_001074635.1. Taxonomy (GTDB): domain Bacteria; phylum Bacillota; class Bacilli; order Lactobacillales; family Streptococcaceae; genus Streptococcus; species Streptococcus mitis_E. Next base: position 1,907 of record NZ_JUQO01000054.1, read on the forward strand.
TGAAGGCAAGGACGTTATCGGTCAAGCTCAGACTGGTACAGGAAAAACTGCAGCCTTTGGCTTGCCTACCCTTGAAAAAATCCGTACAGAAGAAGCGACTATCCAAGCCTTGGTCATCGCTCCAACTCGTGAACTAGCTGTCCAAAGTCAAGAAGAACTCTTCCGCTTTGGTCGTAGTAAGGGAGTCAAAGTCCGCTCAGTATATGGCGGATCAAGCATTGAAAAGCAAATTAAGGCTCTTAAATCTGGTGCCCATATCGTGGTGGGAACTCCAGGTCGCCTCTTGGACTTGATTAAACGCAAGGCCTTGAAATTACAAGATATTGAAACTCTTATCCTTGACGAAGCGGATGAAATGCTCAACATGGGCTTCCTTGAAGATATCGAAGCTATCATTTCTCGTGTCCCTGAAAATCGTCAAACCTTGCTTTTCTCAGCAACTATGCCAGATGCCATCAAACGTATCGGTGTTCAGTTTATGAAAGACCCTGAGCACGTGAAGATTGCTGCTAAGGAATTGACAACAGAATTGGTTGACCAATACTATATTCGTGTTAAAGAACAAGAAAAATTTGATACCATGACTCGTCTTATGGATGTGGAACAACCAGAACTTGCTATCGTATTTGGTCGTACCAAACGTCGTGTAGATGAATTGACTCGTGGTTTGAAAATCCGTGGCTTCCGTGCAGAAGGAATTCATGGTGATTTGGACCAAAACAAACGTCTTCGTGTCCTTCGTGACTTTAAAAATGGCAATCTTGATGTTTTGGTTGCGACAGACGTTGCAGCGCGTGGCTTGGATATTTCAGGTGTGACCCATGTCTATAACTACGATATTCCACAAGATCCTGAAAGTTATGTTCACCGTATCGGTCGTACAGGTCGTGCTGGTAAGTCAGGTCAGTCTATTACTTTCGTATCACCAAATGAAATGGGCTACCTTCAAATCATTGAAAACTTGACTAAGAAACGTATGAAAGGTCTCAAACCTGCAAGTGCAGAAGAAGCTTTCCAAGCTAAAAAACAAGTGGCTCTTAAGAAAATCGAACGTGATTTTGCAGATGAGACTATCCGTGCCAACTTTGAGAAATTTGGTAAGGATGCTCGTAAGCTAGCTGCCGAATTTACTCCAGAAGAATTGGCAATGTATATCTTGAGTCTGACTGTTCAAGATCCAGATAGTCTTCCTGAAGTGGAGATTGCGCGTGAAAAACCACTGCCATTTAAACCATCAGGTAATGGCTTTGGTGGTAAAGCTAAGGGAGGTCGTCGTGGAGATGACCGTCGTGATAATCGCCGTGGAGACAACCGTCGTGGTGGTCGCCGTGATGATTTCAAAAAAGGAAGTCGTGGCAATGATCGTTTTGATAAGGAAAAACGCTATCGTAAGGAGAATAAAAAACCACGCAATACTTCAAGCGAAAAGCAAACAGGCTTTGTTATTCGTAACAAGGGCGATAAATAAGAAAAAGCGGTTCAAAATGAATCGCTTTTTTATATAAGGAGACCGAATGGAAAAAGAAAGATAAATAAAATAGATATATTATCTTTTTGTAATATTATAATACACAAAAATAAGGGGCTTGTCAATAGAAAAGAAGCAATTTAATTAAAAATATTCTTGTTTTTTCAAATTGCAATTAAATAAGCAATTTTCAGATAATAATTGAAAATTCAAGCTGTTTATGTTATAATGATAGCGATTAAATTCGAGGTGAAAAATGGCACATTTATTAGAAAAAACAAGAAAAATTACTTCTATCCTGAAGCGTTCAGAGGAGCAGTTGCAGGAAGAACTTCCATACAATGCGATTACCCGTCAATTGGCAGATATTATTGACTGTAACGCCTGTATCGTCAATAGCAAGGGACGTCTCCTTGGTTATTTCATGCGTTACAAAACAAATACAGATCGTGTAGAGCAGTTCTTCCAAACTAAGATTTTCCCAGATGACTACATTCAAGGTGCGAATATGATCTACGATACAGAAGCCAATCTGACAGTTGATCATGATTTAAGCATTTTTCCTGTGGAAAGTCGTGCTGACTTTCCAGACGGTTTGACGACTATTGCACCGATTCATGTATCAGGGATTCGACTTGGTTCTTTGATTATTTGGCGCAATGATAAAAAATTCGAAGACGAGGACTTGATTCTTGTTGAGATTGCCAGTACCGTTGTTGGGATTCAACTCCTTAATTTCCAACGTGAGGAAGATGAGAAAAATATCCGTCGCCGTACTGCTGTTACCATGGCGGTTAATACCCTTTCTTACTCCGAACTTCGTGCTGTTTCAGCAATTTTAGGGGAATTAAATGGAAATGAAGGGCAGTTGACTGCGTCTGTGATTGCAGACCGTATCGGAATCACCCGTTCTGTGATTGTCAATGCCCTTCGTAAACTTGAGTCTGCAGGGATTATTGAAAGTCGCTCACTTGGAATGAAAGGGACCTACCTTAAGGTCTTGATTTCAGATATTTTTGAAGAAGTGAAGAAAAGAGATTACTAATGACTAAAGCTTTGATTTCGATTGACTATACCGAAGATTTTGTTGCTGATAGTGGAAAATTGACAGCAGGCGCTCCAGCTCAGGCGATTTCGGAGGCCATTAGCAAGGTGACTCGGTTAGCTTTTGAACGAGGAGATTACATCTTCTTTACAATAGATGCTCACGAAGAAAACGATTGTTTTCATCCAGAAAGTAAACTATTTCCTCCTCATAATTTGATTGGGACTAGTGGACGGAATTTATATGGAGATTTGGGGACCTTTTATCAAGATCATGGTTCAGACAGTCGTGTCTTTTGGATGGATAAACGCCATTACTCAGCTTTTTCAGGGACTGACCTGGATATCCGTTTGAGAGAGCGTCGAATTTCTACAGTTATCTTAACAGGAGTCTTGACGGATATCTGTGTCCTGCATACAGCTATAGATGCCTATAATCTAGGATATGACATCGAGATTGTTAAACCAGCCGTTGCTTCCATCTGGCCTGAAAATCATCAATTTGCCCTAGGCCATTTCAAAAACACACTTGGAGCTAAGTTGGTAGATGAAAATCTAAATGAAATTTCAGAGTAATTTGGTTGATGAAATGAAAAATTTTGAAAAAAAGTGTTGACAAGCATCCCAAAAGTTGATATACTAGTAAAGTAATCGACGCGGGGATGGCGGAATTGGCAGACGCGCAGGACTAAGGATCCTGTGACCGCTTTAGGTCGTGAGGGTTCAAGTCCCTCTCTCCGCATAGGATAAGAGTTAGCTTAGGCTAGCTCTTTTGTTTTTTATTAGTCTTATAATATCTATGGTGGATGCCTTTTACTTTCAGATAAATAATATAGTTTGAAATCTCTCCTAATTTTCTCTACTCTTTCTACTTTTTCCGAATAAATAGATAGAACCATCAAATCTAGATTTAAAACTATGGTATAATGAAAGGAGAGAAAGTATGACATTACGTCATCCGGGCATCAGCCCTACCAATGATTTGGTTGCTAAGAAAATCTTTAGCAATCCAGAAATCACTTGTCAA
>NZ_JUQO01000055.1 GCF_001074635.1 Streptococcus mitis
CATCTTCCTGTCCTCCTCGGACCAGCTCTTGTAGTCCAGCAGTTGGTCTGCTTGACTTATAGCTCGCTCGGGGTGCTGGGTAAAGGGTTTATTACCGAAAAACTCCAACCACGGCTTGCGAATGCTATCTTTGCTGGTTTCTCTGTATTTTCTTAATTCCAAGAACGCCATCTTGACTAGATGATGTTCTTGTCCATTGTTTGTAATTGTTAAAGCCTCACCTGTCGTGTCCTCGCGCATACTAAAGCTATGGAAAGCCAAGTCATCTTGGAAATAATTGCTATCTACGATAGCAATAGCATAAACGGGTGCAATATGTTTGTAACTCTGGTGTGTATCACCTTCACGTTGACGAATTTTTTCTAGGTTTTGATTGACCTGACTGCATAAGTAAGCCCACAGGCGATTGATGAAAAAATTCTGATGATGAACTTGGATTTCAATAATTACTTGTGTCCCATTGTCCAACTCCGCCAAGACGTCTATACTGGTATAGAAATCCTGAGCTGAGTATGGTACGGAAGGCAAGACATGAATGTTACTTCCCTCCAAAATAGTCACATTTTTGGCTGGCAAGTCCAGCATATCGCGAATAAATTGACAAGTGATTTCTGGATTGCTAAAGATTTTC
>NZ_JUQO01000056.1 GCF_001074635.1 Streptococcus mitis
AATGGATTTTTTCTTTCGGCTTAATTCCTAATGAATCAAAGAACTTAATACTAGGTCTCGAAAAGAATTATGCTTCCTCTTTCTGTCTGAGTTCAAAGAGGTCTTCTACTTTCAGATTAAAAACTTGAGCAATTTTAAGAGCCATTTCTAGCGAAGGGTTGTAACGATTATTTTCCAAGTGCAGAATTGTCTCGCGTCGCATGCCGATGCGGTCGGCTAACTCCTGCTGGGTCATGCCTGTGGACTCACGAACAGATTTGAGATTAGTAATAATCTTGCTTTCTTTGGCCATGCTTATCCTCTACGTTCCAAGATAAAATAGACAACCGCAAAGATGAAAATCAAGGCAGCTATGCTAATAAATATCTGTCCCATGTAAAGAGTGAGAGACCCCATATACCCAATGATAACTGCTAGTATCATCAGTGCGCCTAGTATAAAAACAAACATCAAGCTAGCTGCCTTGGCTAAATTAGCATAAAAGCGTTCGTCCGGAGTTTCCTTGACATTTTTCAAGGAGAAAAAAACAAATACAATCACTTCAATAACGAGGCCAATTCCTAAAATCCATTCTTTAATACCAGAACTTTCGCTTGGGTTCGCAACCCAAATTCCTAATGTATAAAAAATACTTGCTGCAAGCACAAGTATCGCGTAAAGCTTAGCAGACAAGTCAAAAATAATCTTTCCCTTACCTTTCTGACTCTTATGAGGCCGTGGTTTCCTATGTAGCCAGCCCCAAATAGCTACAATTTGACCTAACACTGAAATACCAGTAATAACTAACTTGGGTCCCCAACTAAGATTAGAACCAAATAAAACAGTAAAATCAATAAAGAGAGCTACGGCAATCACTGCAATGAGGCCACGCATTTTTTGACTTTTTTTCATGATAGACTCCTTTTTTATGTTATAAATATATAACACTTAAATTTTATGTTATAAATATATCACATTTAAATTTAGAAAGCAAGAATTTATGTGCCAAGGTGGCAATTATTTGGAAAATCTAGATACTCTATGAATCTCTACTTTTTTCTTAGACTGTTATAAAGTCTGTCAGAATAAGCGTTATAGGTGTAGAAGTTAATTTTTACAGAACTAAATTATTCCCCTATTTAGAATCTATTAATTTATATTTTATAAATTAATTAGTAGATATCTTTCTTAAAATCCTTGAAATTTCGCTTGGGAACGGGCTTAGGATTTAGAAGTCAAGCATCCAAATCTCGTTCAGGCGATATGAATGGTTTGAGTTGATGGTCTTTATAAAATGTTTCTAATACTCTTCGAAAATCAAATTCAAACTACGTCAGCTTTGCCTTGCCGTAGATATATGTAACTGACTTCGTCAGTCTTATCTACAACCTCA
>NZ_JUQO01000057.1 GCF_001074635.1 Streptococcus mitis
TCACTGACAGATTTATTGTTTTTTCATTGTTCAGTACTATAACCTTAGTTATAGTGCCCTGCACATTGGTTCGTCTTGTTCAGTTTTCAAAGGTCTTTGTCGCTCGCTTCTCTCAAGCGACAACTATATTAGTATATCACAGTCGCTTTCGCTTGTCAACACTTTTTTGAAACTTTTTTAAACTTTTTTCATCAAGTGTTTCAACTGCAACATACCATAGTCCGTACGGGATTCGAACCCGTGTTACCGCCGTGAAAAGGCGGTG
>NZ_JUQO01000007.1 GCF_001074635.1 Streptococcus mitis
TTTCAAATTTGTACGTTACACCGTATTTATTAGCTTCGAATACCCATGTTCCTATAAACTCTACATCTGCCTTATTTACTGTTTTATTTTCAGCATCGTAGCTCTTGAATATCCATTTACCATCGTTTTCTGCATCTACGTACTCTTTAGTTGTCGGTTGAATCGCATCTACATTTGCTTTATCTGCATAACGATTTTGGTCAGTTGGTTTATAGC
>NZ_JUQO01000058.1 GCF_001074635.1 Streptococcus mitis
CACTAGCATAGATGTCTTGGCGGAGTTGGATAATGGAACCCAAGTAATCATTGAGATTCAAGTCCATCATCAGAATTTTTTCATCAATCGCCTGTGGGCTTATCTGTGCAGTCAGGTTAATCAAAACCTAGAAAAAATTCGCCAACGAGAAGGTGATACACACCAGAGTTACAAACACATCGCACCAGTATACGCTATCGCAATTGTGGATAGCAACTACTTCTCAGATGACTTGGCCTTCCATAGCTTTAGTATGCGCGAGGACACGACAGGTGAGGTCTTAACCATCACAAATAACGGTCAAGAAAACCACCTAGTCAAGATGGCATTCTTGGAATTAAAAAAATACAGAGAAACCAGCAAAGACGAGGTTCGTAAACCGTGGTTGGAGTTT
>NZ_JUQO01000008.1 GCF_001074635.1 Streptococcus mitis
TTGAGGTTGCAGATGGAAGCTGACGTGGTTTGAAGAGATTTTCGAAGAGTATAAAAACTCTAGCCTTCAGTTACAAACTACTGAAAACTAGAGTTTTTTCTATTTTTTCAAAGCATTATACAAGTTACGGACAGGTTGCTTTAATGTCGGATGGATAAAATGAGGCGCAATTTCCTGTAAGGACTCAAGGACAAAAAGGCGTTCCGCTATGTAAGGATGAGGCAAGATAAGGTCATCTGTATAAAGGATCTGGTCCTCCACAAAGAGCAAGTCCAAATCAATCAAACGAGGTCCCCAATGTACTTCTCTCACCCGTCCCATCTCTGACTCAATAGCTAACAAGGTCTCTAATAGCACTTGGGCAGGCAACCATGTTTCTACTTCAACCACTTGATTGGTAAAGCTATCCTGCTCCACACAACCCCAAGGCTCCGTCGTCAAGACACTGGACTCTTTGAGAATATGGATACCTCGATTTCGCATTTTCTCAATGGCTTGTTTCAAGTTTTCTCGCTTATCTCCCATATTGCTTCCTAGAGCGATAAAGGCTCGTTGCTTGCGACGATGAATGGTTACTGAGCAAGTATCTAGTGGCAAATGCACTGGCGCCCAAGGTTTTTTCAGTTCCAGCTTTATTTCTTGGACAAGAGGATAGGCCTCAAAGGTATGTTCTACCAGTTTGTAGGCTACCGTTTCAATCAAGTCCTCAGTGGTTTCCTGAAACCAAGTCGTCCACTGCTGACACAGTTCTCCATAATGGACAGAAGCCGTTAAATCCAAGTCTGTCGCCGCCTTGGTCATATCATAGGATAGGATTGCGGAAATAACAAACTTCTGCCCCAATTCTTTCTCACTAGGGAACAGACCATGATAGGCAAAAATTTCCAAATCCTTAATCTGCAGTTGATCCATAATGATTCCTTTCTAGAAAAATCCGCTTGAAGCGGATTCTTTTTATACTCAATGAAAATCAAAGTGCAAACTAGGAAGCTAGCCGCAGTCTGCTCAAAACACTGTTTTGAGGTTGCAGATGGAAGCTGACATGGTTTGAATTTGATTTTCGAAGAGTATTATAGTCCCATTAAACGATAAGCCTGGTCTCGAAGGTCCTTATCTGTTTCAAATAGACCACGAGCTACTGTCGTCAAGGTTGCAGTGCCTGGTTTTCTGACACCACGCATGCTCATACACATATGTTCCGCCTCAATGACAACAAAGGCTCCTTTAGCACCTAGATACTCCATCAAGGCATCGGCTACTTCGATATTCAAACGTTCTTGAATTTGTGGTTTTTTCGAATAAACTTCAACCGTACGGGCTAGCTTAGACAAGCCTGCCACACGACCATCTGGAATGTAGGCAATATGCGCTCTACCATAAAATGGCAAGAAGTGGTGTTCACACATGGTATGGAAAAAGATATCCTTTTCTACCACCATATTATCGTCAATAATCTCAAAGGATTTTGACAAATGTTCCTCCGCTGTTTGACCAAGACCTGAAAAAATCTCTTGGTACATACGAGCGACACGAGCAGGCGTTTCCTGCAAGCCCTCACGGTTAGCGTCCTCTCCGACAGCCTCGATAATCATTTTTACAGCTGTTTCAATCTTTTGTGTATCCATTCTCGTTTTTCCTCTCCATCAGATAGGCTCTCACTTGGCTCAAGAAATACAAGGAACCCGTGACAATCCTAACTGTTTTTTTCTCTTCTTTTTTATCTGTCAATTTCTGCTCTAGAAAATCCTGCCAACCTTGGTAGCTGAGATTTCTAGACTTAGCTACCTCTTTCAGCATGCTTTCATCAGTCGCCCGACTATCGTCAAAATGTGTTAGAGTAAGCTCGGTATCTGGCATGGCCCCCAGCAAGTCCAACATATCCTCCAAGGCCTTGGTTTTGATACAAGTAAAGAGGATTTCCTTACGATAATCCGCAAAGCGTTCTTGCAAAGTTGATAATAAAGCCTTGATAGCATGGGGATTGTGGGCTCCATCCAAAATCATCAAGGGATCTCTGGACACGATTTCCAAACGCCCTGGCCAACTTGTTTCTTCCAAGGCTTGAGCAAGCAAGTGATTGCTTGCTAGTTCTCGACCTTCTTCTTGACAAAAATTATCAAGTAAAGCTATGGCCATCCCAGCATTCTCTATCTGGTGCAAACCAAGCAGGCCAGTTTGGAAGCGACCTTGTCTGACAACACTTGTATAGTCAAAGGCTTCGCCTGTAACCACACTCTTTTGATGGCTGACCTGATAATCTGTCCCGTAGGCAAGTCTCGGCGCATCTTTCCCTTCCGCAATGCGGTCAATCACAGCCAAAGCTTCTGGAGCGATACGACCTGTCACCAAGGGAATACCTTGTTTGATAATACCAGCTTTCTGCTCTGCTATGGCCTCCAAGGTGTCACCAAGTAGGGCTACATGGTCCAATCCAATAGTCGTAATTCCTGTCAAAATGGGCTGGCAGACATTGGTACTATCTAAAAGCCCACCCATGCCGACTTCCATGATAGCCACATCTACTTGCTCTGAGGCAAAGTAGTCATAGGCTATGGCTGTGATAATCTCAAACTCGGTTGTGCCCTGTAAATTAGCGGTCGCTTCTCCCTCCAGCAAAGACTGATAGTCTGCCATGAGGGCTTCTAGCCTAGCTTCTGGGATAGATTCCCCATTGATGCTAATCTGATCTGTGTAATGAATGAGATAGGGCGAGCTAAACACGCCAACTCTCAGCCCTAGCTTTTCTAGCATCTTTTTCAAAAAAGCAATGGTAGAACCCTTGCCATTGGTCCCTCCGATATGGATGACCTTGAGTTTGAGATGGGGATTGCCACGCAAGGCTAATAGTTCCACCATGCGTTCCAAGCCAAAATGCGGTTGATCCGTCCGATAATTAGCAATCCACTGATTGTTTTCGATTTCTTTCATCTTATTTATATTGTTTTAAATCTAAATTTTCCGCTTCATCAGCCAAACGAATGGCGGAGGCAATTTCAACTGCCATCCTGTGACTAGCTACGTCATGCACTCGTACCACTTCCACACCCTGTCTCGCAGCGATACTGGTTACATGAGCCGAAGCCGTGTCCCTATTGCGGAAACCAAGTTCTGTCTCAGGATTAACTTCAAAGCCACTTTCTTCAAGGATATTGATGACAAACCGCTTGCGCGACACTCCGAGAAAGATTGGATAGCCTTTCTGATGTAGTTTATCCAGATCCCGTAAAAGAAGCAGATTTTCTTTCTTGGTCAGACCAAAGCCAATTCCTGAATCCAGCAGGATGTTTTCTTGAGCAATCCCAGCTTCCTCTGCTCTCGCTAGTGCTCGTTCAAAAAAAGTCTCCATCAACTCTTCTATTGGCAATGTTTCAAAGTCAGCTAACTCTTCCTCTGTAAAAGCTTGACCAAAGCCAAAATGAGGAAATATGAGCGAGCTAGGATGCTGAGGTCGCGCCATGACTGGATTAAACATGATGACTACTTTCGCTCCAGCCTTAGCTACCACATGGGCCATTTTTTCATCACCCATAAGACCAGTGATATCATTGACTAGATTGGCACCAGCAGCCAAAGCAGCCTCTGCCACCTGACTTTTCCAAGTATCAATAGAGATGAGGACATCACTTTCCTTGCGAATCGCTTTGATCACTGGAACAACACGCTGGATTTCCTCTTCTATCTCAACATAGCTACTTCCCGGCCGAGGCCGAGTCGATTCTCCACCGATATCTAGCATGCTAGCCCCTTCTGCTATCAATTTACGAGCCTGCTGGAGTGCCTGCTCAAGAGCAAAAAATTGACCACCATCCGAAAAGGAGTCTGGGGTTACATTGATAATTCCGCAAATAGCTGTCTTTGCATGATTGGCTTTACTTGACATATCGGTCACTCCCTCAAGGCTTTTCATCATATTATTTCTCTATTTTACCATAAAAAGAGAAAGATGGACACGATTGCATTCATCTTTTTCCCAGTAGAAACAAGTAAGCAATTGTCAAAAATCTTAAACAGAAATCCCTAATGTCCGACTCATAATCACCACAAGAGCCAACAAACAGAAAACAACCCCATTAACAATCATGTGAAGTAAGATAGACATTTCCAAACGTTGGGTCTTGTAAGCCGTCCAAGATAGAACGATCGACATACCTCCATAAATCAATAAAGAAGGTAAATTACTTGGTTGATGCAATAAAGCAAACACAATCGTACCGACTACAAATCCCAAGTTCTCTTTTCCTCGGAAAATCTTTTTAGGAACAATCCCACGGCACAAGATTTCCTCACAAATCGGAGCAAGCAAGGCTAGCAAGAAGAAGCTAGAAATCAGAGAACTATTCTGAACCATATCGTTAATCTGAGACTGATTCCCTGTTGTCGTCTCATTTGATAGTTGCAATAAAATGGAACCAAGTATATTTGAACAGATAATGACTAAATAACTTAATCCCAAACGTGCCAAATCCTTCGCTCTAAAAAAAGAAAAATTAAAACTTGCTAACTGCGTTTTACGAGCTCCAATAATAAACAGCACCAGAATCACAATCGAAATACCAGCAACTATCAGTCCTGACTGCAACAGTGGTACTGCATTTAAAGTTAAAATAGCAGTAACCCCTATAGGAATCTGATATAAAATTGTCGCCAGAAAAAAGATTAACAGCCAACCTGCACGATTCAATAATTCTTTCCACATATTTTTCTCTTTCATCACCTATCTCCTTTGTATTAAAAAAGGGGGGAAATCCCCCTGGGTTATCCTATTATAAAGCCATACTGATGTAGTTAAGGATAAACAAGGCATCCAAAATCCAAATCATGACATGAACATCTTTAGCTTGACCTTTGACAAGCTTAGTCAAAGTGTAAGTCAAGAAACCAACCGCAATCCCTTGAGTGATAGAGTAGCTGAATCCCATAAAGATAGATGTGAAGAAAGCAGGAACCGCTTCAGACATATCGTCCCAATGGATATTTTTCAAGCTAGCCAACATCATAATTCCAACGATAATCAAGATTGGAGCTGTAGCGGCTGTTGGTACAATCGCTAGAAGTGGGCTAAAGAAGCTTGAGATCGCAAAACAGATAGCTACAACCAAGGCTGTCAAGCCAGTACGTCCACCTGCACCAATACCAGCAGCAGACTCAACATAAGTCGTTACGTTCGAAGTACCAGCGATGGCACCAATTGAAGTACCAATCAAGTCAGAGTAAAGAGCCTTGTCCAACTTAGCTGATTGGTGATTTTCACCATTTGTCGCTACGATACCAACTTTTTCACCTGTACCAATCAAGGTACCAATTGTATCAAAAATATCTGTCAATGAGAAGGCAAGAATGGCCATCAGAGTTTCAGGCAAGCGAGCTGTATCTGAAACCAAAGCTCCCAAACCTTCTGAACCAAGAGCTGCACCAAAGACTGTCTTCAAATCTTCAAAGGCTGCACCAACATGGTTATTAGCAAAATCGATGCTAGACAAATCTACCAAACCAACTGCGATAGCAAGAACAGTTGTTGTCAAGATAGAGAGGATAATTCCTCCTTTAATCCCTTTAATGACAAAGAAGATTGTGATAGCAAGTCCTGCAAGAGCCACCAAAACAGCTGGATTATTAAAGCTAACCAATCCTGGAACTGCTGAAGCATTTGCTGTAATCGCTGCTTGAGCTTTATCAGCCCCTTCTCCTGCAACCGTGTAATTTCCTGGATCGATAGAGAATTTCAAAAGTCCAGCATTCTTAATCCCCACGTAGGCAAGAAAGACACCGATACCAGCTGAAATAGCTGAACGAAGGGCATTCGGAATCGATTCAATGATCATTTTACGAACATTTGTCAAGGTAATAATCAATGAGATAATTCCACAGATGAAGACCATAGCCAAGGCTTCTTGCCAAGAATAACCGAGTCCAAATACAACTGTAAAGGTAAAGAAGGCATTGAGTCCCATACCTGGCGCTTGAGCATATGGTAAGTTAGCATAGAAGGCCATCATCAGGGTACCAGCAACTGCACCGATAATCGTTGCAAGGAATACACCCTGAGCAGGCATTCCTGTTTGCGAAAGAATTTGTGGGTTTACAAAGAGAATATAGCTCATTGCAAAGAAAGTTGTTAAACCAGCGAGAACCTCTGTACGAACGTCTGTACCGTTCTCTTTTAGTTTAAATAATTTGTCCATTATCAATCTCCTTTTAATTTTTACGAACAATAATAGAATTATATCATTTATCATTCACTTTTTCAATATCTTTGTTTGATTTATTTAAGAATTTAATGAAATTTCTTTTTTTGTTTCGAATCTGCTTTTCTGCCTGCTTTCTGTTATAATAGTAGACATCTTATCTGAAAAGACACTAGAAAGGTCCCTATGACGAAAAAAATTATTGCAGTTGACCTGGATGGAACCCTGCTCAACTCAGACAGTCAAATTTCTGACTTTACCAAAAAAACCATCAAAAAAGTTGCTGAAAAAGGCCATCAAGTTATTATTACGACAGGGCGCCCTTACCGCATGTCAAAAGATTTTTACCGTGAACTAGACTTAAACACTCCTATGATTAATTTCAACGGCTCCCTTACTCATTTACCAGACCAAGTTTGGGATTTTGAAAAGTGTTTGACTGTAGACAAAAAATATCTGCTAGATATGGTTCGACGTTCAGAGGACATTCAAGCCGATTTTATCGCTGGAGAATATCGTAAAAAATTCTACATTACAAATCCTAATGAAGAAATTGCCAATCCCAAACTATTTGGTGTGGAAGCTTTCCAGCCTGAAGATCAACTTCAGCCTGAGTTGGTAACCAAGGATCCTAACTGTATTCTGTTGCAGACCAGAGCCAGTGACAAATATGCCTTGGCAAAAGAAATGAACACCTTCTACCAACATCAACTTTCTATTAATACCTGGGGAGGTCCGCTCAATATCCTTGAGTGTACACCAAAAGGTGTCAACAAGGCCTTTGCTTTGGACTACTTGCTCAAGGTAATGAACCGTGACAAAAATGATTTGATTGCCTTTGGAGATGAACACAACGATACCGAAATGCTCGCTTTTGCTGGGAAAGGTTATGCAATGAAAAATGCCAATCCTGAGCTACTCCCCTATGCAGATGAGCAAATTTCCTTGACAAATGACCAAGACGGTGTTGCCAAAACCCTACAAGATTTATTCTTATAGTCCAGTCTGACCAGCTTGCAAGCTGGTCTTTGTGCTCTTTTCACAGTCTCATCAACCAGTTAATCGATTGTTCTACTTTTTGCATCCAAAACCTTGGAAAAGGCTTTCTTTTGTGATATACTTCACATATAAATACAAGAGAGCTCGTCACACTCGACTCTGTTGACACAAAATCAATCCAGTCCTGTTGTCCCTGTTCTCGGCCAATATCAAGGAGGATAGCTATGAAAGCTGTTGTTGTAAATCCAGAAAGCACTGGTGTTGCTGTTGAAGAAAAAGTACTCCGTCCACTTGAAACTGGGGAAGCACTTGTAGAAATTGAATACTGTGGTGTTTGCCACACTGACCTCCACGTTGCCCATGGCGACTTCGGTCAGGTACCAGGCCGTGTTCTAGGACATGAAGGTGTTGGTATCGTTAAGGAAATTGCCCCAGATGTAAAAAGCCTTAAAGTCGGCGACCGCGTCAGCGTTGCTTGGTTCTTTGAAGGATGTGGCACTTGCGAATACTGTACAACTGGTCGCGAAACCCTTTGCCGTACAGTGAAAAATGCCGGCTACTCAGTAGATGGTGGTATGGCTGAACAATGTATCGTAACTGCAGACTATGCTGTCAAAGTTCCTGACGGACTTGATCCAGCCCAAGCTTCCTCTATCACATGTGCTGGTGTAACAACCTATAAAGCTATTAAAGAAGCAAAAGTTGAACCAGGCCAATGGGTTGTCCTTTACGGTGCTGGTGGACTTGGTAACCTAGCTGTTCAATATGCTAAAAAAGTATTCAATGCTCATGTCATCGCAGTTGATATCAATAACGACAAACTTGCCCTTGCAAAAGAAGTAGGTGCTGACATTGTTATTAACGGCCTAGAAGTTGAAGATGTACCTGGACTCATCAAGGAAAAAACTGATGGTGGAGCTCATTCAGCTGTCGTAACTGCTGTGTCTAAAGTTGCCTTCAACCAGGCTGTTGACTCAGTTCGTGCCGGTGGTCGCGTAGTCGCTGTTGGTCTTCCTTCTGAAATGATGGAACTCAGCATCGTCAAAACCGTTCTAGATGGAATCCAAGTCATCGGTTCTCTTGTTGGAACTCGTAAAGACTTGGAAGAAGCCTTCCAATTCGGTGCAGAAGGTTTAGTAGTTCCAGTTGTTCAAAAACGTCCAGTAGAAGATGCCATAGCCATTTTCGACGAAATGGAAAAAGGTCAAATCCAAGGACGTATGGTACTCGACTTCACCCACTAATCTAATAGAAATCTATTTTAAAAGTTGGAATGCATTTCCAACTTTTTTATATTAAATTTTTAAATAAGAATTCAAAATTACTCCTCAAAAACTTAATATGTCAACATCTGCAAATAAAAGCTTTTTAATTTTTTATGATAAATAGTTGCTTTTTATATGAAAACGGTTTATACTTAAAAAGTCTTAAAGTTTTCTTAAACGAAAACTAAAACAAAAAAGGAGGAATGACAATAATGAGTATCGGAATCATTATTGCGAGCCACGGCGAATTTGCTGCGGGTATTCATCAGTCAGGATCTATGATCTTTGGTGAACAAGAAAAGGTTCAAGTTGTAACCTTTATGCCAAATGAAGGTCCTGATGATCTATACGCTAAGTTTAATAACGCTGTTGCTGCATTTGACGCAGAGGATGAGGTTCTAGTTTTGGCTGACCTTTGGAGTGGATCTCCATTTAACCAAGCTAGTCGCGTGATGGGAGAAAATCCTGAGCGTAAGTTTGCCATCATCACAGGACTTAACTTACCGATGTTAATTCAAGCCTACACAGAGCGCCTCATGGACGCTGCTGCAGGTGTAGATAAAGTCGCTGCGAATATCATTAAAGAAGCCAAAGATGGCATCAAAGCTCTTCCAGAAGAGCTAAACCCAGTTGAGGAAGTAGCAAGCGCTGCAGCTGCTCCAGTTGCCCAAGCTGCTATCCCAGAAGGAACTGTCATCGGAGATGGTAAACTCAAAATCAACCTTGCCCGTCTAGACACTCGTTTACTTCACGGTCAGGTTGCAACTGCTTGGACTCCAGATTCAAAAGCAGACCGTATCATCGTTGCTTCAGATAACGTAGCTAAAGACGAATTACGTAAAGAATTGATTAAACAAGCAGCTCCAGGTAAAGTGAAAGCAAACGTTGTTCCTATCCAAAAACTAATCGACGTTGCAAAAGATCCTCGCTTCGGAGAAACACATGCCCTTATCTTGTTTGAAACACCTCAAGATGCCCTTCGTGCTATCGAAGGTGGCGTGCCAATCAAAACTCTTAATGTTGGATCAATGGCTCACTCAACTGGTAAAACAATGGTTAACAACGTTTTGTCTATGGATAAAGAAGACGTTGCTACATTTGAAAAAATGCGTGACCTCGGTGTTGAATTTGACGTACGTAAAGTACCAAACGACACGAAAAAAGATTTGTTTGACTTGATCAACAAAGCAAACGTGCAATAATCGATTTTATGAAAGGATTTTAAAGATGTCTATTATTTCTATGGTTTTAGTAGTCGTTGTAGCCTTCCTAGCAGGTCTTGAAGGTATCCTCGACCAGTTCCAATTCCATCAACCAATCGTAGCTTGTACCCTTATCGGTCTTGTTACTGGTAACCTTGAAGCAGGGATTATCCTTGGTGGTTCTCTTCAAATGATCGCCCTTGGTTGGGCTAACATCGGAGCTGCCGTAGCTCCTGACGCTGCCCTTGCTTCTGTTGCTGCTGCCATTATCATGGTTCTTGGTGGCGACTTTACTAAGACAGGTATCGGTGTTGCCCAAGCGGTTGCTATCCCTCTTGCAGTTGCTGGTCTATTCTTGACTATGATTGTCCGTACACTCTCTGTCGGATTGGTTCACACTGCTGATGCTTCTGCTAAAAAAGGTGACTTCAAAGCAGTTGAACGTGCTCACTTTGTCGCACTTCTTCTTCAAGGTCTTCGTATTGCAATCCCTGCAGCACTCCTTCTAATGGTACCAACTGAAACAGTACAAAGCATTCTAAATGCTATGCCTGATTGGCTCAAAGATGGTATGGCTATCGGTGGTGGTATGGTTGTTGCCGTTGGTTACGCTATGGTTATCAACATGATGGCAACTCGTGAAGTATGGCCATTCTTCGCTATCGGTTTCGTGCTTGCTGCCGTGTCAGATATTACTCTAATCGGATTTGGTGCTATCGGTGTTGCTATCGCTCTTATCTACCTTCACCTTTCTAAAACTGGTGGAAATGGTGGCGGAGGAGCCGCAACTTCTAACGACCCAATCGGCGATATCCTAGAAGACTACTAAGATAAGAAAGGACTGAAAACATCATGACTGAAAAACTTCAATTAACTAAATCAGATCGTAAAAAAGTTTGGTGGCGTTCAACTTTCTTACAAGGTTCTTGGAACTATGAACGTATGCAAAACTTGGGTTGGGCTTACTCATTAATTCCAGCTCTTAAAAAACTCTACACTAAAAAAGAAGATCAAATCGCTGCTCTTGAACGCCATCTTGAGTTCTTCAACACTCACCCATACGTAGCCGCTCCAATCATGGGGGTTACTCTTGCACTTGAAGAAGAACGTGCTAACGGTGTTGAAATTGATGATGCTGCTATCCAAGGGGTTAAAATCGGTATGATGGGACCTCTTGCTGGTATCGGTGACCCAGTATTCTGGTTTACAGTACGCCCAATCCTTGGATCACTCGGTGCTTCACTTGCCCTTACTGGTAATATCTTAGGTCCAATCCTCTTCTTCGTTCTTTGGAACTTGATTCGTATGTCATTCTTGTGGTATACACAAGAGATTGGATACAAGGCTGGATCTGAAATCACTAAAGATATGTCTGGCGGTATCCTCCAAGACATCACTAAAGGAGCTTCTATCCTTGGTATGTTCATTCTTGCTGTCCTTGTTCAACGTTGGGTAAATATTAAATTTGCTTTCGATGTTGCCAAAGTTCAACTAGATGAAAAGGCTTATATCCATTGGGATAAATTGCCAGAAGGATCTAAAGGTATTCAAGAAGCATTCGCACAAGTAGGACAAGGATTATCTCAAACATCTGAAAAAGTTACTACTTTCCAACAAAACTTGGATATGTTGATTCCTGGACTATCAGGACTACTCCTTACTTTCCTTTGCATGTACTTGCTTAAGAAAAAAGTATCTCCAATCACTATTATCCTTGCACTCTTCGCAGTGGGTATTGTGGCACATGTTCTTCACATCATGTAATCAAGCAACTTAAAAGGAATCAGGTTCTAAAATCTGATTCCTTTTTTCCATACTTTTATTCGGCCAAGGCACCCATTGGATCCCACGGTGCGAGTACAATTGGTTCTGCTTCATAGACAGCTTGTTCTTCTGCTGTCAGCAATTCTTTACGGACAACGATTTGGTAAGTGTATTCATCCATCCAAGCGTCTGAGGCAACAAAGTAACCATCTGCACCAACCTTGTCTCCCCATGAGTTTTCAACCTTCCACTTGGTTGACTTCCCATTTTCATCCAAGTCCACACCTGTCAAGACCATGGCGTGGGTCATCAAGCTTTCGCTGTAGTCCAGACGTCCAGCCTTGTCTTGAGTGAGTTTAATGTCCATGCTTGATTCAAAGTCATAAACATCTGTCGCAAGGATTCCAGCTTTGCGGTTGCTGAGCTGACCAACATCTGAACCAAACCAAACAGTCTCACCTGCTTGCATTTGAGCAATTGCCAACTCTTTCAAGCGCTCCATCGGCACGTTGATGTAACGAACCGCACGGCTACCAACCACATTTCCTAACATCTCAACTGTGTAAGATTGGCCGTAAGGCTTGTCAGCAGTTGGGGCGTTGATAACAGAAACGTAATCTTCTAGAGGAAGATTGACATATTTCTTGTAAAATTCTTGTGGAGTAATGCTCTTTTCACTTTGGTAGTTGTTATCTTTATCGCGATAAGCAAAGTCAAATGTACGTGGTGGAAGTCCTAAAGACATAGCAAGAAAGTTAAAGATTTCTTGCAAGAGGTCTTCTTTCTTAGCTTGAACAGTCGCTTGATCTGCACCAGAAACAAGCAAGTCACGCAAGATTTGAGCATCTTGGCGAAGCAATTTGTTAAGGATTGCATTTAGCTCACGACTGCTGCTAGATGAAACAGACTCTGGATAAACAGACTTAGGAACGACACCATATTTCTCAAAGAGAGAAACGACCATATCCCATTGACCGCCATCTTGTTGTGGAGTTTGGAGTAGGAATTTAACCTTACGGCTCGTCAAATCTTGGTCTGCAGTCGCAATGACTTGCTCCAAGAACCAGTTGGATTTCTCATACTTGTCCCAGAAGAAGGTGTGGGCCTGTGACAACTCAAAATTTTCCAATTTATATTGTGAAATGAGTTTGTGGCGGAAGGTATTAAGAGCTGCAAACATCCAGCAACGACCAGATGCTTTCTGGTTAGTAACCTTGTCCTTGGTCAAATCCAATGAGAAAACAGGTGTGTTATCTACATGGCTTTGGCGACGTTCTAGGGCTGCAAAAATTCCGTTGTGGCTGGCAGCATTTTCAATCGCTTGGTATTTTACATTTGCTTCATAGTTGGCAAATAGTTTATCAGTAAATGATTCTTGAATCGCGTTCATAGATTCCTCCTTTTATTCTACAATCTATTATAACGCTTTTCACAAAGGAAGCAACTGAAAAACATAAAAGGCAAGGACATTCTCCCTCACCTTTTTCGAATATAAACCAAACTAAGCAATACTTGCAAGGAGAGCTTCTAATTCCTCCTTGGTCAAGCGACGCCATTCTCCTCGCTGCAAGTTCTCATCCAATACTAGAGTTCCCATAGTCAAACGTTGCAAATCTACTACTTCCTTGCCACAGTAGGCCACCATACGCTTGATCTGATGAAACTTCCCTTCTGCAATGGTCACACGGATTTGGCTTTGATTCTTTTTTGTATCTACAGACACAAGCTCCAGTCTAGCAGGCTGACAAGTAAAGTCTTTGAGAGGAATACCCTCAGCAAATGTCTCCGCATCTTCTTGGGTCATAATTCCCTTGACCTGAGCCAGATACGTCTTATCCACATGACGCTTGGGTGAAAGAAGAGCATGGGCAAGCTTGCCGTCATTGGTCAAGAGTAAAAGACCATGCGTGTCAATATCCAAGCGTCCTACTGGGAAAACTTCCTTGCTCCGAGCAATATCATCCAGCAAGTCCAGAACGGTTCTGTGCTTAGGATCCTCAGTCGCTGAGATAACTCCTTTGGGCTTGTTCATCATGTAGTAGACAAACTCTTCATACTCCAACACTTGCCCATCAAAGCGAATCTCATCTATTTCTTCATCAATCTGCAATTTAGCTGATTTTTCTTTTTTACCATTTACCGTCACGCGCCCAGCCTTGAGCATGTTTTTGACCTCTGTCCGACTCCCTACAGCGCAGGTAACTAAAAATTTATCTAATCTCATAGAACTATTATATCATATCAAAAGGAGGCTGGTACAATGACCAACCTCCTTTTCGTTTCAGATTTAAGAAATTAACTTCCTCGTCTCCAGAAAATCGCTAAGACAATCATGGAACCTAGTACTGCCGGAATAATGGCAGTTCCTGCCATTATCGGTCCCCAAGTCCCAAAAAGCAAGTGGCCTATAAAAGCACCAATCCAACCGAGAAACATTTTTCCAAAACATCCCATGCGTTCTCCACGATTGGTCAGAGTACCTGCTAAAAATCCCACTAGGAGACCAACGAACATACTTCCTAACATATTATCTCCTTAATTTGCCCAATCTCCGTTACGGAAGAGTGGTACACGTGTCCCATCCTCACGGATACCATCGATATCCATTTGGTTAGAACCAATCATAAAGTCTACGTGAACATCTGAACGGTTAAGCCCCGCAGCTTCAAGCTCCTCTTCGCTCATCTCCGCTCCACCAACTACGCTAGTCGCATAGGCTGCACCGATAGCCAAGTGATTTGACGCATTCTCATCGAAAAGGGTATTAAAGAAGGTAATGCCTGACTGGGAAATTGGGCTTGGATCTGGTACCAAAGCACATTCACCCAAGGCACGCGCACCCGCATTTTCAAAGACAAGGTCTTTCATGACTTGATCGCCCTTCTCAGCAGTGATGTCAACGATTCGTCCATCCTTAAAGGTTACCTTAATACCTTCGATGATATTTCCGTTATAGCTAAGCGGTTTTGTAGAAGTGACATATCCATCTGCGCGACGGAAATCAGGCGCTGTGAAGACTTCCTCTGTCGGCATATTTGGCAAGAATCCTTCTCCTTGCGTATTGATAGCACCAGCTGATTCCCAAACATGGTTTTTCGGCAAACCAAGTGTCAAATCTGTTCCTGGCGCTGTGTAGTGAAGGGCTGAAAATTGCTCTTTATTAAGCATATCGGCCTTGCTCTTGAGGATAGCTGCATGCTCTTCCCAAGCCTTAACAGGATCTTCTTCATAGACACGGCAAGTTTTGAAGATTTGGTCCCAAAGGAGATCGACTGCTTCTTCATCGTTCGCAGCATTTGGAAAGACTTTCTTAGCCCACTCAAGTCCAGCAGCGGCTGCTACCGTCCAGCTAACCTTGTTAGATTGAGTTGCGATTCGCATTGGCTTCATGGCAAGTCCCATAGCTTTAGCAGAAGCTGAAAGCTTGTCAGCCTCCACTCCGTTCAAGGCACCTGGATCAGATGAACGAACCCCAAGACGGCTAGCTTTGTTCTCTAAAAGATAGTTCATCTCAGCAATCTTGTATTCTGGCACATTGTCCAAACGCTCCATCGGCGCATGGAGGAATTTCTCACGGTTAATGACATCATCTGTCCACTGAACGATAACCTCATGCGCACCCAGGGCATAAGCTTCTTTGACGATTAGATGTGCCAACTCACGTTGCTCCACATCGATAGAGAGAGCCAAAGTGTGACCAGGTTGCACATTAATTCCGTTCGCAACCAATAATTTCGCATATTTTTCTAGATTTTCTTTAAAATTTGGTAAAACCATTCTATTCTTCCTTTTCTTTTTGTTTATTTTTCTTTCAAAGCAGAAAATAATCCTGCTAAAGCAATAGCACCTGACAAGAGTGCTGTTGATAGAAGGATTGTCTGGTCAGCAAGTTCTAATTGATATTCAAATACCTTCTCAGCCGGCTTATCTTCCGCAAAAATTCTTAGTTTCATGAGAACCCCCTTAAAATTTATTAAAACAAATCACTATGACTGCCTGTCCTCAGCAAATTTAAAATCAATTCTTCCTTGTTTACTTTATAAACCAAAAGCCAATCTGGCTGGATATGGCATTCACGAACTCCTTGAAAATGTTTGGATGCCGTCAATGGATGATCACGATATCTAGCAGGAAGTTCTTTTTCTTGAACAAGAAAATTTAAAACTTCTTCTAATAATTCTACCTTCAAACCACGCTTCATAGCCAACTTAAAATCTTTTTTAAACTGTTTATGATAACGAATCTTAAGCACGCAAATCCTCCATCAAGTCAGAGACTGATTCAAAGGATTGGCTCATATTACGATTTTGGTCTAAATCCGTTAATACCTCAAGCAACTTCCGACTCTCGTCTAGTCTAACATCGAAAGGTAAACCCTGATATTGAATAGCTTGACGAAGAAAAATATTGATAGCTGTTGTCATGTCCATTCCCAGGTTATTAAACACCTGTTGGGCCTGCTCCTTAACCTCACTATCCAGACGGATGCTCATACTCGTCTTTGACATACTCTCACCCTCTTTCTATATACTATTTTAACAAAAAAGAAAGCCAATGTAAATCTATTGGATATACATTAGCCTCTTTGGATAGATTATTAAACAATTTTTTTAAAACAACTCATCAAACAAACTCAACTGATTATCCTCTGGCATATTGCCGAGAATACCCATTTCATCCATCTTTTCAACCAAGGTTGATGAGAGTCCACCACGCTTGCGGAGTTCTGTTTTAGACAGGAATTCTCCCTCTTCACGCGCTCGCACCAACTGCTTGGCAACGTTCTCTCCCAGACCATCCATTGCTACAAATGGTGGAATGAGGGTATCCCCATCGATGAGGAACTCTGTCGCCTGACTACGGTAGAGATCGAGTTTTCCAAACTTGAAACCACGTTCCCACATCTCATTGACAATCTCAAGAGTTGTATAAAGATCAATTTCCACATTAGAAGCTTCATTATTCTTACGTTTTTCAGAGATTTCTTCCATTCTGCGTTTGATGGCATCCAGGCCCGCCCCCATAGTCTTGATATCAAAGGCTTTAGCACGGATTGAGAAGTAAGCACAGTAGTAATAAATAGGATGGTGAACCTTGAAGTAAGCTACACGCAAGGCCATCATAACGTAGGCTGCCGCATGGGCTTTAGGGAACATGTACTTAATTTTCCCACAGGACTCGATATACCACTCTGGCACCTTATTGGCCTTCATAGCTTCAATGTAACCATTTCGCTCCTCTTCGGAAATCTTGAGCCACAAGCCCTTACGCACCCGTTCCATTATGGTAAAGGCCATCTTAGGTTCTAGACCCGCGTGCATGAGGTAAACCATGATGTCGTCCCGACAACCGATAACAGTCGATAGATCAGCAATCCCTTGCTTAATCAAATCTTGGGCATTGCCCAGCCAAACGTCGGTACCGTGGGACAACCCTGACAACTGAAGCAACTCCGCAAAAGTCGTCGGATGGGTTTCATCGACCATACCTCGGACAAAGTTGGTTCCAAACTCCGGAATCCCCAGCATGCCCGTAGGCGTTCCGATTTGCTCAGGTGTTACCCCAAGCACATCAGTCCCAGAAAAGAGGGCCATAACGCCTTCGTCATCCATAGGAATTTCATTAGGGTCAATACCAGACAAATCCTGAAGTTTCCGAATCATGGTCGGATCATCATGCCCCAGCACATCGAGTTTGAGGACGTTCTCGTCGATATCATGGAAGTTAAAGTGAGTCGTTTGCCATTCAGCCGTCACATCATCCGCTGGATACTGGACAGGCGTAAAGTCGTAGACATCCATGTAGTTAGGAATAACAACAATTCCCCCCGGGTGTTGTCCTGTCGTTCGTTTGACACCAGCAGCTCCCTGGGCTAGACGTTCCACCTCTGCATCACGATAAAACTTGCCATAATCTCGCTCATAGCCCTTTACAAATCCATAGGCAGTCTTGGCAGCCACCGTACCAACCGTTCCCGCACGGAAGGCATATTCCTCACCAAAGATATCACGCACATCCAAGTGGGCGCTAGGTTGGTCTTCTCCCGAGAAGTTCAAGTCAATATCGGGAACCTTGTCCCCATCAAAACCAAGGAAGGTTTCAAACGGAATATCCTGGCCATTTTTACTGAGTTTGTGACCACATTTTGGACAGTCCTTATTGGGCATATCAAATCCTGAACCATACGAACCATCGGTGATAAACTCACTGTACTGACACTGACCACAGACATAGTGAGGAGAGAGAGGATTAACCTCTGTAATCCCAATCATGGTCGCAACGAAACTGGAACCGACAGATCCACGAGAACCAACCAAGTAGCCCCGTTCATTGGAACGTTGCACCAGCATCTGGGAAGCCAGATAAATCACGGCAAATCCATTCCCCAGAATAGAGGTTAGTTCTTTTTCAATCCGCAAATCAACGATATCTGGCAGCGGATTACCATAAATCTCAAAGGCCTTCTTATAGGTCAACTCGGCAACTGTTTCTTCAGCCTTGTCAATGAAAGGCGTATACAAGTCACCCTTAACAACCTCAACGGGTTCAAAGATTTCTGCCAAGGCATTGGTGTTTTCAATAACCAATTTGCGAGCTAATTCCTCTCCCAAGAATGCAAATTCATCCAACATTTCATTAGTCGTTCTAAAATGAGCTTTTGGAAGAGGAGCGGGTTGGGCATGTTCGCCATGACCAATAGTTCGGTTAATCATAGCCCCCTGTCCCAAACTACGGACGATAATTTCACGGTAAATCTCTTCTTCCGGTTCGATATAGTGAACATTACCCGTAGCCAGAACAGGCTTGCCAAGACGGTCTCCCACTTCTATCAAACTTTTGATAATGGTCTGGAGTTCTTCCATATCCTTGACCTGCTCCTTGGCAATCAAGGGAGCATAGATAGCAGGTGGCATAACCTCGATAAAGTCATAATACTTAGCCACCTCAACCGCCGCATCCACACCTTGGGAAACGACTGCATCAAAAACTTCACCTTCAGAGCAAGCTGAACCTAAAATCAGACCTTCCCGATAGGCATCCAAAACCGTTCTCGGAATCCGTGGCACCCCTTCAAAGTACTTGGTATTGGATAAAGAAACCAGCTTAAAGATATTTTTTAGACCTACCTGATTCTTGACATAGATGGTCGCATGTTTAATCCGAGCTTTTTTATAAGAATCTGGACTAATCAAATCAATATTGAGTCTAGCTAGATCGATCACACCATGTTTTTCTGCTACCTCTTTGATAAAAATAAAGAGCAGACGACCAGTCGCTTCCGCATCGTAATTGGCCATGTGGTGATGTTCTAGGGCCACACCAAAACGCTTGGTCAAAGGTCCCAAACCATGACGTTTATACTCAGGATAGAGATTTCTAGCAAACTCAAGTGTATCAATAACCGGCTGACTAATCCTTGGAAGACCATGACGCTCATAGTTGGCATTCATAAAACCAACGTCAAAGGTCGCATTGTGAGCGACTAGGACAGTATCCTTGCAGAATTCTTGGAATTCTTGCAAAACTTGTTCCAGTGGCTTGGCATTTTTGATATGGTCATCTGTAATTCCAGTCAACTCAGTAGTAAAAGCTGACAAGGGATGTCCAGGATTGATAAATTCATCAAATTCAGCAATGACATTCCCCTTGTACATCTTAGAGGCCGCAACCTGAATCAAATCATTATAGATAGCTGAAAGTCCCGTCGTTTCCACGTCAAAGACCACGTAGGTTGCTTCCGACAAGTCCATCTCCACTTCGTTATAGACGATAGGGACACGGTCCTCCACGATATTGGCTTCCATTCCATAAATCAGCTGGATTCCCGCTTTCTTAGCCGCCTTATAGCCATGTGGGAAGGATTGAACATTCCCATGGTCCGTGATAGCAATCGCCTTGTGTCCCCACTTAGCAGCTGTCGCAACGATTTCTTCAACCTCTGGTAGAGCATCCATAGTCGACATGTTAGTATGAGCGTGAAACTCAACCCGACGCTCACCTTCTGGCATCAAATCCTTCCGCTCATAGTGAACAACTTCCTGCACATCCTGCACGTTCATAGTCAAATCGCGTGTGAAGTTATTCATCTCCACATTCCCACGCACTCGGAGCCAAGAATTCTTCTTGATGAGGTCAAATTTCTGGGCCTCTTCCTCATTCTTGACCCACTTTTGCATAGAAAAACTGGAAGTGTAGTCCGTCATTTTAAAGTTGATCAAAACACGCCCTGTTCTGGTCACTTTTTGCTCCACATCAAACACAACCCCTTCAAAGACCAGACGATTTTCCTCCGTCGTCACTTCGATCATAGGAGTAATCTCTGCCTTATCCAGCTTCGGTTTAGCTGCAGCTTTTTTAGCTTGAAAATCAAAGGCTGGTTTCTCTTCAGCTGGAGGAGGTGCCATCTGTTCTAGTTGTTCCATAGCACGAAGCGCTTCCTCATTGGCAGCTTGAACAATCTGTTCATTTTCAGCATGAAAAGCCTCTTCCTGCTCTTGGGTCAGGACATCATTCTTCTCGACTTGACAGTTAAAAGTTGGAAAACCAAACTTTTCGAGTTGTTTCGCCAAATTCGGAAGATGATTCTTCTTAAAGTGTTCCTTATCAATCGCCTCAGAACCTTCAATAAAGAGTTGACTACCCTCAGCACGAACTTGCAGATTCTGGTAAAGGGACTTAAAACCTTGACTAGCACATGGCCCCTCAGAAAAAGCCTCTCTATAGTAGGACTGCAAGAGTTGATTTGAAAATTCTTGAGACAGAGTCTTGATTTCGAAAACAGCTTTATTACCTGTCTTAGAAAATTCTTCCCTCAAACCTTTCTTTAATTCTAAAAAGATTTCAATCGGTAAAATATTAGAAAATACGAAATGAAACTCCCATACCTTACTAATTTTATGAACCACAACTCGCTCAATATCGGCCTGTGCTAAAGCAGGAGCCTGTCTCATTTCAGCAGGCATCCCCAGTTGATTCATCAAAATTTCAAAACTATTTGACATTCATTTTCCTCACATTATTCTCCTACTATTTTACCATACTTAGAGGTGTTTTCTAAAGACAAAAGGAAGTCACTAAGTGACTTCCTTCTAGAGCGAGGACTGATTAGTCTTCACCTTTGTTTTTCTTAATGATTTCTTCTTGTACTGACTTAGGTACATCTTCGTAGTGGTCAAATACCATCATGAATGTACCACGTCCTTGAGATGCAGAACGAAGAACTGTTGCGTAACCGAACATTTCAGCAAGTGGAACGTAAGCACGAACGATTTGGCTGTTACCATGTGCTTCCATACCATCTACACGTCCACGACGAGCAGTTACGTGCCCCATAACATCACCAAGGTTTTCTTCTGGAACAGTGATTGTTACAAGCATCATTGGTTCAAGGATAGCTGGTTGTGCTGATTTAGCAGCTTCTTTAAGAGCAAGTGAAGCCGCAATCTTGAAGGCAGTTTCAGATGAGTCGACATCGTGGTATGAACCATCGTAAAGCTTAGCTTTAACGTCAACCATTGGGTAACCTGCAAGAACACCGTTAGCCATAGATTCTACCAAACCTTTTTCAACCGCTGGGATAAATTCACGAGGAACCACACCACCGACGATTGCGTTTTCGAATTCGAATCCTTTACCTTCTTCGTTTGGAGTAAATTCAATCCATACATCACCGAATTGACCTTTACCACCAGACTGACGTTTGAAGAATCCACGTGCTTGAGTAGAAGCGCGGAATGTTTCACGGTAAGATACTTGAGGAGCACCTACGTTCGCTTCAACTTTGAACTCACGACGCATACGGTCAACAAGGACGTCAAGGTGAAGTTCACCCATACCAGAGATAACTGTTTCACCAGTTTCAACGTTTGTTTCAACGCGGAACGTTGGATCTTCTTCAGCCAATTTTTGAAGGGCGATACCCATCTTGTCTTGGTCTGCTTTAGATTTAGGCTCAACCATCAACTGGATAACTGGTTCTGGAACGTTGATTGACTCAAGGATGATTTTAGCTTTTTCATCTGTCAATGAGTCACCAGTTGTAGTATCTTTCAAACCAACGGCAGCAGCGATATCACCTGAGTAAACAGTGTCAATTTCTTGACGGCTGTTAGCGTGCATTTGAAGGATACGTCCGATACGTTCACGTTTACCTTTAGAAGTGTTCAATACGTATGAACCTGATTGAAGAACACCTGAGTAAACACGGAAGAATGTCAAACGACCTACGAATGGGTCAGTCATGATCTTGAAGGCAAGAGCCGCAAATGGCTCTTCATCAGATGCTGGACGAGTTTCTTCAGCATCTGTATCTGGGTTAATACCTTTGATTGCTGGGATGTCAAGTGGGCTTGGAAGGTAGTCGATAACCGCATCAAGCATCAATTGAACACCTTTGTTCTTGAAGGCTGAACCACACAATACTGGGAAGAATTCAACGTTGATAGTCGCTTTACGGATACCAGCTTTCAATTCTTCGTTAGTGATTTCTTCACCTTCGAGGTATTTCATCATCAATTCTTCGTCAGTTTCAGCAACTGCTTCAATCAATTTTTCACGGTATTCTTGAGCTTGGTCAAGGTATTCAGCTGGGATGTCTTCTTCAAGGATATCTGTACCAAGGTCGTTAGTATAGATTTCAGCTTTCATCTTAATCAAGTCGATGATACCACGGAAGTCATCTTCAGAACCGATTGGCAATTGGATTGGGTGTGCATTTGCTTGAAGACGATCGTGAAGCGTGCTTACAGAGTAAAGGAAGTCAGCACCGATTTTGTCCATTTTGTTAGCAAATACGATACGTGGAACTCCATACTCAGTTGCTTGACGCCAAACTGTTTCAGTTTGAGGCTCAACACCTGATTGTGAGTCAAGAACGGTAACCGCACCATCCAATACACGAAGAGAACGTTGTACTTCGATTGTGAAGTCCACGTGTCCTGGTGTGTCGATGATGTTTACGCGGTGGTTGTTCCACTGAGCTGTTGTCGCAGCAGACGTGATAGTGATACCACGTTCTTGCTCTTGCTCCATCCAGTCCATTTGTGACGCACCTTCGTGAGTTTCACCGATTTTGTGGATTTTACCAGTGTAGTAAAGAATACGCTCAGTAGTTGTTGTTTTACCAGCATCGACGTGAGCCATGATACCGATATTACGAGTTTTTTCAAGTGAAAATTCGCGTGCCATGAGGTTTGTTTCTCCTATTTATTTTTGATTTCTATTCTATTATAACATGATTTTAATAAAAACGGATAGGCAGGACCTACCCGTTCTCAATGTTTTCATGCTATTGTTGGTTTCAACTTGTAGATTTACAAGTTGAATTGAACTCGTGCTAAAGTTAATTAGCCGATTTGAGCCGAAACGGGATGCTGTGTGAAAAAGATAAACTTCCTTGTATTCGTCGAATACTGCGTCAGTTTCCTATTTTCACCTTGCATCCTTACCGTTCCTAGCATCATGATTTTACCAACGGAAGTGTGCGAATGCACGGTTAGCTTCAGCCATACGGTGAGTGTCTTCACGTTTCTTAACAGCTGCACCAGTGTTGTTAGCAGCATCCAAGATTTCTTTTGCAAGACGGTCTTGCATTGTGTGTTCACCACGAAGACGAGCGATTGTTACCAACCAACGAAGTCCAAGTGTTGTACGACGTTCTGGACGAACTTCAACTGGGACTTGGTAGTTAGAACCACCAACACGACGTGCACGTACTTCAAGTACAGGCATGATGTTTTCCATAGCTGTTTCAAATACTTCAAGTGCATCGTTGCCAGTAGCTTCTTTGATTTGCTCAAAGGCACCGTAAACGATTGAAGCAGCAGTACCACGTTTACCATCAAGCATAACGCGGTTGATAAGACGAGTAACTAGTTGTGAATTGTAAAGCGGATCTGGCAATACGTCACGTTTTGGAGCTCTATTTTTACGACTCATTTCTCTTTATCCCCTTTCCTTATGCTTTTGGACGTTTAGTACCGTATTTAGAACGGCCTTGTTTACGATCGTTAACACCTGCAGTATCAAGTGCACCACGGACGATATGGTAACGTACCCCTGGAAGGTCTTTTACACGTCCACCACGAAGAAGAACCACGCTGTGCTCTTGCAAGTTGTGTCCGATACCTGGGATGTAGGCAGTAACTTCGATAAGGTTGCTCAAACGTACACGAGCGAATTTACGAAGGGCTGAGTTAGGTTTTTTAGGTGTCATTGTTCCAACACGAGTTGCAACACCACGTTTTTGTGGTGAAGAAACGTTTGTTTGAACTTTTTTATGACTGTTGTAACCAACGTTCAAAGCTGGTGATTTAGATTTTTCTACTTTTGATTTACGCGGTTTGCGAACCAATTGGTTAATTGTAGGCATCTACATTCTCCTGTGTTTTTTTTATTTTTGGTGATGATACACTTGGTGACAGCTATCATCTGTGTGTACTTTTGCAACATTTGTCAGCACGTCCCTGTACACTCTTGAGAGACCAAAAGTAAAAAGTACCGTCTATTATTGTAACAAAATTTTCCCTTGGTTGTCAAGATATTTTTCTTTTTTATTCTTAATTTTAGCTCTTTTGTGGTGCTCCCCCCAAAAAGAAAAAGGAGGAATCCCACCCTCCTAAAGTTAGTATTGTTCCATTCAATCCCATCAATTTTAACACATATGTTCAAAAAAATATTATATCATCACAACCAACCAGATTCTTTCGCGATATTAGCTGCCTCTGTTCGATTACCTGCATCTAGTTTCGAAAGAATATTGGTGACATAGTTTCGGACGGTTCCGTTGGATAGATAAAGTTTGTCTGCAATTTCTTGGTTAGAGAAGCCCTGAGCGATTCCCTTTAAAACTGCGATTTCTTGCTCTGTTAATGGATTGGGATGCGTCATCACCACTTCCATCAATTCAGGCGAATACTCCTTGCGTCCTTCTAGGACGGTGTGCAAGGTTTGCATGAGGTCTGCAATGTTTCTTTCTTTTAATACATAAGCATCTACTCCAGCCTTGACCGCACGTTCAAAATACCCAGGACGCTTGAAGGTCGTCACCACAACCACCTTTGTTTCTAGATTTTCTGCTCGTATCCACTCCAAGACTTCAAGACCTGTCTTAACAGGCATTTCTACGTCAAGGATGGCGATATTTACAGACTCCTTTTCTAATAGTTGGATTGCTTCTTGCCCATTCTTGACTTGAAAGACAGACTCTACATCCGGTTGAAGCGTGAGCAACTGGCACATGGCATCTCGCAACATACTTTGATCTTCTGCAACAAGTAGTTTCATCTTAGTTTCTCTCCTTATAAGGTAGTCGAACCTGAACTTCTGTCGGTTCTTTCCAACTAATTACCTTTACTTCTCCCGAAAATGGAAGAACACGATCTCGAACTGTATGGAGGTCATCCCCCTTTATAGAAGCAAAGCCACAGCCATCATCTCTCACTGTTAGAATGAGTTCTTTCTCTGTCCGTTCTAATTTTAAGTAGACTTTAGACGCTTTAGCATGTTTGATGATATTGGTCACTAATTCAAGCAAAATCATAGAAGCCGTTGACTCCAATTCCTGAGTTAAGCTAGCTGTATCTAGTTGATTAGCTATTTCCACCTCAATTCCAGCAATTTCTAACATCTTTTTCACAGTCTCTAGTTCGGATGTCAAAGTTCTAGACTTAAGATTTTCCACAATGGTTCGCACTTCATTCATGGAATCCTTGCTGATCTGGTGAATTTCTTTTAATTCCTTTTCCACCTGTGGATAAGCCTCCATCTGAAATAACTGCAAGGCTAGATCAGTTTTAACACTAAGCATAGCAAAGGTATGCCCCAGACTATCATGCAAATCTTGACCGATACGACTGCGTTCATTTTCAGCAAGCAATAGATTTATCTGCGCATTTTGCTTAGCCTGTGCTTCTTTCAAATCCTCCACAATCCGAATCCGAACCAAGCCAAAAGTCATTAAATCGACAAAAGCAAGAATTACAAGTAGATAGAATAGAAATTCAACTTCGATTCTCTGAAAAATCAACAGTTGGCCCACAACAAGGACTTGAGCAAGAAGAAAAGTCCAGACATGTAAAGACTTTAAACCACCTACGCTGAAATGATAACTTAAGAGATTAGATAGGAAAAAGAAAAACCAGATATAATTAACAGCAACAAAGGCAGTATTCCCAACTACATAAGTCAGCATGAGGCTCCAATATAGCCAAGATAGGCGCTGGCTCTTAGTTGTTAAAACACCCAAATACGCCACTACAAATAGAATATCAATCAGTAAATGCCAGGCAGAAAGCCACCCAGTCACTACAGGTAGGATGGGGAAAATCATAAAAATTAAACTGATCCAAAACATATAGTGTATGCTTTTCAGTCTTTCAAGCATTAAGCATTCTCCTTATGACCTTGAAGGTAAATGGTCAAACCAAACAAAACTACTGAAAAAATAAGTAGATAAACTGTGGCTGATAAATTGATGCCACCCTCGTTTAAGAAGGTCTTGAGCAACTCCATCAACTGATAAGTTGGTAGACACTTCCCGATTGCTTGCATCCAGTCTGGAAATAAAGAGATGGGCATCCAGAGTCCGCCTAAAACAGCCAAGCCTAGATAGAGAAGATTGCCCACGACAGACATCAGCTGACTAGTTGGTAAGAGAGTCAAGGTCAAGCCAAGTGCTACAAAAGCTACACTTCCTACTATCAGCAAGAGCGCAGCCCCAATCCAGCTTCCTAAAGGGATATCCACACCTCTGACCAAGTGCCCAACTGAGAAAACAACCAGGATTGAGACCAGATAATCAACCAGCATACTTGTTATCTTTGATAGATAATATTCTACCATATTTACCGGAGTATGGCGCAATGTTTTCTGCCAGTTGTTGATTTTATCGGTATGTAAAACAGCTGGGAATGAAAACATAGCTGTCGACATCATCGAAAAAGCTGTCATGGAGATAAGATAATCACGCAAAAAATTCGCAGGTCCACCTGGTGTGTCCTGGTACATGCCAGAAAAGAATAGATAGAATGCTGTCGGCATCCCTACGGATAATAGATAATAGACTAATTGTCGTTTGGTCAATAGAAATTCTATCTTGTTTAGTGCGATCCATCGTTTCATCTTAGTCATCTCCCTTTTGTGTTTCTTCAAAGATTGTATCCAACAAGCTACGATTATTGACTTCAATTTCTTGAATCCTACATCCTGCTTGCACTAACAGTTGCCAAAAAGCATCCGCTTCACGTGTAACTACTTGCAAAGCATCTTGTTTTTGTGACCAGTTTTCAACCAAGTTAGACTGCTCAACAATTTCCTTGTATGCCAGAGGAAGGATAAAATGCTTTTCAATCTCCTCACTGCGCATGGCTAGAGGTGTTGTATCGCGAATCAACTCTCCCTTATTCAAGACCAAGATTCGGTCCGCTGTATGCTCTACCTCTTCAATATAATGAGACGAATAGAGAATGGTGACTCCTTGCGCTTTTAGGTCCCAAACAATTTCCCAAAAACGTTGACGGGTAGAGGTATCCATGGCCGCAGTTGGCTCATCTAAAAAAACAAGCTTTGGTCGCCCAATTAAGGTCAAGACAAAAGAGAAAAGACGCTTTTGTCCACCTGATAATTTTTCTGCGAATTGCTCTTTTTGTTGCTGGTCAAACTGCAATAGTTGATCAATTTCCTGCTCGCTTAAGGGATTTGGATAGATACGTTGAAAGAAAACAATCAACTCTTTTACCTTTAATTTTTGAACAATTACATTTTCTTGAGGGAGATAGGATCTTGTGTAGTCTAACTTAGAGCTCATCACTGGTAAACCTTGGACAGATACTTGACCGCTGGAGACCAATTTATCTCCGAGCAAACAGTCCAAGAGTGTGGTCTTTCCTGCTCCGTTTGGCCCAATCATGGCAACACATTCACCTTCAGCTACCTCAAAGGAAATATCCTTCAAAATAGCCTTACCCTTGATGTTTTTATGTAAGCCTTGTACCTTAATCATGTTCATCATATTCTCCTTTCAGCCACTCCTTTCCCATAGGAAAGGCGATAAAAATCATAAATCCTAGTCCCCAGGCACCACGGATGAATTGGTGAAGGAAGGCTTGAACAAACCAACCTGTAAACATTTCTACCAACCATACCACTAGTGATAGTCCAATAAAAAGATAGAGAAACGCTTTTTTCATTTTTCAAACTCCTTTTTCACATCTGAGACTAATTTCAAACCTTCACGGATAAGCCAGGACATCATTCCAAATCCTGCAAATAGCTCCCAAGGAAAATGATAGAAATCTTCATCCAATCCTGAGAACATGAGATAAGTCATGACTCCTGCTGCAACTAGACTCACTGCGACAATCATTTTATTTTTCATCTCTTCTTCCTCCATTTGATACATCTATTATAATTCTTTGAATCTACAGCCACTAGAAGCTTCTGTCATGAGGAGATATGACAAATGTCATAAAAATTATGTTCAAAACAAGCAAGATACACTATACAATAAAACACAAGTAGAAAAATCTAAGGCAGCTTCCTCAAAATAAATATCAAACCCAATTCACACTATAATGTAAACTAATACTTATCTAGACTCGTAATAGTAGCAATTTTTATAACATTGAAAAATATATTATAGGTTCAACAAAAACTCTTCTATTGCTTTATTAAGAATTAATAATAGTTATAAAATCTATTAAATTTCAATGTGTATAATTAACTACCGTATTATTAAACAGGGTAGGAAACAAAAAAGTATAAAATGAATTACTGAAATTCAAAAAAGAGAGAAGCAAACTAATTCTCTCTTAATGTATATAATATCTAGTTAAAACAAAAAAGATACGCTTACGTATCTCTGTAATGAATCGGGAAGACAGGAT
Organism: Streptococcus mitis; assembly: GCF_001074635.1. Classification (GTDB taxonomy): domain Bacteria; phylum Bacillota; class Bacilli; order Lactobacillales; family Streptococcaceae; genus Streptococcus; species Streptococcus mitis_E. The sequence goes on from NZ_JUQO01000008.1 coordinate 28,299, forward strand.
TCGAACCTGCGACACCTTGGTCCCAAACCAAGTACTCT
>NZ_JUQO01000059.1 GCF_001074635.1 Streptococcus mitis
CTCAAGTACAGCCTGCGGCTAGTTTCCTAGTTTGCTCTTTGATTTTCATTGAGTTTAAAATCGTAGTCTTTCACCACTTCGATGCTGTCGATAGTAATAGCAGTCGTTGGTTTATCTTTCTCATCTTTTTCGGCTTTAGCAATTTTATCTACTACATCCATACCGTCAATTACTTGACCAAAGACTGGGTGTTTGCCATCTAGACTAGGGTTTCCCCCTTCTTTGTAGGCTTCGATGATTTTCTTTGGATACTTGCTTGTAGGGAGTTTAGCAGAGGTATCTGTAGAATTTTGGTTGATGAAGAACTGGCTACCATTGGTGTTTGGTTGACCAGTATTAGCCATAGAAAGAGCACCACGGATGTTATAGAGATAAGGAGTAATCTCGTTTTTGAAACCAGTTCCCTTGTCTTTAGTCTTATCCTTGTCATGCCAGATGGACTGACCACCTGTACCGTCTCCTTTTGGATCTCCAGTTTGAACCATGAAGCCATCGATGACACGGTGGAAGGTAATGCCGTTATAGTATCCTTCTTTGGCATGAGTGAGGAAGTTTTCAACCGCTAGAGGAGCGAGTTTAGGGAAGAGTTTGATACGGATATCTCCTTGACTTGTGTGTAGAATCACTTCAGCCTCGTCTTCAGCAACTTCTTTAGATAGTTGCGGGAAATTGGCGTTTTCGTTTGTTAAAGCATCGTTTAACTCCTTAGCAGATTGGGCAGCTGCTTTGGAACTTTCTTCAGCAGCAAGACTGGAATCAACATAGTCATCACCACGTAGACTGCGTTGGATGCTGCTACACCCAGCTAGGGCTACAGTGGACAGTAAAAGAAGGGTTGCTAGTTTTTTCATTCTGTTCCTCTCAAAAATTTATTTCTACCATTGTACCCTAAAAGGAAGTGGATTTCAAATGTTAGTAGTTTACAGAAATGGCTTAGATAATAGTTGGGATTTCATCATCATCTTAAAAATCTTCAACTTCTTCTTCCCCAGTAAATGGTTTCTGAAAAGAACTTAGTATAAAACGGGCAATTGGTCCGACAATTAGGAAGTTTAGAGGAAGAGCAGCAATAAAGTTTACGGTCCAGGCACTTAGATAAGTCTTTGGCGTGATAGCCACTCCATTATAGAAAAGGCCATAGAAAGACATGAAAGTGACCATTAGAACTGCCATTCCTCCAGAAATTGTAATGATTTTCTGCCAGAGCTTTTAGATGTTTTGGGGCATCAACATTATAAGTGTACTCAAAGTATTTAGGGAACCAGATTTTAAGAAAGCTCGTAAAGCATCACATTTAGTAAACGTTAATTCGAA
>NZ_JUQO01000060.1 GCF_001074635.1 Streptococcus mitis
ACTGACGAAGTCAGTAACCATACCTACGGCAAGGCGAAGCTGACGTGGTTTGAATTTGATTTTCGAAGAGTGTAAACTGCTTATAAAATAAAAAGGAGTCCCGATGGAACACATTATTTATCAGCTTGAAGAGGATTTGGCAATCCTTACCTTGAACCGTCCTGAGGTCGCAAATGGTTTTCATATTCCTATGTGTGAGGAGATTTTAGAAGCTCTGACTTTGGCAGAAGAGGATCCGGCTGTGCATTTTGTCTTAATCAACGCGAATGGCAAAGTCTTCTCTGTTGGGGGAGATTTGGTTGAGATGAAGCGAGCAGTAGATGAGGATGATATTCCATCATTGACGAAAATCGCAGAATTAGTCAATACTATTTCTTATAAAATCAAGCAAATTGATAAACCTATCTTGATGGAGGTTGATGGGGCAGTTGCAGGTGCCGCAGCAAATATGGCTGTTGCTGCAGATTTCTGTCTGGCAACGGATAAGGCTAAATTTATCCAAGCCTTTGTTGGAGTTGGTTTGGCTCCAGATGCAGGTGGGATTCATCTATTGAGCCGAAGTATTGGTGTGACGCGTGCTGCTCAATTAGCCATGACAGGTGAGGCTTTGAACGCAGAAAAAGCTTTAGAATGGGGGCTGGTTTACCGCGTCTGTGAAGCTGATAAACTTGAAAAGACGAGAGAACAGCTCCTTAAAAAATTGAGACGTGGGTCAGCTAATTCCTATGCAGCCATCAAGAAGTTGGTTTGGGAGAGCCAATTTAAAGATTGGCAAGATTATGCTGCTTTAGAATTGAAGCTACAGGAATCCTTGGCTCAAACAGAGGATTTCAAAGAAGGAGTTCGGGCTCATTCGGAGAGAAGAAGACCGAAATTTACTGGAAAATAAGAAAATACTTGCACTGTTCTTTGAAGTTTGATATAATTTTTTTGTCAAATGTTTTGATTGTGAAAGTTTTTTGAAAAGGAGGGAAAAGAGATTGGACTACCAACGAATTAATGAATATTTAACATCTATATTTAACAATGTCCTCGTTATTGAGGAAGTTAGCTTGAGGGGTAGTCGTTTCAAGGATATCTCCATCAAAGAAGTACATACAATCGATGTAATTGGAAAATTCCCAGATGTGACGCCAAGTCAAGTGTCGAAAGAGTTGATGGTGACTCTTGGGACAGTTACGACGAGTCTGAATAATCTTGAACGAAAGGGTTACATTGAACGCATTCGCTCAGAGCAGGATCGTCGTGTGGTGCATCTGCATTTGACAAAGAAGGGGCGCTTGGTTCATAGACTACATAAACGCTTCCACAAGGCCATGGTTGAAAAAATCATTGATGGTATGAGTAAGCAAGAAATTGATGTTATGAGCAAAGGGTTGACCAATCTTTATCAATTTTTGGAGGATTTGAAATAATGGCTTTTGCAAAAATAAGCCAGGTTGCTCATTATGTGCCAGAGCAAGTGGTTACAAATCATGATTTAGCCCAGATTATGGATACCAATGATGAGTGGATTTCAAGTCGGACGGGAATACGACAAAGGCATATTTCAAGAACAGAATCTACCAGTGATTTGGCTACAGAGGTTGCTAAGAAACTGATGACAAAAGCTGGAATCACAGGGGAAGAGTTGGATTTTATCATCCTAGCTACCATCACTCCAGATTCGATGATGCCCTCTACAGCTGCTCGTGTCCAAGCTAATATTGGTGCTAATAAGGCCTTTGCTTTTGACCTAACAGCTGCTTGTAGTGGATTTGTATTTGCATTGTCAACTGCTGAAAAGTTTATCTCTTCTGGTCGTTTTCAAAAAGGCTTGGTGATTGGTAGTGAAACCCTCTCTAAAGCAGTCGATTGGTCAGACCGATCAACAGCTGTTTTGTTTGGAGATGGTGCTGGTGGTGTCTTGTTAGAAGCTAGTGAGCAAGAGCATTTCTTGGCAGAGAGTCTCAATAGCGATGGAAGTCGCAGCGAGTGTCTGACCTATGGACATTCAGGGTTACATTCTCCATTTTCAGATCAAGAAAGTGCAGATTCATTTTTGAAGATGGATGGACGCGCAGTTTTTGATTTTGCCATTCGGGATGTAGCCAAGTCTATCAAACAGACTATTGAAGAATCTCCTGTAGAGGCGACAGACTTGGATTATCTACTACTTCATCAGGCTAATGACCGTATCTTGGATAAAATGGCTAAAAAAATTGGTGTCGAACGAGACAAACTTCCAGCCAATATGATGGAATATGGCAATACCAGTGCAGCCAGTATCCCGATTTTACTTTCAGAGTGTGTAGAACAAGGCCTCATCCATTTAGATGGTAGTCAGACTGTTCTGCTATCAGGCTTCGGTGGAGGCTTGACCTGGGGCACGCTCATTCTTACAATTTAGGTAATCATGTGGTGAACACATTGTTATAAAAAACTATTTATTTTAAAGGAGTCCTATCATGGCAGTATTTGAAAAAGTACAAGAAATTATCGTTGAAGAACTTGGAAAAGACGCATCAGAAGTAACACTTGAATCAACTTTTGATGATTTGGACGCAGATTCATTGGACTTGTTCCAAGTAATCTCAGAAATCGAAGATGCTTTTGATATCCAAATCGAAGCAGAAGATGACTTGAAAACAGTTGGTGACTTGGTTGCCTACGTTGAAGAGCAAACAAAATAATACTCAATGAAAATCAAAGAGCAAACTAGGAAGCTAGCCGCAGGCTGTACT
>NZ_JUQO01000061.1 GCF_001074635.1 Streptococcus mitis
AAAAAAATATACTCTGCTTTGCTAGTTATTATCGAACTCAAAAAATTCAGAAAAACAACGTTATCAAGCTTGCTTAGATTATCAATAAACTTTTTGTAATTAAAGATTGATAGAGTATTATTTAAAATGTTTTTATTTATAGAGATAGTTACGTCGATTTGATCAGAGTAAGATATAAAATCTATATAAACATCACTCAGTGTTAAATTATCAATTCGTAACTCTCTCCCGGCATCATTAGTTAAATTAATTATTATTTTATCTCGTTCTGGTACTGCCTTTATAAGAGTCTTAAAGAATGAAATTCCAGGTAGTGCTTCCAGAGAAAATGATTGTTTGGCTTCAAAGTAAAGTCGATCATCATCAGTTTTAAATTTTTCTAATAGAATATCATATATTGTCATTTCCATGCGTAAATTCTAAATAAGTCGTTTCATCGGTAACTTGTATTTTTAAATACTTTTTCCCTTGTTCTGTATAAGTTTCAATAACTTCTCTATTTTCTGAAACTGTTAATCTTATGCCCGGGTATACTTCATAATTTGTACGGATTCTAGCCTTTACAATATCGGCAACTACTTGAAAATTCCTCTCAAATTTTTTCTTTTCTGGTAATTCAAGTAATTCATTTTTAAATCGTTCTCTTGGAAATGATTCATCAATAGAAGAATAATCATTAAAAATGTCATCAATCATAGAATCATAATCCATAGTAGCATTTGTTCTGAAATAATGGATAAAAGAATTCCTTAAAAATGCTCGATCTTTTGGATATTCTTGCTTAATCTTTCTATTCAAAAAACCATCAATAGCATTGAAAGCGTTTTTTGTATTTTCCTCATCATTAGTCAATTCAATTAACTCCAGAAATTCATCATACCAATACTTAGTAATTGTATCTTGATGTAGTTGAACTCCAATCTCTTCGCTACTAGTTGCATCAATATAAAAAGTTGCTGATTTATAAACTTTAATATCTTTTGGAAAACCTTGTGTATCTGATAAACCTACTTGATTTACAAAAACAACATGAGCTACTTTTGCAAGTAAAAACATATATCTTTGATTATCTCTATCATAAAACAAAGCTTGAATCAGTGACCCAACTTGAACAGATTTTTTCATTTTTTCTATTTTACTCTGTGCAGATATTTCTTTCTCCAACAATCTCATAGAAACTGATTCAAAAAATTCTTCACAAACAGTTGGTTCGCTTTGATTATCTATTATATTTTTTATACAATTTATAACTTGTGTTGTTTCTGCTTTTGATTTATAATTCTTTACAATTTTATTATTTGCTATTGTAATAAGAACTGTATGAAGATACTCATCAAATTTTATGCCATCATCTGGTATATTCTTTGTTGTAGTATTATTTTCTCTATCAATCGTATAAATAGTAGCTACCTTTAATTCCACTAATTTTACTCCTAATTATAATTACTATAACCAGTATACCATAAAAACACGGTTTCCCACCGTGTTTCTATGTTTATTTCACCAACTTCTTCATCTCATCAATACGTGCGACGGTCGCGTCGTATTTCGCTTGGTAGTCGGCTTGTTTGTCGCGTTCTTTTTGGACGACTTCTGGTTTGGCATTGGCTACGAAGCGTTCGTTAGAGAGCTTCTTACCGACCATGTCCAGTTCTTTTTGCCATTTAGCCAGTTCCTTGTCGAGACGAGCTAGTTCTTCTTCGACATTGAGGAGGTCAGCGAGTGGCAAGTAGATTTCCGCCCCTGTGATGACGCTTGACATAGCGAGTTCAGGTGCAGGAATAGTTGATGCGATTTCCAAGTGTTCTGGATTTGTGAAGCGTTTGATGTAGTTGACATTGCTGTTAAAGAAGGCTTCCAAGTCGCTATCGCTTGTCTTAACAAGGATGGTGATTGGCTTGCTTGGAGCTACGTTTACTTCCGCACGCGCATTCCGAACGGCACGGATCAAGTCTTTGAGGCTTTCCACACCAGTGTGAGCCGCAAGGTCTTCAAAGGCTGGATTGACAGTTGGGTATTCTGCTGTCACGATAGAACCTTCTGAGATTTGTCCAAAGATTTCCTCTGTCACGAATGGCATGATTGGGTGAAGGAGACGAAGGATCTTGTCCAAGGTGTAAAGGAGAACAGAACGTGTGATAACTTTCTCTTCTTCGTTGTCGCTATAAAGGACTTCCTTAGTCAATTCAACGTACCAGTCCGCAAACTCATCCCAGATGAAGTTGTAGAGGATGTGACCAGCCACACCAAACTCAAACTTGTCAAAGTTGGCAGTTGCTTTTCCGATAGTTTCATTGAGGTTGTGGAGAATCCAGCGGTCTGTGACATTTCCAGCTTCCTTGTTAACAACTTTTTCGACATTGGCAGTTGCTTGCTCAAGGGTCAAACCTTCATTATTCATGAGGATATAACGAGAGATGTTCCAGATTTTGTTAATAAAGTTCCATGAAGCATCCATTTTCTCATAAGAGAAACGCACGTCTTGCCCTGGTGCAGAACCGTTTGAAAGGAACCAACGAAGGCTATCTGTTCCGTACTTATCAATAACATCCATTGGATCAATCCCGTTACCGAGAGATTTCGACATCTTGCGTCCTTGCTCATCACGAATGAGACCATGAATCAAGGCATTTTTAAATGGCGACTTGCCAGTAAATTCCAAACCTTGGAAAATCATTCGAGATACCCAGAACGGGATAATATCATAACCAGTCACCAAAGTTGATGTTGGATAATAACGTTTGAAGTCTGCTGAGTCGACATCAGGCCAGCCCATGGTTGAGAATGGCCAAAGGGCTGAACTGAACCAAGTATCCAAGACGTCTTCATCTTGTGTCCATCCGTCACCTTCTGGAGCTTCTTCACCGACGTACATTTCACCCTCAGCATTGTACCAAGCAGGGATTTGGTGACCCCACCAGAGCTGACGAGAGATAACCCAGTCGTGGACATTTTCCATCCATTGAAGGAAGGTATCGTTGAAACGTGGCGGGTAGAATTCTACCTTGTCTTCTGTATCTTGGTTAGCAATAGCATTTTTGGCCAATTGATCCATCTTGACGAACCACTGAGTAGACAAGCGTGGTTCAACCACAACACCTGTACGCTCTGAGTGACCAACGCTGTGGACACGTTTTTCGATTTTAACGAGGGCACCGATTTCTTCCAGCTTGGCAACGACTGCCTTACGAGCTTCAAAACGGTCCATACCTGCAAATTCGAAGGCCAAGTCATTCATGGTTCCGTCATCGTTCATGACATTGACTTGTGGCAAGTTGTGACGTTGACCAACCAAGAAGTCATTTGGATCGTGGGCAGGTGTGATTTTCACGACACCAGTACCAAACTCAGGATCAGCGTGTTCGTCCCCAACGATTGGGATGAGTTTATTAGCGATTGGAAGGATGACATTTTTACCAATCAAATCCTTGTAGCGTGGGTCTTCTGGATTGACCGCAACAGCTACGTCCCCAAACATGGTCTCAGGACGAGTTGTCGCAACTTCAAGGGCGCGTGAGCCGTCTTCTAGCATGTAGTTCATGTGGTAGAAGGCACCTTCGACATCCTTATGGATAACCTCGATATCGGAAAGGGCTGTGCGAGCTGCCGGATCCCAGTTGATGATAAACTCACCACGGTAGATCCAACCTTTCTTGTAAAGGTCCACGAAGACCTTGCGAACAGCTTTTGACAAACCTTCGTCAAGAGTGAAACGCTCGCGTGAGTAGTCTACAGAGAGCCCCATCTTGCCCCATTGTTCCTTGATAGTAGTGGCATATTCGTCTTTCCATTCCCAGACCTTGTCGAGGAATTTTTCACGACCGAGGTCATAGCGGCTGATGCCCTCACCACGCAAGCGCTCCTCAACCTTAGCCTGAGTCGCAATCCCCGCGTGGTCCATCCCTGGAAGCCAAAGCGTATCAAAACCTTGCATGCGTTTTTGACGGATGATAATATCCTGCAAAGTCGTATCCCAAGCGTGACCAAGGTGAAGCTTACCAGTTACATTTGGAGGTGGAATCACGATTGAATAAGGCTTAGCCTTTTGATCGCCTGAAGGCTTGAAAACATCCGCATCAAGCCATTTTTGGTAACGACCAGCCTCAACCTCGGCTGGATTGTATTTAGGTGAAAGTTCTTTAGACATGTGTTTGTCCTTTCTCTATTGTATTCATTTTATCTTGAATCTGCTTAGCAACTTCTTCTGCAGACAGATTCGTATTATTTATTTTAAGGTAGTGGTGTAGCTCATTCGGTTGGATTTGAGAATTTAATTGAAGTGTTTCAGCTGTCTCTAAAATTTCTCTTTCAGATACCTCAATATGTCGTTTTAAGGGTTTGTGCTTTAATCGATTCTCCGTTTGATTTCGATGTAAGCGCTCCTCAAGACTTGTTTCCAACTCAACAAACAGAATCTCTTGATGATAGTCATCCAACAAATCCTGAATTTGCTTCAAATACATCAGCTGGTACTGATTTGAAAAATCAATTACGTCTGTTAAAATTACTGATCGCTGATTTCTTGCACTTGCTCCAAGGAAAGAAAAGGTGATTCCACGAACAAATTCCCACATCTCCTCTGTATAATCCTGATAGATTTCTAATGCAAAATCGATGGCTTGATGGTTATAAAAGAGGGTAGCATCTGTCAGTCGAGATAACTCTTGACCAATAGTCATTTTTCCTGACGCCGGAGCACCAATGATGAAAAGATGCATCAAATTACCTCCCACTCACTTCTCAGCAAACCATATATCAGACTGTCACAGCGATTTCCTTGAACATCTTTACGGTCTCGGATACGAGCTTCGAGGGTAAATCCAAGTTTTTCTGCGACTCGTTTACTTTGGAGATTGTAACCAAGGCAAGTCAGCTCAATCTTATGAAGCTCCAGTTCTTTAAATCCTAAGTCAATCAAAGTACGCACTGCTTCTGGTACATAGCCTCGACCCCAATAATCTGGATGCAAAGTATAGCCAAGCTCTAGCACATCATCCGCATGGCGATGGTTGAAATCAACAGAACCAATGACTTTATCGGTTCCTTTGACAACAATCCCGTAGCCTGCTGGGAGATTTTCCTTTTGATTACGCTCAGGAAGGATATGCTCCAGATAATAAATCTCATCTTCCAAGGTCTTGACAGGTGGAAAACCTGCTGGGTAAGAAACTTCTGGACGACTAGCATAATCAAAGATATCCTCAGCATCAGCGACTGTCCGGACTCGTAAAACGAGACGTTCGATTTCTAATCGTTCTGGTAATTCAGCTCTTGACATCCTTCGTCCTCGCTTTCTTGATGAAGCTCCCCATAGGGTCAACACGGTTATCTAAATAGCGATAAACGCGCTGGTGACCGTCCCCCATAAAGTAAGTCGGTGAAAAACGATCATTTTTAAAATGTCCCTTATCATCCAAGAGTTCAGGATTAGCCAGTCGCTCGATAATCTTGGCAAAGATGTGACAGATTCCATCTTCCTCGATAATTCTATCAACTTGACATTCTAACACGACTGGACAAACCTCTAAAATCGGTGCCTGAGTCCGTTCAGAAATCTCGTAGTCTAGCCCCAGGTGTTTCAATTTCTCTCTATGACTGATAAAACCAGCCTGCTCCATCTCGAGCATGAGATTTTCATCAGGGATATTCACAGTAAACTTCTGGTAATGCTTAATCTGCTCAGCCGCATTTTCCTCAGCTCCGACACCAATGACTAGCCAATCTCCCAAGCTATAAGAGGAGCTACAGGTCGTAATATTGTGTCCAAAATTCTGATCCTGATACCCCAAAATGAAGATAGGAAAACCATAATAGAGTTTACTTGTTTTAAAAGATTGTTTCATAACAACCTCCTTTGACTAAGACACAAAAGAAAAGCCCCTGCCATCTACATGACAGGGACGAATGTATTTATCCGCGGTACCACCCAATTTCGGGCAGTTGCCCGCAACTCTCGTCTTTAAAACAAAAAGACACTTTTATTTCAATTTTTCATCCATTAGCAACCAGTTTTGACACATTTGTGGACTTCTCAGCACCGCCACTTTCTGTAAAATGCGGGATTCAAAACACCTCTAATGGCTCTATTGTAGCAAGATTTTTTCGGAAATGCAAGGCACAAGAAAGATTACTTGAACTTGATGCCATTTTCTTTCAATTTCTTGATGGTAGCTGGGCCGATTCCTTTCAAGGCAAGGAGTTCTTTTTCAGTCCAGTTTTTGAAATCTGAAACAGACTTGATTCCTTCATCATAGAAAGTCTTAGCACGATCAAGTGGAAGTCCACCCAAGTTTGCTGCAAAATCTTCTACAGAATTGGCTACTTTTTGAGCTTGCTCTTTGGTAGCTTCTACTGCTTGTTCAACCTTTTTAGAAACAGCCTTACCAGCTTGGCTTGCTGACTGCTCAGCACGTTTCACGACTTTTTTTGTCTCTTCTACAACCTTAGTCACAGTACTTGAAAAAGCACCTGCACGACGGAGGCTATTTCGTAATTGTTTTTTACGATTGAGTTTCTTTGACATGATAAAATCCTTTCAATAAAAAATCCCTGCTCTGACAAGGATTTAATATAAATATTCTATCAAGATTTTAGTAAAAAATCAAGAATCTTTCTCATTTAATAATTTCGCTCACCAAACAAGCCGTCTGGCAAATCATGGAATCCCTTGCCTGCTTTGAAGTTTTCAAACTTACCAAGTAAGAACTGATAGGCATCCAAACGGCTTTCGTAGCGAATCATGGCATCTTTGGCACGCTCGTCTTGGTCTTCTTCGTAGACTTTTTGGCTTTCCTTGTGCGCCATATCGTTAATCATAATCTGGGTATTAACCCAAGCTTCAAATTCCTTCATAAATTCTTGTTCGTAACTCATTTTTTCTCCTTATTCTAATCCGCGGAAATAGTCCGTGTCAATCTCTCGGTAGGGCTGGATATCCTGAACGTATTCCAGCACACCTTGGAATTCTCCCTCTTCATCGTGCACTGCAGCGTAGGTGATGTGGACAAACTTACCTCGCGACTCAGACTTGAACCACATTTCATACTTGTCTTTAGTACCCTCACGAAGACCCTTCATGATAGTCTTGACCTTGTCCAAATACTTAGGCGGATGGCAGAGTTCGACATTGCGCCCAACTTGGGACGGGGTCCGTTTGAAAATCATCTCATCAGCTGGCGTATTGTCATTGTAATACTGGAAAATATCGTCTTTATTGACAAAAGTAATCTCCATAGGGAGGTGATTGAGGATGAGATTAGCCTGCTCGACTGAAAGATAGCCATTGCCAAAAGCCTGTTGACTATGACGGTCCAGCACTGCTTCCTTTTCCTTAGGGGTAAAGGTAATGGTGAACTGTCCTTCAGGCGTATCGATAACTTGCTGGACTTGCCCCTCTGCCGTTTCTAGCTGTACCGGCTCCTCTGCGCTCTTTTCCTCAACAAAACTCTGTCTTTCTGGCACCCATTTTTCTGACGGACGGATGATGGCATAGCCGTAGGCATCACTCTCCTCCGCAATCTGAAGCCAATCATCTTGGGTAAAGGACTCAAGAAGAATCATGAGGAGGATGGACTCTTCCTTGAAAATCATACTTTCAAACTCTATCGCAAAAGCTTCAAAAGCTTCTTTTACAGTGGAAATCGGCACTTCAGGGAGTGACTTGGCCGTCGCTAAAGCTGTTTGAAAGAGTTCCCTAATCTGGTCATCCACTCCCCACATGACCTTAGGAGGCGAATCATGTCCATAGCGCTCCATGATAGGAAAGAAAAGTTCTTCTTTACGTTGGTAATGAATATCAAATTGCCCCAACAGTCCCATCTGACGGACCAAACCCTTGCGCATCTCCGCCAGCATTTCTTCATCTTCAATAGACTCATATGTATCTAACAATCTCCGAATGCGAATCAAGGCCGCACGGAGGGCCAGATTTTCTTCCTTAAATACCCGAACTGGGTGGCCAGGGTGTTCGGTATCCTCTACTTCAACACCTTTGATAGCATTTTTAAAAAGATTGGCATGGACATCACAGAGTTCCATGACATCTTCAAAAGTGACGCCCGAGTCTGAGTTCATCAACTCGTGCTCCATGAGAGAAATCTCGATGGCTGACACACCTGTAAAGGTCGCATCAAAACGCTCCTGAACTGACTCAGGAGAGGCACCATTGTGCAATTCTAACAAAATATCCCGCAGGACATGAATCCGTTCATCTGCCATTAGTCTAACCCAATCACTTCATAGCCGTTTGCTTCCAGTGTGCGGACAATCTTGTCCATAGGAGTTCCTTCAAGCTTAGAACCCTGTTTGAGCGATACTTTACGACCGATAGTATTACGCATCAAGGGATTAGCAAGGGGTTTAAAACCCAGCTCTACTAGGATTTCCAAGACTTCTGGATGCTTATCCACAACTTCTGCAACGGGAATTGACACATCGATGATATTGTCCATGACGACCTCCATTGTATGTTCTAAAATGATTTTACTGCTTATATTATACCATATGGAAAGAGATTAAAAAACTAGCAGTAGAGTTCCTGCTAGTTCTATGCGACTTGGATTACCATCTAGATAAGTTTAAAGAGCCAATCCAATAGTTTAAATAATAGCTTGTAAAACAGCAATTGGACTGCAAAAGAGATGATCATCCAAAAGAATTTCAAAATCCCAATAATCGGTTTAATAAAAAGAATGGCAAGAATTGCCCAAAAAAATTTCATTCTCTCTCCTCTGGCTTGATGAGCCATCGAGCCGCATCCATTAACTTGTCTGCAATAAAAAGTTTACCTAGACCGACAACAACATTGTCATCTTTCTTTATCGTTTTCATTACTTTTACACCTTGCACGATCAAAAAGTAATTACCATAAGTTTTAGCTAGAGTTTTTATGAGTCCCATATTATCTTCCCTCGTTTAACTACACTTTCAAAATATTAACGATACCAGCCTTGCTGGCTATCGCTGAAAAATCGTTTTATCTCACTCTTTCATTTCCTATAATATCATACAAGTTGAATTTTATAAAGCTTTTTAATAATGTTTAATTCTGGAAAGATTCCGCCAGTATGTTTTATAGCCATTTCCCCACCAAAAAAGAGGGTTACCCCTCCTTCTTAGTTCTTATCCAGATTGCGTAGCATCTCGTCAATCTTGTTTCCATACTCGATGGACTCGTCTTTGACGAAGGTCAAATCTGGGATTTTGTACAATTTCAAATTGCGACCAAGTTCACGTTTGATGGTACCAGTTGCTTTTTCAAGCCCGATTTGAGCTTTTTGATTATCTGAAGCAAGATTACTCAAAATGGTGTAGTAAACCTTGGCAACAGACAAGTCACCCAGCATCTGAACATCTGTGATGGTCACACCTTGGACACGCGGATCACGGACTTTCTTTTGCAAAATCTCATTGACTTCACGCTTGATTTCCATGCCCACACGATCCGTACGGAAATGATTTGCCATGATATTCCTTTCTCTACTTTGAACCAAAAGCTAGGCCAGCAGACCTAGCTATTTTTAAACTTATTGATTTTCATTTCAAATTGGAACGAAGTTCAATTTGAACTCACCTGCTTCTTTCGCCGTGGTGAAAGTGATGGAACTGATTTATCAGTCCCATCACAGGGGATTTTTGAGACTCTAGGCTCAAAAATAAGCAATGAAAGCATCGGTTTGCTTGCGTCCCTCACCACCTAAGAAAGGAGCAAAAATCTTATCTTTTAATTTCTTCCATGACATAAGCCTCAATCACATCATCAGTCTTGATATCATTGTAGCCATCGATCATCAATCCACCTTCACGGCCGTTTGTAACTTCTTTCACGTCGTCTTTGTAGTGTTTCAAGCTTGCGAGTTCGCCATCATAGATAACGACACCATCACGGATAACACGGACTTTAGAGTCACGGGTAACCTTACCGTTGATAACCATGAATCCACCGATAGTTCCCACTTTAGACACCTTGAAGGTTTCACGAATAACTGCTTCACCGATAACTTTTTCTTCAAATTCTGGATCAAGCATCCCTTTCATAGCTTCTTCCATCTCTTCGATAACCTTGTAGATAATGCTGTGGAGACGGATTTCTACATCATCAGCTTCTGCTTGTTGACGAGCTTGTGGTGTAGGGCGTACGTTGAAACCAACGATAAAGGCATTTGAAGCTTCAGCAAGAGTCACGTCTGATTCGTTGATCGCACCAACTGCCGAGTGGACGATGGTCACTTTGACACCTTCTACGTCGATCTTTTGAAGTGAGGCAGAAAGGGCTTCAACTGAACCTTGTACATCGGCCTTGATGATCACGTTAACTGATTTGAGTTCACCAGCTTTAAGGGTATCAAAGAGGTTTTCAAGGCTGACACGTTGGGTAGCTTGACGTTGTTTCATGAGGGCACGTTTGGCACGCTCTTCACCAGCCGCACGCGCAGATTTTTCATCTTCGTAAACGGCAAAGTGGTCACCCGCCATCGGCGCTTCGTTCAAACCTGTGATTGACACTGGTGTTGATGGCCCTGCAACCTTAACACGACGACCAAGGTCGTTGGTCATAGCACGGACACGACCGAAGGTATTTCCGACAACGATTGGGTCTTGAACATTCAAGGTACCTTGTTGTACAAGAAGAGTTGCGACCGCACCTTTTCCTTTATCCAAGCGCGCTTCGATAACCGTACCGATAGCACGAACTGTTGGGTCTGCCTTGAGTTCTTGGATTTCAGCCACAAGAAGGACTGTTTCCAACAATTCTTCGATATTTTGGTTGAATTTAGCCGAGATTTCAACAAATTCAGAATCTCCACCCCAAGCGGTTGACATGACACCATGCTCTGCCAATTCGCCGATAACGCGTTCTGGGTTAGCACCTGGTTTATCAATCTTGTTAATGGCTACGATGATTGGGACGTTGGCCGCTTTTGAGTGGTTAATGGCTTCGATAGTCTGAGGCATAACCCCGTCATCTGCCGCTACAACCAAGATAGTAATATCGGTAACAGAAGCACCACGCGCACGCATTGATGTAAAGGCCGCGTGTCCCGGTGTATCAAGGAAGGTAATCTTCTTGCCATTTTCCACGATTTGATAGGCACCGATATGCTGAGTGATACCACCTGCTTCACCTGTCGCAACGCGAGAGTTACGAAGGGTATCCAAGAGGGTTGTTTTACCATGGTCAACGTGTCCCATGATGGTTACAACTGGTGGACGCTCAACCAATTCATCTTCATTGAGATAACCATCTTCGACAAAGAAACGTTCGATGTCAGCATTATCCACTTCAACCTTTTGTTTGGCTTCGATACCGTAATCCACCATGAGGAGTTCAATTGTTTCCCCATCCAAGGATTGGTTTTGTGTGGCCATGACACCCATCATAAAGAGTTTCTTAACGATTTCAGCTGGTTCACGTTTGATACGTTTTGCGATTTCCGCAACGGTCATACCATCTGTATATTCAAATTCTGTTGGCAATTCATGGAATTTACGCTCCGTAACAGGTTTTGGAGTCTGATTGCGGTTGTTCTTGTTATTGCCTTTTTTGTTCTTTTTGTTGTTATTCCAGTTACTATTCTTTTGATTTCTCACTTGATTTTGACTACTTCGATTCTTTTGTTGTTTTCTAGGACCATCTTCTTCGTGATCATAATCGTCACGATTTTTGTCTGGTCGAGCTTGTTTTTTACGACGTGTATCCACTGCAGGTTCTGTTTTCTCAGAGACGACTTCAACCACTGCTTGAACTTGCTGTGCTTGCTGTTCTTGTTGCGCTTGTTCAGCTAACTTAGCCACTTCTTCAAAGATTTCCTCTGGCTCCTTGCGTTTGTTAGCTTGGGCCAAGGCTTCTTTGGCAGCCTGAGTCTGCTTGAAACGTTCCTCACTTGAACGGGCATATTCTGCATTTTGCTCTGCTTTTAGGGCTGCTGCACGGGCTTTAAAGTCAATACGTGGAGTCGCTTGATTTGAACGTTTGTCCTCTTGTTGACGGCGCTCGTTTCCACGATTTTGCTGACCTTGCTGTTTCTTAGCTTGGTCATTAAAGCGACGATTGTCGCGGTTGCCTTGACCTTGTTTTCCGCCATTACGGCCGTCGTTTTTCTGACGGTTTCCGTTTTGTTGTTGGTCACGGTTATTGCCCTTATTTTGCTTACGTCGCTCTGCCTGCTCTTTAGCACGGGCTTCACGCTCAGCCTTGAAATTACGGCTTTGCGGTTTAGCCACTACTTTTTCTGCTTTAGGAGAGACTGGCTCAGCCGCTTTTGCCTCTTCCTTAGCTACAGCTGGTTTAGCCGGCTCAGATTTTTCGGCTTTCTTTTCTGCACTTGCTTTTGGTGCTGCAGGTTTTACTTCTGCTTTCGGAGCAACAGGCTTAAAGCTGGCAGCGATTTTTGCAGCGACAGCTTCTTCCACACTTGATGAGTGGCTTTTCACATCCAAGCCCAACTCTTTTGCACGCGCTACAACTTCTTTACTTTCTTTTCCAAGTTCTTTTGCGATTTCGTACAATCTTTTCTTAGACAAATCATGTCCTCCTCTTCTATTCCATAAGAGACCTCATTTTCTTTGTAAATCCAGCATCTGTCACAGCCAAAACCTTTCTCGATTTCCCGACTGCTATGCTTAATTCCAGTGTTGAAAACACGGTTACAATTTCTACTTGATAATAATGACTTTTATCTTGAATCTTCTTGGTCAGATTGGGTCCAGCATCATGAGCTAGAAAGACCAACTTGGCCTTGCCGTCTTGAATGGCCTTGACCACCAATTCTTCACCCGATATAATCCGCCCTGCTCGCTGAGCAAGTCCCAAGAGATTGCTTATCTTTTGCTTATTCAAGTCCTAACTCTCTTCTTTTCACTTTGTGATCCACATAAGCGATCAACTCGTCATAAAAGCTTTCTTCCACTTCCATGCTAAAGCTACGGTTAAAGACCTTCTTCTTTTTTGCCTCTAGGGCTTCTGCATTGTCTAGCTTGATATAAGCGCCGCGGCCGTTAGCCTTGCCTGTTGGATCAATAAAGACTTGTCCTTCCTTGTTCTTGACAATGCGGAGCAAATCACGCTTATCAATCACTTCGTTAGACACGACAGACTTGCGCAAAGGGATTTTTCTTGTTTTCATCTTTCCCTCCTCTAGCAGCTTTTATTCTTCTACAGTATCGTTTTCTGCTTCCAAATCTACCGAACCAGCTTCTTCCATGGCTTCAAATTCGCTAGCAGACTTGATATCGATACGGTAACCAGTCAAGTGAGCTGCCAAGCGCACGTTTTGTCCACGACGACCAATGGCAAGAGAAAGCTTGTTATCTGGTACAACCACCAAGGCACGTTTGCTGTCGTTTTCGTCAAAGATAACTTGATCAACCTCAGCAGGAGCGATAGCGTTGTAGATAAATTCAGCTGGATCAGCTACCCACTCGATAACGTCGATATTTTCTTCGATTGGTACCATACGGTCGCTCTTGGCATCGTAACGTGCTGGGTGGAACTTGCTAGTAATCTTCTTGATATTCGCTCCACCGCGTCCAACGATTGTACCGATAGCGTCCACGTTTGGATTATGACTACGAACGGCAACCTTCGTACGGTCACCAGCTTCACGAGCTACGCTCATGATTTCAACAGTTCCATCATAAACTTCTGGAATTTCTTGCTCCATCAAGCGTTTGATCATTTCTGGATGGCTACGGCTAACAAAAACGTTGACACCACGAGGGTTGTCTTCAACTTTGTAGACATAAACTTCAATACGATCATGAGAAGCAAAAACTTCTCCAGGAATTTGGTCTTGTTTTGACAATTGGGCTTCAATGCTACCAAGGTTGACATAGATGAAGCGGTTGTCAAAGCGTTCTACAGTACCAGACATGATTTCTTGCTCATGTTCTTTGTAAGTATTGTAAGTGATGGCACGTGTTTGCTTGCGCATTTTTTCCATGATGGTTTGTTTGGCAGATTGGGCTGCTACACGACCAAACTCAGCAGGTGCTTCTTCAAACTTGATTTTATCCCCAAGCTCATAGGCTGAATTAATGGCAAGAGCATCTTTCAAGCTGATTTCCAAACGGCTATCAAATACTTCATCAACCACTTCACGGACAGTATAAACTGTAAAGTCACCTGTTTTTTCGTTGAAGTCAATGGCTACACTGTCTGACTGACCATAGCGTCTGCGATAAGCGGAACGAAGCGACTCTACTACTGCGTCGATGATATCTTCTTTTTTGATTCCCTTGTCTTCTTCCAAAATGCGGAAGGCCTCTAGCATTTCTTTACTCATGTTTTCTTCACTTTTGAATTCTCAAAAGCTATCCTTTCTTTTTCTATAATTTAACTGCTAAACGTGCTTTTGATACTAAACTGTATGGAATTTGGACGGTTTTCTTACGCGTCTTATCCATATATTCCATGGTCAACTCGTCCTCTTCGAAGGCCAACAAGGTTCCTTCAAAGACCTTTTGCTTATCGATGGCTTGGTAGAGCCCGACATGGATGTATTTCCCAACCGCTCCAGCGACGGCATCCTTGGTTTTCAAAGGACGTTCCAAGCCTGGACTGGTAATTTCTAGGAAATATTGTTCTGGGAAGGGATCTGGCTTGATGGTGTCTAGGACAGGACTGATTATTTCTGTCAAGTCCGCCGTGTCGTTCAAGGTAATTCCTTCAGGTTTATCTACAAAAATACTGAGAATCATGTCACTGCCAATCTTTCCATACTCGATATCCACGAGTTCGAAAGGAGCTTGAATGACAGGTTCTACAACTTCTCTGACTAATTCTACGATTGTTGCGATTGCGTCCACCTCCTCATAAGCAAGAGGCGAAGATATTTCCCCGCCTCACTTTTCATATTCTTACTATTAGTATAGCACGTTTGCCAACTTATGTAAAGCAAAAGCACTCATACAGCCTGATTTCAGGCTATTTCTTAAAACTGAGCCTCAACTCGATAGATAACTTGCCCCTTGTTGGAGAATTTTTGCTCGTATTCAGTCATAACATTGCCTTCAAAATCACTGGCATGTAAGTCTAGCCAGACACCATTGAGCTTCATGCCATACTGAGAAAAGCTCACTAAACTGTACTCAAACAAGCCACGGTTATCCGTCTTGAAATGAATTTCTCCATTTTCAGGCAAGATACGTTTGAAGGTATCCAAGAAGGTCTTGTAGGTCAAACGACGCTTTTCATGGCGTTTTTTCGGCCATGGATCTGAAAAATTCAGATACAAGCGATCAATCTCACCGTCTTCAAAGTAGTCAGTCAAGTCAGAACCATCTACCCACAAGAGCTTGATGTTCGGTACTCCAACTTCAAGCACCTTGTCCAAAGCGTAGCTCAAAACAGACTTTTGAATATCAATCCCGATATAGTTGATGTCAGGGTTTTGCTTGGCCATACCTGAAACAAAGGCACCCTTTCCACTTCCAACTTCCACATGAATGGGATTATCATTGCCAAACAAGTCCCGCCATTTTCCCTTGGCCTCCAAGGGATTGAGGACCACATACTGGGGATTTGCCTCTAGTAATTCTGTCGCCCCTTTACGATTTCTAACTCTCATCTTCTCTTTCCATACTTGTCTCGGAAGTGACGCAAGCCATGGATCTCCCGATTGACATTTTCTAAATCTTGGTTCATATAATACTTGGAAATCTGGCTCAAGTAAGACAATTGACCGTACCAATACAATTTATTTAATACCGTTTGATTATACTTATAGCCGTAGTAGGTCAACCATTCCTTCCACTGATATTCTGGAATATAATGGCAGAGCATATGGGCCACATCAAACATGCGGTCGGTCAAGCGAACCGAATCCCAATCTACCAAATAAATCAAGCCACTGTCTGTCTCAATCCAATTACTATGTCGTACATCTCCATGGACAATGGTCGCATAGTCCTCTCTAAATCCTGGAATAGTCTGACGTAAATCAGCCATCACTTCACTGATAAAATGATTTTTACGCAAAGCATCTGGAGCCGTTTCCTGCCAAGACTGTAGTAAATCTACAGGTGTTTCCATGGCATATCCCAAACGACTCAACTGTGTCATCAACGGACGTGAGCGATGCAGACGGGTTAAGATATTGACGATTTGTTTACGATTCATATCATAGGGGGTCAATATCTTGCCTGTCAACCATTCTTGAGCACACATATCACGCCCATCTGCCAAACGGCGGCTCCATAATAATTGTGGAGTAATTTGTTCTCTAGCTAGACCAGGTAGGATTGGAGAGGTGTTCATTTTTACAAAGATGCGCTTCCCGTCAGGATAGCTACCCATATAAGCCTTGCCACTTTTCCCAGGTATGGGAGTCAGTGTTAGCTCATTATCACCCAAATCCATTTCTTTCCTCCGTATAAAGTTTCCTTACTATTCTACTAGTTTTTGCCCTATTCGTCAACCGGTCCACACCCGATTCTCAAAGAAAAGCCTATGGGGTGGTTTGGGTTATAATTTATAGAAAGAAAAAGGTAAGCACCGTCTTCTGCTTACCTTTCATGATTTTTATAAATAATATAAGAGTGGCCAAGCATTGTAAAACATGTGAACTAGAGTAGAAACCCATAGGTTTTGGCTCTTTTTATAAGCAAAGCCCAGTAACAAGCCCCCAAGTAGATAAAAAATAAACGAAGGGACATTAGAAGGTCCATGCATGAAAGAAAAGAGAGAGGAAGTGAGCACAAGCCCTAACCAAGAATTGTCAAAAACGGCACCTTGAAGAAGTCCTCTGAAAATGAGTTCCTCCTGGATGGGTCCAAAAACTGAGGAAGTCAAAATCAAAGACAGAGAAATTCCTCTGCTAACTTCCGACAAGTGTTGAACTCCTGCGCCAGAAGAAACAGCGAAGAAATGAATATAAACCAACGTCTCAAGTACACTTAGAAGAAAGATTACAATGAACAGCAAAAGTTCTTTCTTGCTTAACATCCCAAAAGAAATCATTTCAAACTTTCTAGCATAAGCAACACTTAGCGAGGTTACTAGAAGACTTACAATAATCAATTCAGATTCATTTTGAAAAAAATCCCCGTGGTTAATCGTATAAGGAACTGTAATGACGATTAGTAATACTAAAAATCCAAAACAAAAGGCATGAAATTTATCAAAGAACTCCATAAAATTATCCTCCTCAAGAAACAAACCTCCCTACACATCATCCTTCCGCTCTAACCTTTCCAAAACAAACCATTTGAGTACCCAAAATCCGGCCACATAGCCAGCTCCTAAGAAGATAGCCATAAAAGCTAGCATGGGATTTAGGGAATTAAAGACCACCGCAGATACAAAGGTTAGCACAAAAACATTAAAAGCAATGGTATCAGAAGCCAAGACCAGAATATAAGGCGTCAACCAGTCTAAGGTTTTGGAATCTAGGAAAAATAAGCGTTTATACATGATGACCTCCTCTATGGCTGAAAAGCAAGACTTTGTTTTTTTACCCCAAGACCCTATGTAGAAAAGTGAGCAAAAATGGTAAAGTCGCTACAATATTATTAATCACATGCACCGCATAGGATGGGTAAATGCTCTTGGTATAGCGAGTCAAACCAGCAAAAATGATTCCAAATGTTGTAAAAACGAAAATATCTAACAGACTAGGCAGACTTAAAAAATGAGGAAGAGCAAACAAAATGGAAGGAAGAAGCAAATCAGGGCCAAATCGCGAATGTTTAAAGAAAGCATGTTGCAACAACCCCCTATAGATCAATTCTTCCATCAGTGGCACTAGAAAGAACAAAGTTATATAGATACCTAGCTCAGCAAAGTTAGTCCCACTATAACCAATCAATACAGCCCAACCTTCAGCAGTTGACTGAGCATGTTTAGCTGTCTGAACGTTAAAAGAGATAACGTTAAAAGAGATCTGGAGCACTATCACTAATACTGTCAAAATCGAATACCAAAGCCATTTTTTTCTTGGAATGTGAAAGAGATAGCCATGGCCTGTCTTAACCAAAATCCAAATCATGACTCCGCTAAATAGCAAACTCAAGATATTTCGAATCCAGAAGAAATTTCCTATCTGAGAAGAAAATTGCCAATAATTTTGGACTATAAGCGTTAGCTGAGAAAGGCCAAATACGAAAAATAAGTAAGACAAGACTGCACTTATTTTGAAGAGAAACTGATACTTTTTCATAGAAACTCTTCCTCATTTCTTATATTTCAGTCTATATTCCACATAAATGAAAACCTGCTCCTATATAACCAAGGTCACGATAACCACGCGGACAGTACCCACTTACTGGAAAAGGACCTGAATTTTTTAATATAGAAGGGTAAGAACCAAATGGACTTTCATTATAGGCATACCCTCTATAAATATCAGATACATCCCCACCCTCTATATGATCAAGCA
Organism: Streptococcus mitis; assembly: GCF_001074635.1. Classification (GTDB taxonomy): domain Bacteria; phylum Bacillota; class Bacilli; order Lactobacillales; family Streptococcaceae; genus Streptococcus; species Streptococcus mitis_E. Next base: position 18,375 of record NZ_JUQO01000061.1, read on the forward strand.
TTTCAGTATCCATAATTTCAAATTGTTCCATCATTTTTGTATCCATGACAAATACTCCTTTTTATTTTTAATTTTTGTCCTGTTGCAACTTTGACAAGTTTAGTATATCACTGTTTATTAATTTTTTTCATTCAAATCATAAATTGTAATCAAAACATCTTGAGGCGTTAAAATAATCGAAAAAGAAAGTATTTCGGAAATACTTGACCTTTTACCATTCGGTCCATTTCATATACAATTATAATCTTTTATATATAAAATAAATACACCTATCTTCTCACTCTTGTCTATAGGAAAATGTTAGCTATATGTTATTACAAACAAATAATATCATTGCACCTGTTTACCATCTATTTTTATTTATGAATTTTTTGTTTCACTTTAATCATTATAGAAGCCATAAAAAACGCGATAGCTAGCCGAATCAGTTGGTAACTTTCTTCCTCTCCTGTTTTCGGTAATAATTTTTCATTCGAAGTAATAGATTCGCTTACATAATCAGTCCCCTTAACATCGGTTAAAGGAGTTTTATTTTCTTGATCAACATCAAAAATAGGTTTGAGAGTTTCCGATTGATTCTTATTGTCTAACATTGCTAAATTGCCAGATTGAGTAGTTTTAGCTTTAGAAGTTGAGTTTATACTCTCCACTTTCCCACTATTTTCACTATTAGAATTGGGATTAGCATTGGATATTTTCATTTCGGTTCTTTTTTCATCACTCATACCTTTGCTTTCACTTACAACTTTATCACTAATACTCATGCTATCACTTCTAGTATTCTCATCACGAACCCTTTCTGTTACTGTTTCCTCAGAAGATTTCACTGTCTCCGTTTGCTTAGGTGAATTTCTCGAGTACATATAATCATAAACCTGTTGTGCAGTTGCTCCGCCACCAACCCATCCAGATATCGGATGTCCATTTTTTAAATACAAAATTGTTGGTGTTCCTGGAATACCGACTTTTTTAAATAGAAACTCTCTCGCTTCCCCATCAAAATCCTTACCATCCAAATCATAATACTCTAACTTCTTTTCAATCAAGTTATTAAATTCTTTTAATTCAGGAGAAAATTGACGGCAATGAGAGCAAGTTTTTCTACCAAAATAAATAGTATGTTCCAATTGATCCTCTGTAAAAGATTGACGAACAGCTTCAATATCTATCTTTTTAAAGTCCGTAACATTCTTCTCATACTCTTCTGGGGTTACAACAGAAGGCTTATGCTCCACCTTTTCCTTAGACGATGGCAAATCTGGTGCCACAAGAGAACTATCATTCGTCTGAATAGATGAAGTAGTAGGCTGTTCTTCTGCATATACAACACCCGTAGTAATAGATGCAAATACAAGTGGTACAAGTAATAGCGATTTTATATTTTGTTTCTTCATAAGAATACTCCTTTACATTTGTTATCTTTATCTTACCTTATTTAAAATTATAAATTCATCTAAATCTTAAATGGTCATCGAAACATCTTGAATTGCAAAAACTTTATTATAAAGGGGTAAGTATTTCGAAAACACTTACCCCTTTATACTTCATTAAGCTCTACTTTTTATAATACTTCAAGCCCCAAATGAGCAGAAGCATAATAAGCAAGCAGAGAATAGCACCAATATAAGCAATTAATTGCTGATAGAATTCTCCTGCTGTGATTCCTCTATACAAACAAATAATAGACATAAAGCCTGTCAAGCCGATAAACATAAGTTGATTGGTTCTAGGACTAACCAAATCATCATCTTCAAACTCTCTTGTCCTCATCTCCCTAGCGAGATAAACAGTAACCAAAATAGAAATCAAGTTAATAACCACTAGAAGAAATTGGAAAACCAAGGAAAAATTTAAAAACTGACGAGATAGAAATAGATAAGTAGAGACAAGCAAGGGCAACTGACCTAGGAACAATCTCATAAGGAAGATATTCCGTTTTTTAGCAATAAAAGTTTTCATTTCTTTTCTTTCTTTTTAATTAAAGCAAAATAGATCTTAACTGCAATCAAATAGGCTATGGTATAAAATAGGTTATACCAAATACTCTCTCTAAGCGGATAAAGAAAAATAGACATGATCAGATACAAGGTTAAAATGATAAATATTTTTCTCTTCATAAGATTTCCTCCTAAATGTATTCTTTATCTTAGTTTAGCTACAACCTTTACACTGCTAGTATAGCACTCATTTTGATTTTGAATCACTCAAATCATAAAAGGTCACCAAAACATCTTGAACAATAACAAGTTTTTCATCTATACAAAAATAGTTATACTCAACAACAATCAAACTAAAGAACTAAACACATATAGTTTAAAATACTTTTTGATATTTCAAACAATACTGACAAAGTTAATAATAAATCTGTGGTAGTATTTCTTACCTCTACCGCTTTCCAATTTTATAAGTGTATTAATTAAATAATGTATTAGAAAAAACGAACAAGACTGTGTTAATAACCTATCTTATTCGTTTAATTTATCAGACTTGTTCAGGAATTATTTGAAGCAAGATTAGCTGATTAGACAGTTAATTTTTAACGTTCCAACTAGCCATTAGTTTTTAGTTTTCACCTATTTAAATCAGCTAAAATAATCCTTAACAGAACCTGTATATTATAGTTCTGTAGATTCAACAAGATGCCGAACAAGTCGATTATTCAATTTTTTATAGAAGTTTACAATCACCTTTTAACATGGAACTGGAGGTGCAGGATTCCATGAACTTTTTGGAATGCATACTGGAGGAACATATGGACCAGGTTTTATCATCCCTCCGATACTCTTCAAAATCCCCCAGCCAATACATCCAACATCTCCAATAAAACAGTCATCTCCACCACTAATTGTCTCTAATTCTACTTCATTCAAAGCAATATAATCGTTTTTTTTCATCGTTATAATTCATTCCTTTCGTTTCACTCAAGGCACAACACAGAATGAAAAAGTGTTGTGCTCTTTATTTTGTTTTATAATAATAGTGAGAAAGCCTATCACTACTACAAATCACGGGGAGGTGAATAAGTGAGTGGTATAGCCACTACCTCGCATTTTTATAGGTGTCATTCTTTCCATCAAGCACAACTAACTGTGACTAGGAGCACGTAAACTTATATTGAATAAGCGACTCGTTTGCAAAGAACAGCTTCTATCCGTGCATAGGTCATTTACAATACAACACTATTATATCTATACATGAACACAGAACCACTGATGAGGATTTTTCCGGCATTGATTCGTAAAATCATCAATTGCTGCATCAACAACTCTACCTGCAACATAGCTGCCTACCCCTGTCCAAAACACAACATCGTCAACCCCAAATATTCCTCCCTCTATTCTATCAAGCATCTCAGTATCCATAATTGCAAATTGTGACATTGTTTTTGTATTCATGATGAATACCTCCTTTTTTTATTTTTAATTTTTGTCCTGTTGCAACTTTGACAAGTTTAGTATATCATTGTTTTTTAAAATTTTTCATCCAAATCTTGAATTGTCATCGAAACGTCTTAAATTAGCTTTTTTATTTAAAACCACCTCTAAAATTTTTTTAAAAGATAATTTCTAATCACTTTTTTACCATTCAGGAAGTTTCAATGACTATTCAAGATTTCATAAAATATGAACTTATTTTTATGGCATAATATACCTATCTACTATATGAAAATGAAAGGAATTGCCAATGATTTCTTATAAACGTACATTTGTTCCTCAAATAGATGCTAGAGACTGCGGTGTTGCTGCCTTAGCCTCGATTGCTAAATTCTATGGTTCAGATTTTTCTCTAGCTCACTTGAGAGAACTTGCAAAGACCAATAAAGAAGGGACGACTGCTCTTGGCATTGTAAAAGCCGCTGATGAAATGGGCTTTGAAACAAGACCTGTTCAAGCAGATAAAACTCTCTTTGACATGAGTGATGTCCCCTATCCATTTATCGTTCACGTTAACAAAGAAGGAAAACTCCAACATTACTATGTTGTCTATCAAACAAAGAAAGACTATCTGATTATTGGTGATCCTGATCCTTCTGTAAAAATCACCAAAATGTCAAAAGAACGCTTTTTCTCTGAATGGACTGGAGTAGCTATTTTTCTAGCTCCCAAACCCAGCTATCAACCCCATAAAGATAAAAAGAATGGTCTACTAAGCTTCCTTCCTCTGATTTTCAAACAAAAATCTCTCATTACTTACATTGTTCTCTCAAGCTTATTGGTCACTATTATCAATATAGGTGGTTCTTATTATCTCCAAGGAATCTTGGATGAATACATCCCAAATCAGATGAAATCAACTTTAGGAATCATCTCAGTTGGTCTAGTTATCACTTATATCCTCCAACAAGTCATGGGCTTCTCCAGAGATTATCTCCTAACTGTTCTGAGCCAGAGATTAAGTATTGATGTGATTTTATCCTATATTCGCCATATTTTTGAACTTCCTATGTCTTTCTTTGCGACACGTCGGACAGGAGAAATCATTTCACGGTTCACAGATGCTAACTCTATTATAGATGCCTTGGCTTCTACTATTCTCTCTCTTTTTCTGGATGTTTCCATTCTGATTCTTGTAGGGGGCGTCTTACTGGCACAAAACCCTAATCTCTTCCTTCTTTCTCTTATTTCCATTCCTATATACATGGTCATCATCTTTTCTTTTATGAAGCCTTTCGAAAAAATGAACCATGATGTCATGCAAAGTAATTCTATGGTTAGCTCTGCTATTATCGAAGATATCAACGGGATTGAAACTATAAAGTCGCTTACGAGTGAAGAAAATCGCTATCAAAATATAGACAGCGAATTTGTAGATTATCTGGAAAAATCCTTTAAGCTCAGTAAATATTCTATTTTACAAACGAGTTTAAAGCAGGGAACAAAATTAGTTCTAAATATCCTTATCCTATGGTTTGGCGCTCAATTAGTCATGTCGAGTAAAATTTCTATCGGTCAGCTGATTACCTTTAATACACTTCTTTCTTACTTTACAACTCCTATGGAAAATATTATCAACCTCCAAACCAAACTCCAATCTGCGAAGGTCGCTAATAACCGTTTAAACGAAGTCTATCTAGTCGAATCTGAGTTCCAAGCCCCAGAAAACCCTGTTCATTCACATTTTTTGATGGGCGATATTGAATTTGATAACCTTTCTTATAAGTATGGTTTTGGACGAGATACTTTAACAGATATTAATCTCACGATTAAACAAGGAGATAAGGTTAGCCTAGTTGGAGTTAGTGGTTCTGGTAAAACAACTTTAGCCAAAATGATTGTCAATTTCTTTGAACCCTACAAAGGACATATTTCCATCAATCATCAGGATATTAAAAACATTGATAAAAAAGTCTTGCGCCGTCATATTAATTACCTACCCCAACAAGCCTATATCTTTAATGGATCTATTTTGGAAAACTTAACCTTGGGCGGTAATAATATAATTAGCCAAGAAGATATTTTAAAAGCTTGTGAATTAGCTGAAATCCGTCAAGACATTGAAAGAATGCCTATGGGCTATCAAACTCAGCTCTCTGATGGAGCTGGTCTATCAGGAGGACAGAAGCAACGAATCGCCCTCGCTCGTGCTCTTTTAACTAAAGCTTCTGTTTTAATACTAGATGAAGCTACTAGCGGTCTTGATGTCTTGACTGAGAAAAAAGTTATAGATAATCTTATGTCCCTAACTGATAAAACCATTCTCTTTGTAGCCCATCGTCTCAGTATAGCCGAACGAACCAACCGTGTCATTGTTCTTGACCAGGGGAAAATCATTGAAGTTGGTAGTCACCAAGAGTTAATGCAGGAGCAAGGCTTCTACCATCATCTATTCAATAAATAAGGAGAATGTCATGAATCCTAATCTTTTTAGAAGCGTCGAGTTTTATCAGAGACGTTACCATAACTATGCGACAGTGTTAATTATACCTCTTTCATTACTGTTTACTTTCATCTTGATTTTCTCCCTTGTTGCCACAAAAGAAATTACTGTTACTTCCCAAGGAGAAATCACCCCTACAAGTGTCATTGCATCTATTCAGTCAACCAGTGATAATCCTATCCTTGCTAATCATTTAGTGGCAAATCAAGTAGTTGAAAAAGGTGACTTACTCATCAAATACTCTGAAACAATGGAAGAAAGTCAGAAAACTGCCTTAGAAACTCAATTACAAAGACTTGAGAAGCAAAAAGAAGGACTTGGAATTTTGAAACAAAGCTTAGAGAAAGCGACTGATCTTTTTTCTGGTGAGGATGAGTTTGGCTACCATAATACCTTTATGAATTTTACTAAACAATCCCATGATATTGAACTGGGTATTACAAAGACTAACACTGAGGTTTCAAATCAAGCTAATCTTGCCAATAGCAGTTCATCAGCCATCGAACAAGAAATTACAAAAGTTCAACAACAGATTGGAGAATATCAAGAGCTGAGAGATGCTATCATAAATAACAGAGCACGCTTACCAACTGGCAATCCACACCAGTCAATTTTGAATCGTTATCTTGTAGCCTCACAAGGACAAACACAAGGAACTGCAGAAGAGCCATTTTTATCTCAAATTAATCAAAGTATTGCAGGTCTTGAATCATCTATCGCAAGCCTCAAAATTCAGCAAGCTGGTATCGGAAGTGTAGCAACTTATGATAATAGTTTAGCAACCAAAATTGAAGTACTCCGCACTCAGTTTTTACAGACAGCTTCTCAGCAACAACTGACCGTGGAGAATCAATTAACAGAATTAAAAGTACAACTAGATCAAGCGACACAGCGCTTGGAAAATAATACTTTAACCTCTCCAAGTAAAGGAATCGTTCATCTGAACAGCGAATTTGAAGGTAAAAATAGAATTCCAACTGGTACAGAAATTGCTCAAATATTCCCTGTCATCACAGATACAAGAGAAGTACTAATCACTTACTACGTATCTTCTGACTATCTACCTCTACTAGATAAAGGACAAACTGTAAGATTAAAACTGGAGAAGATTGGAAATCACGGCATTACCATCATCGGTCAACTCCAGACAATTGATCAAACTCCTACCAGAACAGAGCAAGGTAATCTCTTTAAATTAACCGCTCTTGCAAAACTATCTAATGAGGATAGTAAACTCATCCAATATGGCTTACAAGGTCGCGTCACTAGTGTAACTGCAAAGAAAACATATTTTGATTATTTCAAAGATAAAATCTTAACCCATTCTGATTAATTTTCAGATAACACTCTATAACTATTTATTATCTTATAAAACAGGAGAATCATAACATGGATAAGAAACAAAACCTAACTTCATTTCAAGAACTAACAACTACCGAACTCAATCAAATTACAGGTGGAGGATGGTGGGAAGATATCTTATACGACCTTAATATAATTAAGCGTAACAATACGAAAGGACTTCATCATCCAATACAACTATAAAAAATAAGACCGAGTAACAAGAACTCTCGGTCTTATTTTTTTCATCATTCTGTAGGTATCATAGTAAGCACCTGACGAAAAACTTGATCTTGACAGGTGGTATTGAGACTGGTATTGGGATGACTTTCCACAATTTTCATGACGGTATAGAGCCCAACACCTCGGTCCTCTCCTTTAGAACTAACTCCAAAAGAGAAGATTTCAGAAACATCTATACCCTCTTCTCTGATGGAATTTTCGATGATAAAGGTCTCCTGTGCTCCATTTTTTAAAAAGGCGATTGAAACATGAGGTTGACTGGCCTCTGCACTGGCTTCAATAGCATTGTCACAAAGGATAGACACAATGGTTAGAAAATCAAGTAGTCTCATCCCCTCGACCTGAATCTCCTCAGGAACTTCGACATTAAAGACAATGTTCTGATCTCTAGCTTTTAAAAATTTCCCTGCTAGGAGACTTTTGAGGGCACGGTCCCGAACATTCACCAATCGACCAAGGTCATATTTATTGTCCTGCAATTTCTGACTGGAATCCTTTAAGACGGAGCCATAGACCTCTTTTATCTGCTCCATATCCTCCTCTTCAATGCCCAGACGTAAGCTGGTCAAGAGGTTGGTGTAGTCATGGCGAAAGCTCCGTACTTCCTTGTAAAGTTCCTCTATATGTCGACTATAGCGTTCCATATCTCTGTAGCGCAAGGTCTGCTCTTGGTCCAGTCTCTCACGGAGTTTGTCCTTCAAATAGGTATCCAATTTCTTGATAACCCCCATAAAAAAGAGGAGGTAAAACACTAGGATGAGATAGCGAACAGTCTTTGATTGAATACCTTGCTCATATTCAAAGTAAGACAGAGTTTGTATCACCAAATAGTAAGCCCCCATTATCCAGTTAATTTTAGTCAGGGACTTTTGAAAACCTGTATCAAGAATCTCCCTTCTCAAGCTAGTGAAATCATAGTCCAACCATTTCAAAAAGGCTAGAGAAATGAAGAAATTGAAAATTATTATACACAACCAAATCAAAGAGTAATCATCATGTACTTGCCCTTGTCCCAAAAATGGAAGCACAAAATAAGAAAGACCTCTATAAAAGAGATTCACCAATATCATTGGAAAGAGACCATAAAAGAAAAGGAGTTTTTTAGGAAACCCTCTTAACAATAAGAAAGACAAGCCTATGCCGTACAAGGGGTTCGTGAAATAAGATAGGTAAGTATTTCCTACTATATAGCTAATCATTACAAAAACAACGGCCAACAGTATCCTAAAAAGAAAGGCCTTAAAAATCCTCTCAAAAGTGAGACCAATTCCATCTACCTTAAAGAAAATGACAATTTCTAGCCCATTAGTAATAAGTGTATATAATAATATCCAAGCAATATTCATAAATTCTCCTAGCTCAGTGTAAGTTATTAATAGCTTCAGACACTTCTCTGACCTTATAACGCGCGATCAAACAACTTCCACCATTGGGAAAGAAAAGCAGTTTTTCTTTCTTATCCAAATGCACCACATTTGCAGGATTGATGAGAAAAGAGCGGTGGCACTGCAAGAGACGAGGCTCCTGCTTGAAAACCTCCTCTAAACTCGCTGTAAATTCCAGCCTGTCCGTCTTAGTATAGAGAATAACACGATGGGCTCTGGGCGACGTTTCGAGATAGTAAACCTCTTTAAAAGGATACTGGAATTGGGCAAATTTTGATTTAAAGTAAAAGCAATCTTCCGCCAGGCTCTTACTATCTTGACTATTGGCATAGAGGAGGGCTGTCTCGATCCGAGATTCAAACTCCTCTGCCGAAAGAGCCTTATCAATGTAGTCCAAAGCAGAGACTTGATAGCGAAAGGACAGGGGCATAAACTCCGAGTGAGTCGTTACAAAGACGATGAGGGCGTAAGGGTCTCGATCCCGAATCTTTCTAGCCACTTCTAGCCCCTTCATCTCTTCGTTTCGAATCTCAATATCCAAAAAGAATAGCTGATGTGCTCCCTTCTCATGCACCTCTGCCAGCAGTTGGTCTGGCTTACCAAAGACCTCAAAAGAGCTAGGGATGATATGATGCTCTTTCAAAAGTTTCTCAATGGTCGTTTCAATCCTAGCCTGTTGGGAAAAATCATCTTCTAAAACAAATATTCTCATCTTCTTACTCTCCTTCTTTCAACCATTTTTGACGAATTTCTCTATAGCGACGTCTGGCATACTTGACAGCGTATTGACCTTCTTCTCCGAGAAAAAGGATTCTTTCTTGAAAATCAATCGATTTTAATTTATCAAGATTAACCAAACAATTTCGATGACATCTCATCAAGGTTTCCCCATATTGGTTCTCAAGATTACTTAAATTTTGAACCATATTAAAGCTAGCTTCTTCTGTAACAATCTGTACGGTATGGGCTTTAGTTGGATGTGTTTGGATATAGTAGATATCGTCGACGTTTACTTTATAGACTGTTTTCTGTGTCTGAATAATCATATGTTTCATTGGATTCTCCTCCTAAGAAAAGAATAACAGAAAAGGTCTAGCACAAGCACACCCAATCCTAAACAGTCTTTGAAAGCTCCTAAAAGGATTATTTTTCTACAACATCATGATAATCTTACCACTATTTTATCATAAAATCTTAACAGTACCATTCAGGAAATTTCAAGAACAATTAAAGATTTGATGGTGAAAAAGGAGATAAAAGTGATAAACTGACAGTATCAAAACACAGTTGCTAGAAACAAGACTGGCACCCAGATTAAAGGAGAAATTCTCATGACAGATACAGACCCTATCAAAAGAGCTCAGACTTTGATTACGGACTTAAACAAAGCCTATCAAGCATGCAAACAGGCAACCGCTGACGACGTCCGCTTTCAGGAGCAATTAAACTCTATTCTTGGTTTTCTAGCCAAGGCTGAAACAGTGGATAATCGAGTCTTGATTGAACTGGAAAAATTTTACCAGACTTCCAGTCTTCTCATGGGACTCAGCGCTCTTGATCCAGATGCTCCAACTCGCGCCGCTTGGCGGGCCTATGACCGCTTCCACTTTGACCAAGTCAAGACCAAGTTGAGTCTCTACGGACCAACCATTATCCTGTAGAAAATAAAAGAAGTTGAGACAAACTGAACTCAACTTCTTTTTTAATATCATATAGGCAATGTTATTCCTGCATCTGACGTTTGACCTGATAAGGTAGGTACAAGACTAGTAAAACCAAACCTGCACCCAGCAAGGCTAGAAGGGGCAGTTTTTCTTGGAAGGTAATCAACCCGACGACTAATTCCACTACTAAGACCAAACTGGTCAATCCTCGGACTACCGCCTGCAAGCCTTTTTCCTTTTGCCCCTTGTCCAGTGGAAAGAGTTGGGTCAAATACTGGTAGTCAAAGGCATGATAGAGGGCCAGTAACTGGAAGATCAAGAGGTAGTTAAAGAGAACCACCACTGCTGTCGCAATCCAAGCTTGCTCGATAAAGACCTGCGCCAGCAAGGAAAGCAAGAGCAGACGAAGACTAAGCGCAAAGAGGTCTCCATTTCGTAGATAAGAACGCAGATAGAGATTTTGCCAAATCTTCCCAGGCACCTTCTGAACAGCCTTTAGGATAAAGTCCAGATAGGCACGGCGCTTGACGCTGTTTGAAATTCCCTTTACCTGCGTAAAGAGGGCAAAGAAACGAAGCAAGACTTGCTTACGCTTGCTTTCTTGAGAAATAACATAGTCCCAGTCTAGTCCAGTTTCAGTGAAAAATTTGCTGACCTTTTGACGAAAGAGGAAATATTTTCCTACCCCCAATAAAAGCACATAGACCAGAAAAACAGGCAAGCCATAACCCATGGCTAAAAATAAGGGCGCAAATAAAAGCAAGAAAAGGGTCTGGACAAAGAGCCAAAAGACTAGGGAAATACCAGTTTGACGCTTGAGATGGAGTTTGATTTCCTCTTCTCCGACCAAGAGAAAGAGCTTGTCTGGATCCTCCATATAGGTGGCAATTCCTCCCCAAAGCAAAAGTAAAACAGAGGTAATACCAATAAACAAAAGGATAGGCCAATGATTTTCAGGAAAATCTTGTAAGAGTTGACTGTACTGGTAGGCTAGAAAGCCCAGCAGAACAAGCAGGAACAAGACAAAGTGGTCATTGAGAACATAGCGCAGATAACCGACACACTCCTTACGAAAGGCCTGCTTTCTTTTTAAAAACAAGTCTTTCATAGCTCCTCCTCTTTGGTCAGAGCCAAGTAAATATCATTCAAACTAGCCTCAGGCATATCAAAGGCTTCGCGCAGTTGCAGGAGATTTCCCTTGGCACGCATCTCTCCCTTGTGAAGAATGACAAAGGCATCACACATCTTCTCCGCCGAATCTAACACGTGGGTACTCATGAGAATAGACTTACCCTTTTGCTTTTCCACTTCCAAAAGCTGAATCAAGTCCGCAATAGCTAGCGGATCGAGACCAAGGAAAGGCTCATCCACGATAAAGAGACTCGGATCCACCACAAAAGCACAAATAATCATGACCTTCTGCTTCATCCCTTTGGAAAAATGAACAGGGAACCAGTCTAATTTCTGGTCCAGACGGAACATTTTTAACAAAGGTTCTACTCGATCAAAAGCCACTTTCTGCTCAATGCCATAAGCCATGGCAACCGTTTCGATATGCTCTCTGAGGGTCAATTCCTCATACAAGCTAGGTGTTTCTGGAATGTAGCCAATTTGCTTGCGGTAGCTAGTCGCGTCTTCTTGCAGGGTCAGACCATTGATATTGATGGAGCCACTATAAGGTGTCAACAGACCGATAATCTCATTGATTGTCGTTGATTTCCCAGCACCATTGAGACCAATCAAACCAACCAACTGCCCACTTTCAACAGTAAAAGACACATCTTTCAAGACAGGGACATGGACATAGCCACCTGTCAGGTTTTTAATTTCTAACATATTTTCTCCAAATCTGGTATAATGTAGCTATATTATATCAAAATTCAATACAGTAGAGGTAGATTTTATGTCAGATTGCATTTTTTGTAAAATCATAGCAGGGGAAATTCCTGCTTCAAAAGTATATGAAGATGAGCAGGTTCTTGCCTTTCTTGATATCTCTCAAGTGACACCAGGACATACCTTGGTCGTGCCAAAAGAACACTATCGCAATCTTTTAGAGATGGACGCTACGAGCGCTAGCCAACTCTTTGCCCAAGTACCAAAAGTAGCTCAAAAAGTCATGAAAGCTACCAAGGCTGATGGTATGAATATCATTGCCAACTGTGAAGAAATCGCAGGCCAAACAGTCTTTCACACCCACGTTCACCTCGTACCTCGCTACAGTGCGGACGATGACCTCAAGATTGATTTTATCGCCCACGAACCAGACTTTGACAAACTTGCTCAAGTCGCTGAAACCATCAAAAATGCCTAAGGAGTTGCCATGAAATTATCCAACCTACTGCTATTTGCAGGAGCTGCAGCCGGAAGTTATCTGGTCACAAAAAATCGCCAAACCATCACTGATGAAGTCTTGAATACCACTGACCGCGTTCAAGCTATCAAGGACGATGTAGATATTATCCAAAACAGCCTGCAAATCATTGACCAACAAAAAGAACTCATCAAGGAATACCAAGAAGACCTGACTTACAAGTTTAAGGTCTTGGAAAAGGATATCCAGACTAGACTAGCTGTGATTAAAGAAACACAGGAACTTGAAGATAAGTAAAAAGAGCCCGACGGCTCTTTTTTAAAAGGTAAACAAATTATATCCCATCAACTATACATCATAATTTAGGCAACTCATTCACCATTGCACAACTAAATCGAAGACTTTCCGACGTAATGAAAACACCTGAAATAGTTTGGTTTCAGGTGTTCGGAAACTTTGAGACCTAGGCTCAAAGTTTAGGTATGGAACTTCGAAGAAGGTCGCTACCGTCCGTCATTACTTAAGGAAAGTCTTAAAAAATCTATAAACAAAAAGAGCCGTTGGGCTCTTTTTACTTTATTCTCCATCAAAGGCATCTTTAATATGGTCAAAGAAACCTTTTTTCTTTGGATTGACTTTTAAATCACCTGCAGCTGCGAATTCTTTCAAGGCTGCTTTTTGGCGGTCGTTCAAGCCTGTCGGTGTTACGACATTAACGGTAACATATTGGTCACCAACTGCACCGCCACGAAGGCTCGGAGCTCCCTTGCCACGTAGACGGAATTTCTTACCAGTCTGAGTTCCCTCTGGGATAACCAATTCAACATCACCGTGAACCGTTGGGATATCAACTGTATCACCAAGAGCTGCTTGGACAAAGTTAAGGTTCAGATTATAGAAGATAGTGGTTCCTTCACGTTCAAACTTGTCGCTGGCTTCCACAGAAACCACTACATACAAGTCACCATAAGGTCCACCGTTAAATCCAGCTTCACCTTGACCAGCTAGGCGAATTTGTTGACCAGTTTCCACACCAGCAGGAATTTTGACATGTACGCTATGGGCTTGTTTTTCATGACCTGTTCCGTGACAAGTTGTACATGGATCTTTGATTTCTTTTCCGCGACCATGACAGACATCACAGGTTACTTGACGACGCATCATACCAAGCGGAGTCTGCGTATCGACGTTAATGACACCAGCGCCATGACAGCGTCCACAAGTAACTGGACTTGTTCCTGGCTTAGCACCAGAACCGTTACATGTATGACAGCTTGCTTCACGATTGTACTTAACCTCTTTTTCAGCTCCAAAAATAGCTTCTTCAAAGGTCAAATTCACACGGTATTGGAGGTCATCCCCCTGACGAGGAGCATTTGGATTGCGTGAAGCACCGCCTCCGCCGAAGAAACTTGAGAAAATATCCTCAAAACCACCGAAGCCTCCTGCCCCGTTGAAACCGCCAGCTCCACCACCGAAGCCTCCAAAGCCACCATTGGCACCCGCAGCACCATATTGGTCATAGGCAGCACGTTTTTGGTCGTCACTCAAAGTCTCATAGGCTTCCTGAACTTCCTTGTACTTTTCCTCAGCACCAGGCTCCTTGTTGATATCTGGGTGGTATTTTTTGGAAAGCTTACGATAAGCCTTTTTGATTTCGTCTGCCGAAGCGTTTTTTGACACCCCCAGACGATCATAAAATTCAGTATTGTTCATAATTCAAGATACAAAGGGCGTCAAACGGACACAGCCATCTAGGAGTTTTGACGACGGACGCTTGCGTCCTAGAAAAAACTATCTTTTTGGCACAGTCCGTAGCCCGTGTTCAATTCCCTGAACACCCTTATTCCTTTCTATTGATGTTCTGAATCGAACCACCATTTAGGTCGGGTTCAATTCCTTTCTTTTATATTAAGTAAGAAAGCTCAGAGTGTGAGTTCAATTCCCTGAACACTCTTTGTTCCTTTCTATAATTTTCATGTAAATCTTTAGAGGCTGTTTTCTATACTCTGCTTCACTTCATCAAACTCTTTGTCCGATAGAGTAAATATCAAATCCTCTTTAGCATACTCGTTCTGTTCTTTAAAATAGTTGTCCGTATTCTCTGCCAACCCTAAACCGAAAATCACTTTTCTTGCAAACTCTTGATGTGCAAAACCGATAGCCGTAATGATTTGTTTATCTTGAACAAGAACTTTCGGTTGGAAATTCTCACGTGGAAGAAATTCAAAATAGTCAAAGAAGTTTTGCCAAATTCCACCTGTAAATTTCGTGTCGTTCAACAAGCCTGCTTTCGCCAATAAAAGGGGCGCTGAAGAAATGGCTGCAATTAGGATATCTTGCTCATTAAGACTTCTCAAAAACGAGATCAATCTCTCATCTTGTAGAGCAGGACCTATATTTACCATTCCTGGCAAAATCACACAAGAATAATCTTCTATACGGATCTGATCCAATGTTTTCGTCGGTTGACAGGACAAACCATCCTCAGAGACCACCATCGAATTCTCAGAAGCTACATAATCAATCATGATATCAAAAGACAGAGCTAAAGTACTTGTTAAAGCAGTTATCTCATAAAGAGAAAAATTAGGATAAATGACACAAAGTACTTTTTTCATACGCAACATCCTCTATTTTACCGAAAAACAGAGGCTGGGTTGCAACCTCTGGATTTCTTCTTATCATTATTAACATTTAAGTAAAGCACCGTAGAAGGACAATCAGTTTAGTGATTAGTCATTCTTGACGAGTTAGGCTTAACTGAGTTTCGGCTAAAAACTTCGGAAAAAAGATAAGCCATCTTTTGTGCATCGCACAAGGCGATGGCTTCCTATTTTTCTTTCGTTTTCTTAACGCCTCAACATCTTATTTTTCCGTAAACTCTCCGTCTACGACGTCATCGCCTGCGTTTCCTGTTGCTTGTGCGCCTTCTGCTCCTGCTTGAGCTTGTTGAGCTGCGGCGGCTTGTTCGTAGAGTTTAACAGCAAGGCCTTGAGCTTTTTCGTTCAATGCTTCAAGTTTTGCTTTCATTTCGTCCAAGTTGTTGTCTTCTTGAGCTTTCTTAAGGTCATCAAGGGCAGCTTGGGCAGCGTCACGTTCTGCGTCGAAGCCTTTGCCTTCAGTTTCCTTGATTGTCTTTTCAGTCGCAAAGATCGCTTGGTCTACTTCGTTACGAAGGTCTACTTCTTCTTTACGTTTCTTATCTGCTTCAGCGTTAGCTTCTGCATCTTTCATCATGCGGTCGATTTCTTCGTCTGTCAAACCTGAGTTAGATTGGATCACAATAGTTTGTTCTTTTTGAGTTCCAAGATCTTTCGCTTTAACAGATACGATACCGTTCTTGTCGATGTCAAATGTTACTTCAATTTGAGGAATTCCACGAGGTGCAGCTGGGATATCTGTCAATTGGAAACGTCCAAGAGTCTTGTTATCTGCTGCCATTGGGCGTTCACCTTGAAGAACGTGGATATCAACGGCTGGTTGGTTGTCTGCTGCTGTTGAGAAGACTTGTGATTTAGATGTTGGAATAGTAGTGTTGCGGTCGATGAGTTTTGTGAAGACACCACCCATTGTTTCGATACCAAGTGACAATGGTGTTACGTCAAGAAGGACAACGTCTTTGACATCACCAGTGATGACACCACCTTGGATGGCAGCACCCATAGCAACTACTTCATCAGGGTTTACTGATTTGTTTGGTTCTTTACCAGTTTCAGCCTTAACAGCTTCTACAACGGCAGGGATACGAGTTGAACCACCAACAAGGATAACTTCATCGATTTCTGACAAGCTCAAACCTGCATCTGAAAGGGCTTGACGAACTGGAACTTTTGTACGTTCTACAAGGTCACGAGTCAAATCGTCAAATTTCGCACGAGTTAAAGTCATTTCCAAGTGAAGAGGTCCAGCCTCACCAGCAGTGATAAACGGCAAGCTGATTTGAGTTGAAGTTACACCAGAAAGGTCTTTCTTCGCTTTTTCAGCTGCATCTTTCAAACGTTGCATTGCCATCTTGTCAGTAGACAAGTCAATACCGTTTTCTTTTTTGAATTCTGCTACCAAGTGGTCGATGATTTTTTGGTCAAAGTCATCACCACCAAGTTTGTTGTCCCCTGCAGTTGACAATACGTCGAAGACACCGTCACCCAATTCAAGGATAGAGACGTCGAATGTACCACCACCAAGGTCAAATACCAAGATTTTTTCTTCTTTATCAGTCTTGTCCAAACCGTAAGCAAGAGCGGCTGCAGTTGGTTCGTTGACGATACGTTCTACTTCAAGACCAGCGATTTTACCAGCATCTTTTGTTGCTTGACGTTGAGCATCGTTGAAGTAAGCTGGAACTGTGATAACTGCTTTAGTAACTTTTTCGCCAAGGTAGTCTTCAGCGTAGCCTTTCAAGTATTGAAGAATCATAGCTGAGATTTCTTGTGGAGTGTATTCTTTGCCGTTAGCAGAAACTTTTTCAGAAGTTCCCATTTTAGATTTGATAGAGATGACTGTATCTGGATTTGTAACTGCTTGACGTTTTGCAGCATCACCAACGATGATTTCTCCGTTTTTGAATGATACTACAGATGGAGTTGTGCGGTTACCTTCTGGGTTTGCGATGATTTTGCTTTCAGTTCCTTCAAGAACTGCAACTGCTGAGTTTGTTGTACCTAAGTCAATACCGATAATTTTAGACATGTGTTTTTCTCCTTAAATTTTATATTCTATTTTCTTTTTGATACTCTTCTTAAGTGGCGGCGCCGTCAGAGCTTGACTTCGTCAATCTCTTTGACTAAACTTTGAGCCTAAGGTCTCAAAGTTTGCGCAAATAGCGCCACGGCGAAGAGTATCGTCTTTGGTTCGCTTCGCTCACTATTGCAAAGCCAAATATATTTTATCTTTCTTCATAGTTTATTGTCGTTTCGGACAAATTTTGTCAAGTTTTCTAAACTAGTTATAGACCACTACCATGGCTGGGCGTAGGATGCGGTCATGGAGTTTGTAGCCTTTTTGGAAGACTTGGGCGATGGTATCTGCTGGGTGGTCATCGTCTGCTGGGAGAGTTTGGATGGCCATATGATAGTTATGGTCAAATTCACCGTCAGCTGCGATTTCTTCGATTCCTTCTTCTTTCAAAGCATGAATCAAGCTTTCTTGCACCATTTCCAAGCCCTTCTTCACATCATCTGTCAAACCTTCAACTGCGAGTGCACGCTCAAGGTTGTCCAAAGAAGGGAGAATTGCTTTTGCCAAGTCCTGACTACGATAACGTTGCAAGTTTTGACGCTCTTCATTGGAACGGCGTTGGATATTTTGCATTTCTGCATGAGCGCGAAGGTATTTGTTTTCGAACTCATCTGCACGTTCATTTGCCAAGTCCAATTCAGATTTCTCAGGAGTTGTTTCTTCTACCGTTTCCACAACTTCCTCTTCTTGGACTTCTTCTACTTCTTCATTTTTTATATCTTGGGACATTTTCGCCTCCTTTAATGATTTCAATCTTAATGTACTTCGTAATGATTACTACTGAGATAGCGGTAAAAATCTGTCAACTTCATGGTCAAAACACGGTTGACCACATTGACTTGGTTGATTAGCTGTTGGTAATCCAGATTGACTGGACCGATAATGGCTAGAATTCCAACTCCCCGATAAGGAATGAGGAACTTGCTACTAATCACCGCTAAGTCTGCTAGACAGGACTCTTGACTGTCTGCAACACGGACATTTTGCATCTGATCTTCACGCAACCCCTCACGAATCTCCAGAGCCACCTTTTGCGGTTGGTCAAAGAACTGATAAGCTGCCAGATTGGCAAAATTCAAGAGATTAACCTTGCCCGCCACCACAATGTTTTCGTTGAACATTTCCTTAAAGATATGTTCAAAGAGATCAATCACATTATCCGTTGTTGTAAAGTAACGCTGGATAATCTGCGGAATCTCCGTTCGAATCTTGTAGTGAATATCTAGAACGGTGTGGCCGAGGAAACGTTCCTGAATGATGCTCTTCAGTTTCAGCAAATCCTCCTGCAAGAAGTTCCTTGGAATCAGAAACTGACTGGTAACCGTTCGAGACTCGTCTAGAGTGAATACTGCCAAGGCTGTATGTTGCCCCAAAACAACGATATCAAAGGCTGTCAAACGTTGCCTGCTCGGCTCAACATCCAGTGCTACTACCGTACAGCCACTCAAGTCTGTCAGCAGGTTAGCAGCCTCTTGCAGAATATCCTCCAATTTGAAGAATTCCTGATCAAAGGCTTTGACAATCTCATAAACCTCATTTTCAGCCAGTCGGTCAAAATCCAGTGAGTGTTTCACATAGTACTGAAAACCAGCAACACTTGGCATCCGACCACTTGAAGTATGAGCCTTCTCAAGCAAACCTTGCTTTTCTAGAGCCGCCATGTCATTACGAATGGTTGCACTGCTAGAGTTAATAGACTCTTGCAAGGCTTTGGATCCGACAGGTTCGTGCGTTTTGGTAAAGATGTCAATAATCAGATTTAGAATATCCTGCTGACGCTCTGTAACCACCTCATCACTCCTCTCTGTCTGATCGATTAGCACTCGATACACTCAAGTGCTAACTTATGATTCTATTATACACCCTTAAAAGAGAATGTCAAGATAAAAACTCAAAAAATTAGCACTCTTTTATCAAGAGTGCTAAAAATCAGTCTGAAGACCTAGAAAAAAGATCACCCACAGGCAATCTTTCTTCTATATTAGTATTAGTAAAGGTCTAAATAATTATCAATTTCCCATTGTGAAACGAAGGTTGCATAGCTTGCCCATTCGATTCGCTTGGCTTCAAGGAAACTAGTATAGATATGTTCTCCAAGAGCTGCTCTGACAACTTCATCTTCAGTCAGAGCTTTCAAAGCGTTGTGAAGAGTTGATGGAAGGTCTGTAATACCAGCTTCCTTGCGTTCTTCTGCTGTCATGATGTAGATATTTTCTTCGATAGGAGCTGGTGCTTCGATTTTATTCTCAATACCATGCAAACCAACTTCCAAAAGAACCGCCATAGCGATATATGGGTTTGCCATCGGATCCACTGAACGCAACTCAAGACGAGTTCCCATACCGCGTGAAGCAGGTACGCGCACAAGTGGCGAACGGTTACGACCAGCCCAAGCAATATAAACAGGCGCTTCATAACCTGGAACCAAACGTTTGTATGAGTTAACCGTTGGGTTCATGATAGCAGTATAGTTGTAGGCATGTTTGATCAAACCACCAAGGAAATGGTAGGCAGTTTCTGACAACTGCATTCCTTTCGGATCATTTGGATCAAAGAAGGCGTTATTTCCTTCTGCATCAAACAAGGACATATTACAGTGCATACCTGATCCAGCAATACCAAATTTTGGTTTGGCCATAAAGGTTGCGTAAAGGCCATGTTTGCGAGCAATGGTTTTAACAACGAGTTTAAAGATTTGAATCTTATCACAAGCACGGAGAACTTCATCGTACTTAAAGTCAATCTCGTGTTGACCAACCGCAACCTCGTGGTGGCTGGCTTCTACTTCAAATCCCATTTTGGTTAAGACATTGACAATCTCACGACGTGTGTTGTCCGCAAGATCAGTAGGCGCCAAATCAAAGTAGCCACCCTTGTCATTCACTTCAAGTGTTGGATCTCCATTTTCATCCAACTTAAATAGGAAGAATTCTGGCTCTGGTCCAAGATTGAAGGACTTGAATCCCACTTCTTCCATGTGACGAAGAGCACGTTTCAAATTGCCACGAGGGTCTCCTGCAAATGGTTCACCTTCTGTTGTATAGACATCACAGATCAAACCTGCAACACTTCCATTTTCATCTCCCCATGGGAAGACTGTCCATGTATCCAAGTCAGGGTACAAGTACATATCTGACTCATTGATACGTACAAAACCTTCAATAGAAGATCCATCAAACATAGCCTTGTTTGACAAGACTTTATCTAACTGTTCATCTGTAGCAGGAATTTCGACGTTTTTCATGGTTCCCAAAATATCTGAGAACATGAGACGAATAAAGGTAACATTTTTTTCCTTGACTTCACGACGAATATCTGCAGCTGTGATTGGCATGAGTTTTCTCCTTAATGTATGACTACTTGCGGTTGCCTAACCGCGACCAAAAGGTGACCGTACTGAAGCAAAGCGACCCTGTTGGAGGAGTTCATTGTGAAGTGCACGGCGCACCTCAGTCTGACTCACCGCTTTCTTGGATTTCGCTTCACGTTCAGCATATTTTTTCTTAATGGCAGCGATATTATAACCTTCAGAGATATAATCTTTGATTTCAAGCAGACGATCCATGTCATTCAAGGAATACATGCGACGGTTCCCTTCGTTTCGATCAGGCTTAATCAACTCTTGATCTTCATAATAACGAATCTGACGCGCCGATAGATCGGTCAACTTCATAACACTGCCGATAGGAAAAACAGCCATATTTCGGCGAAATTCTTTTTCCTTCATTTACAATTTCCTTCTTTCTGTCTATTATAGTCTAAAAAAAGACAAACGTCAATTGATAATGTTATAAAATGTAACATTATTTTTCTTTTTTCTCTAAAAAGAGCCGAATACGATCAATATCGTAATTTACGAGAATTGCGACAAAAACTCCCATGAAAGTTTCTGATACACGCGCAAATACGTACAAAATTGTCTCTCCACTCGGAATCGATAGGGTAATGATTAACATAGCTGCTACACCACCAATAACCCCTGCTTTGTTATTCATGGCTACATTTGTCATAATGGTTAACATGGTGCAGATTGGAACAACTACCAAGGTCACCCAAAAGGCTTCGTGGAAAAAGGTATTTAATAGGAAGAAGACTAGGGCATAGAGGCCACCGATACTATTTCCTAGAATACGCGAAGTCCCAAAATGGACACTCTTATCAAAACTCTCCCTCAGACTAAAAACGGCTGTCAAAGCACCAATTTGAAGACCTTTCCAGCCAAAAAAGCCAAAAATCAAGAGAACTAGAAAAACAGCAATACCTGTTTTAAAGGTTCGCATACCAAGTTTGAACTGGGATTTATCGAATTTATATTTTTTAAAATAACTCATAATCTCAACTTTCTATTTCCATTTTATCATAATTTGGGAGATTTTATGAGGAATAGTTGAGAGGAAGCGTTTTTATTTTAAGC
>NZ_JUQO01000062.1 GCF_001074635.1 Streptococcus mitis
CAAACCACGTCAGCTTCGCCTTGCCGTAGGTATGGTTACTGACTTCGTCAGTTCCATCTGCAACCTCAAAGCTGTGCTTTGAGCTACCTGCATCTAGCTTCTTAGTTTGCTCTTTGATTTTCATTGAGTATAAAAATACCACTTTAAGAGAAAAATTTTCAATTTCACAAATTTTAAGCAAACGCTTGCATTCTAGTTTTTATTGGACTATAATAGGTTGGTATAGAGCCTTTTGTAATAATAAAATGTAGAAGGTGTAGAAAGTAAGGATTTAGAATATTTGTAGTCAAAAATACAATGTTGCTATTCCTTGCGATAGGGGGATAGATATGGCAATGATAGAAGTGGAACATCTTCAGAAAAATTTTGTGAAGACTGTTAAGGAACCGGGCTTGAAGGGGGCTTTGCGTTCCTTTATTCATCCTGAAAAGCAGACCTTTGAAGCGGTCAAGGATTTGACCTTTGAGGTCCCAAAGGGGCAGATTTTAGGTTTTATTGGGGCAAATGGTGCTGGGAAGTCGACAACCATTAAAATGCTCACAGGGATTTTAAAACCGACATCTGGTTTTTGTCGGATTAACGGCAAGATTCCGCAGGACAATCGCCAAGATTATGTCAAGGATATTGGGGTTGTTTTTGGACAACGTACCCAGCTGTGGTGGGATTTGGCCCTGCAAGAGACCTACACGGTCTTAAAAGAGATTTACGATGTGCCAGACTCGCTCTTTCATAAGCGCATGGATTTTTTGAATGAAGTCTTGGATTTGAAGGACTTTATCAAGGATCCTGTGCGGACTCTTTCACTGGGACAGCGCATGCGGGCGGATATTGCGGCTTCCTTGCTCCACAATCCCAAGGTTCTCTTTTTAGATGAACCGACCATTGGTTTGGACGTTTCGGTCAAGGATAACATTCGTCGAGCCATTACCCAAATCAATCAGGAGGAAGAAACCACCATTCTCTTGACCACTCACGACCTGAGCGACATTGAGCAACTTTGTGATCGGATTTTTATGATTGACAAGGGGCAAGAGATTTTTGATGGAACGGTGAGCCAACTCAAGGAGACCTTTGGTAAGATGAAGACGCTCTCCTTTGAACTGGTGTCAGGTCAAAGTCATCTCGTCTCTCACTATGAAGGCTTTTCGGATATGACAATTGATAGACAAGGAAATAGCCTCAACATTGAATTCGATAGTTCACGCTACCAGTCAGCTGACATTATCAAGCAAACTCTGTCTGATTTTGAGATCCGCGATTTGAAGATGATGGATACGGATATTGAGGATATTATCCGTCGCTTCTACCGAAAGGAGCTCTAAGATGGTCAAATTATGGAGACGTTATAAACCCTTTATCAATGCAGGCGTTCAGGAGTTGATTACCTATCGAGTCAACTTTATTCTCTATCGAATTGGGGATGTCATGGGTGCTTTTGTAGCCTTTTATCTCTGGAAGGCTGTCTTTGATTCCTCCCAGGAGTCTTTGATTCAGGGTTTTAGTATGGCAGATATCACCCTCTACATCATCATGAGTTTTGTGACAAATCTTCTGACTAGGTCCGATTCGTCCTTTATGATTGGGGAGGAGGTCAAGGATGGTTCCATTATCATGCGCTTGTTGAGACCAGTGCATTTTGCAGCCTCTTATCTCTTTACTGAGCTTGGTTCCAAGTGGTTGATTTTTATTAGCGTTGGCCTTCCATTTTTAAGTGTCATTGTCTTGATGAAAATCATATCTGGACAAGGCATTGTAGAAGTGCTGGGATTAACTGTTCTTTATCTCTTTAGCCTAACGCTAGCTTATCTGATTAACTTTTTCTTTAATATTTGCTTTGGATTTTCAGCTTTTGTGTTTAAAAATCTTTGGGGTTCCAATCTACTCAAGACTTCCATAGTGGCCTTTATGTCTGGCAGTTTGATTCCCTTGGCTTTCTTTCCAAAGGTGGTTTCAGATATTCTCTCCTTCTTGCCTTTTTCATCCTTGATTTACACTCCGGTCATGATTATCGTTGGGAAATACGATGCCAGTCAGATGATTCAGGCGCTCGCTTTGCAGTTTTTCTGGCTCTTAGTGATGGTGGGCTTGTCTCAGTTGATTTGGAAACGAGTCCAGTCCTTTATTACCATTCAAGGAGGTTAGTATGAAAAAATATCAGCGTATGCATCTGATTTTTATTAGACAATACATCAAACAAATTATGGAATACAAGGTGGATTTTGTGGTTGGTGTGCTGGGAGTTTTTTTAACTCAAGGCTTGAACCTCTTGTTTCTTAATGTCATCTTTCAACACATCCCATCCCTAGAAGGTTGGACTTTTCAAGAAATTGCTTTTATCTATGGATTTTCCTTGATTCCCAAGGGACTGGACCATCTCTTTTTTGACAATCTCTGGGCACTAGGGCAACGCCTAGTCCGAAAAGGGGAGTTTGACAAGTATCTGACTCGTCCTATCAATCCTCTCTTTCACATCTTGGTTGAGACCTTTCAGATTGATGCCTTGGGTGAACTCTTAGTCGGTGGTATTTTATTGGGAACAACAGTGACTAGCATTGATTGGACTCTTCCAAAATTCCTGCTTTTCCTAGTTTGTATTCCTTTTGCGACCTTGATTTATACTTCTTTAAAAATTGCGACAGCTAGTATCGCTTTTTGGACCAAGCAGTCAGGCGCTATGATTTACATTTTCTATATGTTTAATGATTTTGCCAAGTATCCCATTTCAATTTATAATTCATTTCTTCGTTGGTTGATTAGCTTTATCGTGCCATTTGCCTTTACGGCCTACTATCCTGCTAGCTATTTCTTGCAGGACAAGGATGTGTTCTTTAACATCGGAGGTTTGATTTTGATTTCCCTTGTCTTTTTTGGTATTTCCCTTAAACTCTGGGACAGGGGCTTGGATTCTTATGAAAGCGCTGGGTCCTAAGACGAAGAAACTCAAAGCCTTGTCTCAGGACAGGCTTTTTCTAATAGTGATGAAAATTCCTTGACATCTATTCTCAGAGTGCTATACTGTAAGTGTAATAGCCGATTTAGCTCAGTTGGTAGAGCAAGGCACTCGTAAAGCCTAGGTCACAGGTTCAATCCCTGCAATCGGCAAAATGAAGAAACTCATTCTACTGGGTTTCTTTTTATTTTATCGCTATTATTGAACCACTTAGACCGAGATTGAGACCAGATAGGCAAAAGACCTTGTTCTTGGAACTGCCCTCTGCTATAATGATTGTTGTAAGGGACGTGAGGCGTCGATACCAGATGGTTCAAGTTTCTAAAAAGAAATTGGAGATAAAGAAATGAAAAAATTATTGGGGATTGTCTTTTTAGTAGCAGCAGCGACAGTATTGTATTTTGGTTCTGTTGGCTGGCCAACTTTGGACATTAACCTCTGGTCATTGATTCCGGTAGGCTTGTTCCTCTATTTCACTCTAGAGAATCTTTTGAAAAAGGATTACAAGGCTAGTCTGATGTGTTTAATTATTGCCTTTATCATCGCAAATGCAATTTTGGACCTGTTGCCAATTTCAAGTGGCTTGGTGATTGGAGCAGGTGTGCTAGCTTGTGTAGGGATTGGTTATCTCTTTCCTGATAAGGAAGGAAAATAAGAATTATTAAAAAAGATATAAAGAAAAACACTTCAATCATTGTATTTTAGTTTGATTGAGGTGTTTTCGATTTAGTTTTTTATTTCTGGGCCATCAATTCAACAATCATCTCGATATACATGACAAGGGTTAATAAGAATCCTGCACGCCAGAAGAATTTGATGAATTTAGGATAGTAAAAGCTACGTTTTTTCAAAAGGAAGAAAAAAACGAGAATAATGGCTAGGACTGAGAGGGCTAGGCCCAGTCTAGGGAGGAAATTATGGGTAAAGGTTTTAGCCGTAATAAGGTAATACTCAAATACCAAGACTGGAAAAGCCAAATCCGCAAAGTTTCGTCCTAGTTTTTTTAATCTAAAAAGTTTGGTTATGATAATGCAGACGACTAAGGTCAGTATCAACAATAAAATAGAGGCTAATTTCATTAAAATCATATCCATATTGTATCATAAAAAATGGCTAATGGAAACGAGAAACAGAGGAATTTATAGGAAAGTCAGGCTTTTGAGATTGTGGATGTTTTTTGTTATAATGAAGGTTATGAAATCTTATAACACCTTGAATGATTATTATCGAAAACTCTTTGGAGAAAAGACCTTTAAAGTCCCTATTGATGCGGGGTTTGACTGTCCCAATCGTGATGGAACTGTGGCTCATGGAGGCTGTACTTTTTGTACAGTTTCAGGTTCTGGAGATGCTATCGTAGCACCAGATGCGCCTATCCGTGAGCAATTTTATAAGGAAATTGACTTTATGCACCGTAAGTGGCCGGATGTGCAGAAGTATCTGGTTTATTTTCAAAATTTTACCAATACCCATGAAAAGGTGGAAGTCATCCGAGAGCGCTATGAACAGGCTATCAACGAGCCAGGTGTGGTAGGAATCAATATCGGAACGCGCCCAGACTGTTTACCAGACGAAACCATTGAATATTTGGCTGAGTTATCGGAGCGCATGCATGTGACGGTTGAATTGGGCTTGCAGACCACTTATGAAACAACTTCTGACCTGATTAACCGTGCCCATTCCTATGAGTTGTACGTGGAAACGGTCAAGCGTTTGAGAAAGTATCCAAAGATTGAGATTGTTTCCCATCTGATCAATGGACTTCCTGGTGAAACCCATGAGATGATGATTGAAAATGTCCGCCGCTGTGTCACTGATAACGATATTCAAGGAATTAAACTGCACTTGCTTCACCTGATGACTAATACGCGTATGCAACGAGATTACCACGAAGGACGTTTGCAGTTGATGAGTCAGGACGAGTATGTCAAGGTCATCTGTGATCAACTGGAAATCATTCCCAAGCATATCGTCATCCATCGAATCACAGGAGATGCACCTAGGGATATGCTGATTGGTCCTATGTGGAGCCTCAATAAATGGGAAGTCCTTAATAGTATTGAGACGGAGATGCGACGTCGTGGAAGTGTTCAAGGATGCAAGGCTGTAAAACAGGAGTTTGAAAATGAAAAGACCACTTGAAATGGCACATGATTTTTTGGCTGAGGTTGTAACTCAGGACGATATCGTAGTGGATGCGACTATGGGAAATGGTCACGACACCCTTTTTCTAGCCAAATTAGCCAAGCAAGTCTATGCCTTTGATATTCAGGAACAAGCCTTGGAAAAGACCAAGGAGCGTTTGGACCAGGCTGGCCTGACAAATGCCCAGTTAACCTTGCAAGGTCATGAGACACTGGACCAGTTTGTAACAGAAGCCAAGGCAGGGATTTTTAATCTTGGCTATCTGCCGTCAGCTGATAAGTCTGTCATCACCAGGCCTCAGACAACGATTGAAGCATTAGAAAAGCTGTGTCATATACTTGTCAAAGGTGGGCGGATTGCCATTATGATCTATTATGGTCATGAAGGAGGCGACCTCGAGAGGGATGCTGTCTTGGATTTTGTTAGTCAGTTGAACCAACAAGAGTACACAGCTGCCATTTACAGAACTTTAAACCAAGTCAACAACCCGCCATTTTTAGTGATGATTGAAAAATTAGAGAGATATAGACATGGATAAACAATACCTACGTGAAAAGCTGGATGCCATGCGCCAGAATTTTGTCGAATCAACCCACCACGAACGAGCAGTGGGTGTGTTAGACCAAGCGCATATGAGCAAAAAAATGCTTAAAATCAAGAAAAAATTAGTTGCTCTTGAGATGGAACGGTGCCAGAGAAAAATTGAGCACAAAGACTGTTCCAAAATTGACCAAAAAATCAAAGAGCAGAAGGAGATTTTTGAATCCTGTTGTAAAAAAGAGTAAGGAGGACGTGCGTGGAATTACTGATTTACCTCATCCTATTTTTACTGGTCTTGATTGTCTCAAGTACAACCAATAAGCTCCTGCCCTTTTTGCCTCTTCCCTTGGTACAGATTCTTTTGGGAATTGTGATTGGTCTCTTTTTACCCAATACTGACTTTCACCTCAATACCGAGTTGTTTTTGGCCCTGGTTATCGGGCCCTTGCTTTTTCGAGAGTCGGAAGAAGCGGACATTACAGCTATTTTAAAACACTGGCGAATCATTGTTTATCTCATATTTCCAGTGATTTTTATCTCTACCTTGAGTTTGGGTGGCTTGGCCCATCTTCTTTGGCTCAGTCTTCCCTTGGCGGCTTGCTTGGCTGTTGGGGCGGCACTTGGCCCTACGGATTTGGTGGCCTTTGCCTCTCTTTCGGAGCGCTTTAGTTTTCCAAAGCGTGTGTCCAATATCCTTAAGGGTGAAGGACTCTTGAATGACGCATCTGGCTTGGTGGCCTTTCAGGTAGCTTTGACAGCTTGGACAACTGGAGCCTTTTCCCTTGGGCAAGCTAGTAGTTCGCTCATCTTTTCAATCCTAGGCGGTTTTTTGATTGGCTTTTTAACAGCCATGACCAATCGTTTCCTCCATAGCTTCTTATTAAGTGTGCGAGCAACGGATATTGCCAGCGAACTTTTATTAGAATTGAGTTTGCCTCTGGTGACCTTCTTCCTGGCAGAAGAAGTCCACGTTTCAGGGATAATTGCCGTCGTAGTTGCTGGGATTTTAAAGGCAAGCCGTTTTAAGAAAATCACGCTCCTCGAAGCCCAAGTGGATACGGTGACCGAGACGGTCTGGCATACAGTGAACTTTATGCTGAACGGTTCTGTCTTTGTGATTTTAGGGATGGAGTTGGAAATGATAGCAGAGCCTATCTTGACCAACTCAATCTATAATCCCTTACTGTTATTGGTATCTCTTATAGCCCTTACCTTTGTCCTCTTTGCTATTCGTTTTGTCATGATTTATGGCTATTATGCCTATAGGACTAGACGTCTCAAGAAAAAGCTAAATAAGTATATGAAAGACATGCTTCTTTTGACCTTCTCAGGTGTCAAGGGAACAGTGTCGATTGCTACGATCCTTCTGATACCAAGTAATCTAGAACAAGAGTATCCTCTCTTGCTTTTCCTTGTCGCAGGTGTGACGCTTGTAAGCTTTTTAACAGGCCTCGTGGTCTTGCCTCATCTTTCGGATGAACAGGAAGAAAGCAAGGACTATCTCATGCATATCGCCATTTTGAATGAAGTGACGATTGAGTTGGAAAAAGAGTTGGAAGACACCAAAAATAAACTTCCCCTCTATGCGGCTATTGATAATTATCATGGACGAATAGAGAACCTTATCCTGAATCAAGAAAACAAGGGGGCTCAAGAAGACTGGGAGGCCTTGAAACTTCTTATCCTCAGTATTGAGAGTGATGGTCTGGAACAGGCTTACGAAGAGGAAAAGATGAGTGAGCGTGCCTATCGAGTTTACCAACGTTATTTGAAAAACATGGAACAAAGTATCAATCGTAAGTTTGCGTCACGATTGACCTATTATTTCCTTGTTTCCTTGCGGATTTTACGTTTTCTCCTTCATGAAGTCTTTACCTTAGGTAAGACCTTCCGCAGTTGGAAAAATGAAGAATCGCAGAAACTCAGAGCTCTTGACTATGATCAAATTGCAGAGCTCTATCTGGAAAATACAGAGATGATTATCGAAAGTCTGGAGAACCTTAAAGGGGTTTATAAGAGTTCTTTAATCAGCTTCATGCAGGATTCTCGTCTCCGAGAAACAGCTATCATCACCAGTGGTGCCTTTGTCGAACGGGTTATCAATCGCGTCAAACCCAACAATATCGATGAAATGCTGAGAGGCTATTATCTGGAGCGCAAGTTGATTTTCGAATACGAAGAAAAACGATTGATTACGACCAAGTATGCCAAGAAGTTACGACAAAATGTCAATAACTTAGAGAACTATTCTCTGAAGGAAGCTGCCAATACCCTGCCTTATGATATGATGGAATTGGTAAGAAGAAATTAATCAAGAGTGTAAGTGAAGGAGTGTGATATGAAGAAGTGGTGGAAAGAGCTGACAGACAAGCCTTTAGTAAAAGCTTTTTTGCATTATTATCAAGCATCAGATAGTGAGTTAACCAGTGTCGCAGTAGCCTACTATTGGTTGATTTCGATTTTTCCTCTGCTTTTGGTGGTGGTTAATATCCTCCCTTATTTTCAGATTCCAGTTTCTAATTTTTTGAAGGTTGTCAATGAATTTTTGCCCGATACCATGTATGATGTGGTCACAAAGATTATTACAGAAGTGCTGACCCAACCTTCAACGGGCTTATTGAGTTTTGCGGTTTTGTCAGCTCTCTGGACCTTTTCAAAATCCATGAATTTCCTACAGAAAGCCTTTAATAAAGCTTACGGAGTAGCAAAAAATCGTGGGATGATTTCTCATCAACTCATGAGTTTGTTTGTCAGTTTTGGTCTGCAGATTCTCTTTGCTTTAGCTCTGTTTTTGAGTGTCTTTGGCCGCATGCTTCTCAACCTTATCAAGAGCTACTGGAAATCGGATAGTCCTCTCTTTGATTATCTGCAAGACCTGACAGGCCCCTTGGTCTATGCCTTGATTTTTGCAATCTTGGTTATGCTTTATTATTTCCTGCCTAATGTTAAGGTCCGACGAATTCGCTCTGTATTGCCAGGTAGTGCCTTTGTCTTATTGACTCTGGCCTTACTGCTCAATATCTTTTCAGTCTATGTAAACAATTATGTCAATCACCTAGTTGATGTGCGTTTTTTCAGTTCCGTCGTCGTGGTGGTCATGATGTTTTGGTTTATTCTCATAGCTAAGATTTTAATTGTCGGTGCGGTGATCAATGCCAGTGTTCAGAGCTTGAAAGATCCGAGCTTTAGAATAAATTAACTCGTTTTTTATCCATTACAAAACGCATACTATCAAGGTTTTATAATGCCTGATAATATGCGCTTTTTGATTGTGAAAATTAGTAGATAAACATGGCATCGCCAAAACTAAAGAAGCGGTAGTGTTCTTGAATGGCATGGTGATAAGCGTCTAAGACTAATTCACGGCCTGCAAAGGCAGAAACCAACATGACCAGAGTTGATTTTGGCAGGTGGAAGTTGGTCGAGAAGGCATCTACGACCTTCCATTCATAGCCAGGTTTGATAAAGATATTGGTCCAGCCAGAATCTGCTTGGATTTGCCCATCAAACTTGGAACCAATAGTTTCCAAGGTGCGGATAGAAGTGGTTCCTACAGCGATGACGCGACCACCATTTTCCTTAACAGAGCGAAGGGTGGTAGCAGCTTCCTCAGAAAGTTGATAGAATTCTGAGTGCATTTCGTGTTCGTCCAGATTGTCAACAGAAACGGGTCTAAAGGTTCCAAGTCCGACATGAAGAGTCAGATAGACTAGATGAACTCCTTTAGCTTGGATTTCTGCCAGCAGTTCTTTGGTGAAGTGGAGACCAGCAGTAGGTGCTGCAGCAGAGCCACTTTCCTTGGCGTAAACAGTTTGATAGCGTTCACGATCATCCAGTTTTTCGTGGATATAAGGTGGCAGAGGCATTTCTCCTAGACTTTCCAAAACTTCTAGGAAAATTCCTTGGTACTCAAAGCGGACAATACGACCACCGTGGGTCAATTCTTCCGTAACGACAGCGCTGAGGCGACCATCACCAAAGCTGACACGAGTGCCAACCTTGAGGCGTTTGGCAGGTTTAGCCAGAACCTCCCACTCATCTCCAGCAGTATTTTTGAGCAGGAGAAGTTCCACATGGCCTCCTGTTTCTTCCTTTTGACCATAGAGGCGGGCAGGGAGAACGCGGGTGTCGTTCATAACGAGGGCATCACCAGGTTCCAGCATATCAATAATGGAGTGGAAGTGTTTATCCTGCATTTCTCCCGTCTCACGGTTGACAATGAGGAGTTTAGAGGCATCTCGTTTTTCAAGGGGCGTTTGGGCAATCAATTCCTCGGGTAAGTGGAAATCAAAATCAGCTGTATTCATATATTTGTTCATTCTTTCTAAGTTCTAATCCTATCCATTATAACATGTTTCAAGTTTGGACGCTCTTTTTTTAGAAATTAAATCGTTTTCACTTGACAAAAATTGGTCTATACCATATAATAAATATAGACAGAAATGGAGGATGAAAAGATGAAAGTCATTAAAGTTGAAAACCAAGTTGAAGGTGGAAAAGTTGCTTTTGAGATTTTGAAGGAAAAATTGGCCAATGGAGCTCAAACCCTAGGACTTGCGACAGGAAGTAGCCCACTTGAATTTTACAAGGAAATTGTTGAGAGTGACCTCGATTTTTCAAATCTAACAAGTGTCAACCTTGATGAGTATGTAGGCCTTGATGGCGACAATCCTCAGTCTTATCGTCACTTCATGCAAGAAAACTTGTTCAACCAAAAACCATTTAAAGAAAGTTTCTTGCCTCGTGGGGTTAAGGACAATGCTGAAGCTGAAGTTGAACGCTACAACCAAATTTTGGCTGACCATCCAGTTGACCTCCAAATCTTGGGAATCGGTCGCAATGGACATATCGGATTTAATGAACCTGGTACTCCATTTGACAGTCAAACGCATCTGGTAGAGCTTGACCAGTCTACTATTGAAGCCAATGCGCGCTTTTTTGACAAGATTGAAGACGTCCCAACCCAAGCCATTTCAATGGGGATTAAAAACATTTTGGATGCCAAGTCAATCCTTCTCTTTGCTTATGGTGAGTCGAAAGCAGAAGCCATTGCTGGAACAGTGTCTGGCCCAGTGACTGAGAATCTCCCAGCAAGTAGCCTCCAAAATCACCCTGATGTGACCATCATTGCAGATGCTGAAGCGCTCAGCTTGTTAGAAAAATAAAAAAGCAGCACCCTTCAGTTCTTCTATTGAATGCTTTCAAGACTTGTATAAATGGAAGAAAAAATCAAAATTAAACCGGATTTTTTCTTGACAATTATTCCTTTTACGTGTAAAATAGAATAGATCTTGAACTTGAAGGGAGTGAAAAAAATGTCTAAAACAGTAGTACGTAAGAATGAATCTCTTGACGACGCACTTCGTCGTTTCAAACGTGCGGTTACTAAAGCTGGTACTCTTCAAGAAACACGCAAACGTGAATTCTATGAAAAACCTTCTGTAAAACGTAAACGTAAATCAGAAGCAGCTCGTAAACGTAAAAAATTCTAATTAGAAATGAAAGGCTGGAGAAATCTAGTCCTTTTTCTTTTAATACTCTTCGAAAATCTCTTCAAACCACGTCAACGTCGCCTTGCCGTAGATATGGTTACTGACTTCGTCAGTTTCATCTACAACCTCAAAGCAGTGCTTTGAG
>NZ_JUQO01000063.1 GCF_001074635.1 Streptococcus mitis
TGGTAAACCAAATAGACTGGTCTTTTGTGAATCGTTCGTCGATTTGATGAGCTATTACGAACTTCATCAACAAAATCTATCTGATGTTCGTTTGGTATCTATGGAGGGATTAAAAAGGTCTGTTGTCGCTTATCAAACTTTACGACTGATAGCTGAAGAAAATCAGAAATTGGAATTTTTAGATACAGTAATACCTTCAAAGTTATTGCCTTTAATCAATACAATTCGTGATACAACCAGCTATTTTGATAATCATCCTGATTTATTGACACTGGCAGTAGATTGTGATGATGCAGGTAAAGATTTTTCTGATAAGTTATCTCAATCAGGATTTCCTGTCTTACTGGATTTACCTGATAATGAATCTGGGAAAGAAAAAAGAGACTGGAACGATACTCTTCGAGAAAAGAAATCAGATTTACAATTGATGATCGAGACTGCAAAAGAGACATTGAGGAATCAACCAGTAAGACAAACCTCTCAATGTTTAGAATTGTGATAACAAAATCAAGATGTTTTAGCTAATATTAGAATGAAGGAGGATAGTATATGACCATTATTGAACGCTTAGAAGAAAAGGTCACTAGGCAAGAAAGTAAGGTAGCAAGAGAGTCAGAAAAACTAGCTGCTTACAAAGAACAACTGGAGACAGCGATGTTTGCGACGTTCAAAAGGCGTCAAAGTATTAGTCACATGAGTTTTGAAGAAGCTCTTGACCATGCCTTTGGTAAAGAAAGACAATTCGATGATTCTGAATTTAGAAAGGATGAAATGAGTGAATGACAAAAGATTGGAATTTTAATCAACCATTAGAAAGTAAATCAGAAAATCAAGAAGATCCAGATAAAATTGCGGCCTTATTTGGAAATCATCAAGGAGGTAATGATGTAAATTATGAAGCAGCTTTTCAAAAGCGAAAACAAGAACCTGTGACGGCATCGAATCCTAGTTCTAAACCCAAAGTTACAGAGGTTAGAACAGGAAAAGAGACAGATATCACTACAAGTTATCAGCAACATCTTAAAAGACTTATTGCGGATAACAATAGCGATATTCAAAGTAGTCAAAAGAAAATTGAAAAGCTACATACGTTGATCGACACAAAGAATAAAGACAATAAGAAATTGCAGTCCATTTATGATGCGATTTCCGAATTACACTAAGCAGTCCTGATAGGCTGCTTTTTTTGAGAGGTTATAGATGTTTACAACATTTTTTAAGAAAAATCACGACAATAGTGATGTATTTAAAAAGCTGATTCATAGACTATCTGATATGTCTGTCCAAGATCTTGAAAAAATAGACCGACTGCTAGATATCATTTTCACTCCAAATCAAGAATCACAACAACTAAAAACAGAAGCAACTTACAGAGAAGAAACTTTGGACGACACATTAAAGAAAGCTAAGAACCAACTTCATAAGGAACAATTGGAGAAGAATTTAGAGAGATTTAGGAAAAATAGTCAATAACGCACCAAAATTGGTGCGTTATACTTTTTTATGCTATAATGGATTTATAAAAATAAAGGAGTTTGCCATGATTGGAAAGAACATAAAGTCCTTACGTAAAACGCATGACTTAACACAACCAGAATTTGCCCGAATTATTGGAATTTCTCGAAATAGCTTGAGTCGTTATGAAAATGGAACTAGTTCAGTCTCTACGGAACTAATAGATATCATTTGTCAGAAGTTTAATGTATCTTATGTCGATATCGTAGGAGAAGACAAAATGCTCAATCCTGTTGAAGATTATGAATTGACTTTAAAAATTGAAATTGTG
>NZ_JUQO01000064.1 GCF_001074635.1 Streptococcus mitis
TTTGAGCAACCTGCGGCTAGCTTCCTAGTTTGCTCTTTGATTTTCATTGAGTATCAAATCTGTCTTTTCCCTCTTTTATGATATAATAGAAACATGAACTTAAAAACTACTTTGGGCCTCCTAGCTGGGCGTTCTTCCCACTTCGTTTTAAGCCGTCTTGGCCGAGGAAGTACGCTTCCAGGAAAAGTCGCCCTTCAATTTGATAAAGATATTTTACAAAACCTAGCTAAGAACTACGAGATTGTCGTGGTCACTGGAACAAATGGAAAAACCTTGACAACTGCCCTCACTGTCGGCATTTTAAAAGAGGTTTATGGTCAGGTTCTTACTAACCCAAGCGGTGCCAACATGATTACAGGGATTGCGACAACCTTCTTAACAGCCAAATCTTCTAAAACTAGGAAAAATATTGCCGTTCTAGAAATCGATGAAGCCAGTCTATCTCGTATCTGCGACTATATCCAGCCAAGCTTATTTGTTATCACTAATATCTTCCGTGACCAGATGGACCGCTATGGTGAGATTTACACAACTTACAAGATGATTTTGGATGCTATTCGTAAGGTACCTACGGCTACTGTTCTCCTAAATGGTGACAGT
Organism: Streptococcus mitis; assembly: GCF_001074635.1. Lineage (GTDB taxonomy): Bacteria > Bacillota > Bacilli > Lactobacillales > Streptococcaceae > Streptococcus > Streptococcus mitis_E. The sequence continues at coordinate 601 of NZ_JUQO01000064.1, forward strand.
CCTCTTTTCTACAAGCCAGCTATTCCAAATCCTGTAGAGTATTTTGGTTTTGACTTGGAGAAAGGTCCAGCCCAGCTGGCTCACTATAATACCGAAGGAATCCTATGTCCTGACTGCCAAGGAATCCTCAAATATGAGCACAATACCTATGCAAACTTGGGTGCCTATATCTGTGAAGGCTGCGGATGTAAACGTCCTGATCTCGACTATCGTTTGACAGAACTAGTTGAGTTAACCAACAATCGCTCTCGCTTTGTCATAGACGGCCAAGAATATGGTATCCAAATCGGTGGACTCTATAATATCTACAACGCCCTAGCTGCAGTTGCCATCGCCCGTTTCCTTGGTGCAGATTCACAACTCATCAAGCAAGGATTTGATAAGAGCCGTGCAGTCTTTGGACGCCAAGAAACCTTCCATATCGGTGACAAGGAATGTACCCTTGTCTTGATTAAAAATCCAGTCGGTGCTACCCAAGCTATCGAAATGATTAAACTAGCTCCTTATCCATTTAGCCTATCTGTCCTCCTTAACGCTAACTATGCAGACGGTATTGACACCAGCTGGATCTGGGATGCTGATTTTGAACAAATCACTGACATGGACATCCCTGAAATCAACGCTGGCGGTGTTCGCCATTCTGAAATCGCACGTCGTCTACGAGTAACTGGCTATCCAGCTGATAAAATTACTGAAACAAGTAGTCTGGAACAAGTTCTTAAAACAATTGAGAACCAAGACTGCAAGCATGCCTATATCCTGGCTACCTATACTGCTATGCTGGAATTCCGCGAACTGCTGGCTAGTCGTCAGATTGTTAGAAAGGAGATGAACTAATGGTTTATACCTCACTTTCCTCAAAAGCTGGCAATTACCCCTATCAGCTCAACATTGCCCACCTCTACGGAAACCTCATGAATACCTACGGGGACAATGGAAATGTCCTCATGCTCAAGTATGTGGCTGAAAAACTAGGTGCCCATGTGACTGTTGACATCGTTTCTCTACATGATGATTTTGATGAAAACCACTATGATATCGCCTTTTTCGGTGGCGGTCAAGACTTTGAACAGAGTATCATTGCAGACGACCTACCTGCTAAAAAAGAGAGCATTGACAACTACATCCAAAACGACGGTGTGGTTCTCGCTATCTGCGGTGGTTTCCAACTATTGGGGCAATATTATGTGGAAGCTTCAGGTAAACGCATCGAAGGGCTAGGTGTCATGGGGCACTACACACTCAACCAGACCAATAATCGCTTTATAGGTGACATCAAGATTCACAATGAAGATTTCGATGAAACCTACTATGGTTTTGAAAATCATCAGGGCCGTACCTTCCTCTCTGACGACCAAAAACCACTGGGACAGGTTGTCTATGGAAATGGAAACAACGAAGAAAAGGTCGGCGAAGGGGTTCATTATAAGAATGTCTTTGGTTCTTACTTCCACGGGCCTATCCTCTCTCGCAATGCCAATCTTGCTTATCGCCTAGTCACTACTGCCCTCAAGAAGAAATATGGTCAGGACATTCAACTCCCTGCTTATGAGGACATTCTCAGCCAAGAAATCGCTGAAGAATACAGTGACGTCAAAAGCAAGGCTGACTTTTCTTAAACCAAGGAAAACCATATCAAAGAACTCTGCTATCTTACCGGAGTTCTTTTTGTCTTTTCTTTTACCCTTCTCCCTTGCATTTTCTCTCTTTTTTTGCCAAAATAGAGGAGTAGAAAGAAGGTAGCATATGTCTAAATTACAACAAATCGTAACATATCTTGAATCAGAAAAACTAGACGTCGCTGTCGTATCTGACCCCGTCACAATCAATTACCTCACTGGCTTTTACAGTGATCCCCATGAACGCCAAATGTTCCTTTTTATCCTAGCGGATCAAGAACCCCTCCTCTTTGTCCCAGCCCTTGAAGTTGAGCGTGCTACTAGCACCGTTTCCTTCCCAGTTGTGGGCTATGTGGATTCTGAAAATCCATGGCAAAAAATGAAACATGCTCTTCCACAACTTGACTTCAAACGTGTCGCTGTTGAGTTTGACAATCTCATCTTGACAAAATATCATGGTTTAAAAACCGTTTTTGAAACTGCTGAGTTTGAAAACCTCACTCCTCGTATCCAACGCATGCGCCTCATCAAATCAGCTGACGAAGTGCAAAAAATGATGGTTGCAGGTCTCTATGCGGACAAGGCTGTTAATGTTGGTTTTGACAATATTTCTCTTGATAAGACGGAGACAGATATCATCGCTCAAATCGACTTTGCCATGAAACGTGAAGGTTATGAAATGAGCTTTGATACCATGGTCTTGACTGGTGATAATGCTGCAAATCCACACGGTATTCCAGCAGCTAATAAGGTTGAAAATGATGCTCTTCTACTCTTTGACCTTGGTGTTCTAGTCAACGGCTATGCGTCAGATATGACTCGTACAGTCGCAGTCGGCAAACCTGACCAATTCAAGAAAGACATTTATAACTTGACTCTTGAAGCCCAACAAGCTGCTCTTGACTTTATCAAGCCAGGTGTGACTGCCCATGAAGTGGACCGTGCTGCCCGTGAGGTCATTGAAAAAGCTGGTTACGGCGAGTACTTCAACCACCGTCTTGGTCACGGTATCGGTATGGATGTCCACGAATTCCCATCTATCATGGAAGGAAACGATATGGTCATCGAAGAAGGCATGTGCTTCTCTGTTGAACCAGGTATCTATATCCCTGGTAAAGTCGGTGTCCGTATCGAAGACTGCGGTGTTGTTACCAAGGATGGCTTTGACCTCTTTACAAGCACCAGCAAAGACTTGCTTTATTTTGATTAATATTCATCTAATACTCAATGAAAATCAAAGTGCAAACTAGGAAGCTAGCCGCAGGTTGCTCAAAACACTGTTTTGAGGTTGCATATAAGACTGATGAAGTCAGCTCAAAACACTGTTTTGAGGTTGTGGATAGAACTGACGAAGTCAGT
>NZ_JUQO01000065.1 GCF_001074635.1 Streptococcus mitis
TTGAGTACGGCAAGGCGACGTTGACGCGGTTTGAATTTGATTTTCGAAGAGTATCAATTGTAGAAAGTGCTCCTTATTCTAGTCAGATACGTAGAAAATTTGATATGATAGTAGGGAACAAGGAGAAGAATACAATGACCAGTGAATACCAGAAAATGATAGCGGGAGAGGTTTACCGTCCATCGGACCCAGAATTGCGGTCCTTGGCTCAGGCTTCTCGCCAAAAACAGTCTGCCTTTAACAAGGAAGAAGATCCCTTGAAGGGAGTCGAAATCATCAAGACTTGGTTTGGGTCAACCGGACAAAATCTTTATGTTAATCCACGCCTGGTGGTCGATTATGGGGTCAATATCCATCTAGGGGAAAATTTTTATTCTAATTGGAACTTGACCATGCTGGATGTTTGTCCAATTCGCATCGGGGACAATGCTATGATTGGTCCCAACTGTCAGTTCTTGACTCCCCTCCATCCATTGGACCCGCAGGAACGTAATTCAGGTGTGGAATACGGAAAGCCCATTACCATCGGAGACAATTTCTGGGCTGGAGGTGGTGTCATTGTCCTTCCTGGAGTAACACTGGGGAATAATGTTGTTGCTGGAGCAGGGGCTGTAATCACCAAGTCCTTCGGCGACAACGTTGTCCTAGCTGGTAATCCTGCGCGTGTGATTAAGGAGATACCTGTTAAATAAAGAGATTGGTAAAAAAGTTTTTAAGATAAGAAAAGCGCATCATATCAGGTGTTTAAAAAACGTTGATATGATGCCTTTTATCATAAATTAGATTAACTTTTTTTCAATTGAGTGTTTACCTAGCTTTTTGAGAGGTTTCACGCTAGAAGTTTTACAAATTCTTTCTCTTCTTAGCATTTTTGGTCAGGGAAACCTGGTAAGTATCCTGTTCTCTAGTGAGGTAATTGATGATTTGAAAGTCGTTGGTTTGAGCCTTGAAATCCACTTCATAGACAGTGGTGACCTGTTCTCCATCATTGCTGGTATCAATCGAGATAAGGTCTAACTCAGTACAGAATTGTGATAGCCCAGATTGGATAGTTTGGAGTTGCTTTTCTTGGTTGGCAATTGTGATGGTTAATAGTCTGCGACGTTGGTGATTGCTCTTGCTTTGTTGCTTTTCTAAAAGAAGCCATACTGCTAAGATAAAGACGGTGAAGAGAATAGCTAGAGCTAGGTAGCCTGTCCCTGCTGCCAGCCCGATAATCATGGCAAGGAAGATCGCAATTAGCTCCCGTGAGCCACTGGTAGCTGAACGGAAACGAATGAGGCTAAAGGTTCCTGCAACAGCGATAGAGGTTCCTAAGCTGCCATTTACCAGAAAGATGACCAAGGTCATCAAGCAGGGGAGTAGGGTCAAACTAACAGCAAATTCCCGTGTATAGAGGGTACGGTGTTTGTAAGCCCAGGTCAGCGCCAAACCTAAAATCAGGCTGACCAAGAGAGCCAGAAAGAGCTGGATAGGATTGGCAGTGGCAGTTGTGTCGTTGAAGATAGAGTTGAAAAGATTAGACATAAGTAGTACCTACACTTTCTGTGCTTGGTCGTGGGCTATAGTCCAGCCCTTGAGACTTGTGGTAGGCACAGCTGTATTTTGAAAATTTCTGCTCTACCAGTCCATATTGGTCGAGAATATCTTGTAGCCATTGGGGTTTTCTACCAGGTGCTTTAATTTCCATGATGACAATGTCCTCGTTTAGTAGAGGGCAACCGTCCTTTCCTGAGAATAAACTGACATTATTATCACGATAGGTTAGATTTTGGTCAATGGTGATACGAATTTTATTGTAGGGAAATTCGCTAATCTCTTTCTTTTCCTTGAGAGAAAAACGGTCGTAGTAAATATACATACGAGGGATAATTGCTTGCTGATATTCCTCTTGGAGTTGTTGAATTTTTTCAATTATCATTCGGTCCTTGATACTGCTATCCAGCTGTCCCTTGGTCATAAACTGGGTGATAGACTGGGGAGTCGATAAGAGACGATGTTTTCGTCCGACACCAGCTCTGTCCTTAGATTTGATTTCTAAAAATACCTGACTATCAGGCTGGACTTGACTGAGATAGGTTCGCATCCGAATCTTTTCTTTACGCTTAGTACCTTGGCCATCCTCCTGAATCATATCAAATTGCTCTGTATCAAAGTAGATGTTGGAAATGGTCGAAGTTGGATAATCATCCTCGACGAGGTATATTTTTAAGTCCTCTATTAAATTAGCCAAGTCAGCTTTGGCAACGACATATTTGGTTTCAATTCGTTTAAAGCTTGTTTCAATTGGTTTCATAAATCCTGTCTCCTTTATCAAACTATTTCAGTACACTATCTTATTAGCAGATAGGTGTGTCTGGGCAAGTTGAACTTGCTTGTAATTAGTCTATGGAATTTTCCTAAAACTTTTGTTAAAGATAACTTAATTGAAACTGAACTTAAGAAAACTTTCAGAAAAAGTTTAGATTTTTTTCAGACTTACCCTGTAAACTAAGGTCAAGCTAAAGGAAGGCGAGGAAAAAAGTATGAAATCAAAAAAATGGACTCTAATCTTAACCAGTTTAACAGCTTTGACCTTGATGACAGCTTGTGGGCAGTCAACGACCAAGTCAAGTACAACTGCAGCGGCAGATACCACTGCTATCACAACTTCAGCTAAAAACAGTCAATCTTCTTACTTTACAGAAAAGGACTACGACACTTCTTATGATGAAAGCACTGCTTCTAAGATTGAGTTATCTGGCTCATCTGCAAGTATCTCTGGAGACGGGGTGACAGTTTCTGGCTCAACGGTGACCATCTCAAAAGCAGGTACCTATGTGATTTCAGGTCAGTCTGACGGAGTGCAGATTAAGGTAGAGGCAGATAAGTCGGCAGATGTTCATCTAGTCCTAAAAGGTGCGACCATGACTAATACCAATGCAGCAATTTCTGCGACGTCAGCAGGTCATGTCTACCTCACTCTAGCAGAGGGAACCACCAACAGTCTCTCTGACTCAAACTCTAACAGTGATGAAAAGGCAAATGCCGCTCTCTTTTCTAAGGTTGATTTGACCATCAATGGCTCAGGAACTCTCACTGTAGATAGTAAGAAAAGCAATGCTATCAAGGCTAACGACACCCTCCACATCACAGGTGGAACCTTTAACATCACATCAGTTGGCGATGCCTTTAATGTCAATGATGAACTTAATGTCACTGGTGCGACCATGACGATCGATGCTAAGGAAGATGGTGTCAAAGTTGACAATGATGACGATATGACTGTCGGAAATATGTATTTGGCGAACAATACCATAACAGTCACAGCAGGCGAGGACGGCATTCACGCTTCTGGAAATCTAGTGATTGATAGTGGTACTTACACAGTCAAGAATGCGACTGAAGGAATTGAAGGGAAATCCATTACAATCAATGGTGGCGATATCAATGTCTACTCGACAGATGATGGGGTGAATGCAGCTAATAAAAATGCCCAGCAAAGTGATATTTACTTTACCATGACAGGTGGCAATCTAACTGTTGAAGTCGGTCAAGGGGACACAGATCCAATCGACTCAAACGGAAATATCACGGTCACAGGCGGTACTATTAAAATGACTGGTCAAACAGGTTTTGACTTTGATGGAACCGCGACCTATACAGGCGGAGACATCTATCTAAATGGCGAAAAACAAACGGAAATCGTTAACTCTATGTCTGGAGGCGGAGGTCCGAATGGAGGTCCTGGCGGTCCAGCCCCTGGCGGACGAGGATAAACAAAAAGGATAGCATTTTAAGAGAAATGTTATCCTTTTTATATCGGTAATAGATTGATATATTACGAGTGATTTTATAATCGTAGCTTTCAAAGGCTAAATTGTTCAGTCATCCGTTTTTGTTTACTTAAATTTCTTGAATTTTAAGAAGGTATTGAGTAGTTTTCCCTTAAATGTTTTGTTTTGGTAGGCGATTGTGAGGGAATTGAAAAATTCAACTGCTAGGTGTTCTTGGTGACCGAGCTCCATCTAGCTTGGGGTTTCTTCTGGGGAAAAGACGCCTAATTTGATGCGGAGTCCACCTTTTTTCATCTTGAACTGATGCATACCATACATCTTGATATCAAGGCTTGTATCGGACATGAGAGTAGCAGTATCACCTGCCATAGAAATTTTTGTATCGGCATCCGGAACGCCTGTTTTTTCAGTATCTAGACTGATAAAGATTTTTTGATAAGTTGGTTGACCGTACTCTCCAATCAACTCCTCACTTCCTGTCCACCGTGAACTCCAGCAAATACAAAATGTTCAGGGTGAATTTTAAAAGGAAGTGCTTGGTCACCCATTTTATTTAGTCCTTGGTTGAAGGCGAAGAAATCTCTCAAAGTAAATCCATCCACGTAAGCAGCTTGTAGGTTACGTCCCTTAACCGAATTCTTAGAAATGCCATGCCGCATTTGGTCTGATTCTGCTAGACGGTCAGCGTAGAGTTCGAGGATTTTTTGACTTCCAAGGGCTAATTTGGTTTCAATTAGGTCTTGAAAATTTCTTAGTCTGTTTCATATAAAAATGAGTAAAATGAATTCCCATTACCAAGGTCATTAGAGTTGCGATAGCAATGACGATGGTTGGATTAGCCGAGAAAAGTAGAGGGAAAATAGGCCTTTAAAAAGTGGACAGAAAGACCATTTCGGAGTATAGAGAGGAAGTTCAAAAATATTTTTAGAAATAAGACATGTGCATTATAAACATCAGATACGAATCTGGTGCTTTATTTTTTAAAGAATTTCAACTTTTTTCTTGACAAGTGAGTAAACACTCACTATAATAGGTCTATATTCAGTAAGTGAGTAAACACTCACCTAGGAGGAAGCATATGAAAAAATTGCTACATTTACAAGATTTGGATAAGTCTTTTTGTCGTCAAATGGTTTTGAATCATGTCAGCTTTGAATTGCAGCCGGGAGAAATTATAGGCTTAATAGGTCCGTCTGGTGCTGGTAAATCGACTATGATTAAGACTATGTTAGGGATGGAAAAAGCTGATGGAGGGGTTGCTTTGGTATTGGATCATACTATGCCCAATCGTCATATTTTAGTAGATATTGGTTATATGGCCCAGTCAGATGCCTTATATGAGGCTTTGTCAGGTCAAGAAAATCTGGAATTTTTTGGTCAGCTAAAAGGGCTATCCAAAAGAGATCTGACAGCTGAAATTGCCCATGTGGCTCAAGTTGTGGATCTGACAGAGCATTTGAATAAAACGGTATCCGGTTATTCTGGAGGAATGAAGCGACGCTTGTCTTTAGCCATCGCGCTTCTGGGGAATCCTCAGCTCTTGATTTTGGACGAACCGACAGTTGGAATCGACCCTTCTCTTCGGAAGAAAATCTGGAAAGAATTATTCGCGCTTAGAGACAATGGGGTTGGGATATTAGTTACTACCCATGTTATGGATGAAGCAGAGTTAACGGATAAGGTCGGCTTATTATTAGGTGGAAAAATCATTGCTTTTGATACACCGCAACACTTAAAAGAAAGTTATCAAGTTTCAAGTATTGAAGAAGTATTTTTGAAAGCAGAAGGAGAGTAAGATGAGAACCATTGCTATTGCTAAAAAAGTTATCAAAGAATTGCTTCGTGACAAACGAACCTTGGCTATGATGTTTGTAGCGCCGGTATTTATTATGTGGCTGATGAACCTCATGTTTTCAGCTAGTACAACCGTGAATGTCAAGTTAGCGACACAAGATCTACCAACTGGTTTGATAACGAAAATGGATGAGCTTGATCATGTGGACATCGAGACTTATCAAGACTTAGATCAGGCCAAAGAAGCGCTAGCAAATGAAAAAGTCGATGCTGTGATTTCTTATAAAGACGGTGAGTATCAGGTCGACTACGCAAATACAGATGCCTCCAAGACATCTATGATACGACAAGTGTTACGAACAAGTATCGCCAGTGAAGGCACCGATCAGTTACTATCTCGTATCAAACAAGATCTTCCACAATTGAAATTAGATGCAAAGGCGCCTGAAATCAAAGAATCTTACCAATATGGAGATAAAAATACTGGATTCTTTGCACGTATGATTCCAATTTTAATTGGCTTTGTGGTCTTCTTCTTTGTCTTTTTGATTTCTGGTATGGCACTTTTGAAAGAGCGCACAAGTGGAACCTTGGATCGCTTGTTAGCAACCCCAGTGAAACGTTCTGAAATTGTCTATGGCTATATGTTGTCTTACGGTATTATTGCGATTTTTCAAACGGCAGTTGTCGTCTTAGCAGCAATTTGGCTACTAGATGTAGAAGTTGTAGGAAATATTTTAAATGTTATAATAGTTAATGTGGTACTGGCTCTTGTAGCACTAGCTTTTGGAATTCTCTTGTCTACTCTAGCAAAATCAGAATTCCAAATGATGCAATTTATTCCTCTCGTGATTATGCCTCAACTCTTTTTCTCAGGGATTATTCCATTGTCATCCATGGGAGCATGGGCTCCAACTGTGGGGAAATTTTTGCCATTAACCTATTCTGGTGATGCAATAAGCCATATTATTCTTTACGGACACAATCTTGGTGATATTTTGCCAAATCTTGGTGTTTTAATGATTTTCTTGATCATTTTAACAATTCTCAATATTGTTGGATTGCGTCGTTATCGTAAAGTTTAGAAATCAACATAAATAATGCTAAAAAGGTGTGAAGATTAGATGGATAAGACTGTTTTTGAATCGTTTGAAGATTACTTAGAAGAAGCGAATTACCCTCAAGGAAAGAAAAAAATCATGCAGGCAGCAGTGGATCTCATATCAACTAGGAGTTACCATGGGACCTCAACTCTTCACATAGCTGAGCGTGCTGGACTAAGCCAGGCAACTTTGTTTAAGTATTTTAAGACGAAGGATGATCTACTGACGGCTATTTTACATCCTGTAGTCCCAGGCATTTTCGGTAGTTTTGTTGAGGAACTCTTAGCTTTTGAAACGACAGAAGAGAGGGCTCGTTATCTCGTCCACGATCGTATGAGCTATCTCAAAAAAAATCGTGCTTTGATGAAAATCATTCTGCAGGAGAGTTTTTCAAATAAGAAACTAAAAAATGAACAGATTTTTATCTGGAATGCTATTCAAGATAAACTTCGAGTGCTTCATAAAGAATTGCTAGCAGATCCACGTGTAAATCCAGAGTTAACGATTCCTCAAATGGTTCGTATTTGTGTTGGTCCATTGTTGGCTTACTTCGCTCAACTTTATATCGTTAGCGACAACGGAGAAATAAAGGAAGAGGACCTAGACTTATTAGAAAAACAGATTTTAGGTGGTTTGTGGAAATAAGGGAGTTCTAGAAGAGCTAAGATTTATTTACTTGACTTTCAAACAAGCTAAAAAAGACATGTTCTGCTTATTTCAGATTCATGTCTTTTTTGTTGTTGGATTTTGTATTCTTCATAAGTCCTCAATCGCTTTGCCAAAACAGAAACCGACTTCTCCAGCGGTGCAACGATTTCTCAAGTGTATGGAAGAGGAGATTTCTGGCTTGCTAAAGAGAATTCCTTGACACTCGGTCAGCATTTGATACAATAGTACAAAATTAGAGGAGGTAGGTTATGATTCAGAAACATGCGATTCCTATTTTAGAGTTTGATGACAATCCTCATGCGGTCATCATGCCTAATCACGAGGGGCTGGACTTGCACTTGCCCAAGAAGTGTGTCTATGCTTTTTTAGGTGAGGAGATTGACCGCTATGCTAGGGAAGTAGGGGCGGACTGTGTCGGCGAATTTGTTTCTGCCACCAAGACTTATCCAATCTATGTCGTGAACTACAAGGGCAAGGAGGTCTGTCTGGCTCAGGCTCCTGTTGGTTCAGCTCCAGCAGCCCAGTTTATGGATTGGTTGATTGGCTATGGTGTGGAGCAGATTATTTCCACTGGAACCTGTGGTGTGCTAGCTGATATAGAAGAAAATGCCTTTCTAGTACCTGTTCGGGCTCTGCGAGATGAAGGAGCTAGTTATCACTATGTGGTAGCTTCTCGTTATATGGAAATTCAGCCAGAGGCTATTGCTGCTATTGAGCGAGTTTTGGAAGTCAGAGGGATTCCCTATGAAGAAGTCATGACCTGGACGACAGATGGTTTTTACCGAGAAACGGCTGAAAAGGTGGCTTATCGTAAGGAAGAGGGCTGTGCTGTTGTGGAGATGGAGTGTTCTGCACTTGCGGCAGTAGCGCAATTGCGTGGGGTCCTCTGGGGAGAGTTGTTGTTTACAGCTGATTCTCTAGCGGACTTGGACCAGTACGATAGTCGTGATTGGGGTTCAGAAGCTTTCGAAAAGGCCTTGGAACTCTGCCTTGAGATAGCCTCTCAGATCTAGGTCCTCTCCTTCTTTTTATGGTACAATGGATGTATGTTATTCAAATTATTTGTGAAAAAACTTGAAAGGGTCTTTGGCGGACTTTCGCCAGCTCGTCGGATTTTCTTAAGTTTCGCTGGAGTTATTTTTATAGGTTCTCTCCTTTTGAGTTTGCCTTTTGTTCAGGCGAGTGGCTCGCAGGCTACTTATTTTGACCATCTCTTTACGACGGTGTCTATGGTCTGTGTGACTGGGCTTTTTACGCAACCAGTGGCTACCACCTATAATGTCTGGGGGCAGTTGATTTGTATGCTCTTGATACAGATTGGTGGTCTGGGGCTCATGACCTTTATCGGGGTCTTTTATATTCAGGGGAAACAAAAGCTCAGTCTTCGCAGTCGTGAAACTATTCAGGAGAGTTTTAGTTACGGGGAGACTCGGTCACTGAAGGCCTTTATGCGGTCCATCTTTTTGACGACTTTTCTGGTGGAGGGATTGGGTGCCTTTCTACTTAGTTTCCGTTTTATTCCTGAGTTCGGCTGGGGACGGGGCATTTTCACCTCTATCTTTTTAGCTATTTCAGCCTTTTGTAATGCTGGTTTTGATAATTTCGGCAGTAGCAGTTTAGTGAATTATCAGACGGATCCTTTAATCAATCTGGTCATTGCAGGTTTGATTATCACGGGTGGTCTCGGCTTTATGGTCTGGTTTGACTTGGCAACCCAGCTAGGAAAGAAGAAAAAACGTCGTCTGCGTTTCCACACCAAGTTGGTCCTCTTCTTGACTGCAGGAATTTTGCTGTTTGGGACAGTATCCACACTCTTTACGGAGTGGCACAATCCAGGAACGATTGGCAATCTCAGTGTCCCAGAGAAAGTGCTGGTTAGCTTTTTCCAAACCGTTAGTATGAGAACGGCTGGCTTTGCTTCTATTGATTACACTCAAGCTCGGCCTGTGACCTTGTTTATCTATATCTTACAGATGTTTCTCGGAGGGGCGCCTGGAGGAACGGCTGGGGGGCTCAAGATTACGACTTTCTTTGTCTTGTTGGTCTTTGCGCGTAGTGAATTGCTGGGCTTGCCTCATGCCAATGTTGCCCAGAGAACCATTGAGGCTCGTACAGTCCAAAAATCCTTTAGTGTCTTCATTATCTTTTTGATGACCTTCTTGTTGGGCTTGATGTTGTTGGGAATTACAGCAGAAGGAACACCGCGATTTATCTACCTCATGTTTGAGACCATTTCCGCCCTTGCGACAGTTGGGGTAACGGCAAATCTGACGCCAGAATTGGGCAAGTTAGCCCTCAGCATTGTCATGTTGCTTATGTTTATTGGCCGTATCGGTCCCTTGACCTTGCTGGTTAGTCTAGCGGATTACCAGCCGGATAAGAAAGATTTGATTCAGTATATGAAAGCAGATATTAGTATTGGATAAGAAAGGAAGAACGATGTCAGATCGTACGATTGGAATTTTAGGCTTGGGGATTTTTGGGAGTAGTGTCCTGACGGCCCTCGCCAAGCAAGATATGAATATCATTGCTATTGATGACCACGCTGAGCGTATCAATCAATTTGAGCCAGTTTTGGCGCGTGGAGTAGTTGGCGATATCACAGATGAGGAACTCCTCAGAACCGCAGGAATTGATACCTGTGATACGGTTGTGGTGGCAACAGGGGAAAATCTAGAGTCGAGTGTGCTTGCAGTTATGCATTGTAAGAGTCTAGGGGTACCAAGGGTTATTGCCAAGGTCAAGAGCCAGACAGCCAAGAAGGTACTGGAAAAAATCGGTGCCGACTCGGTGATTTCACCAGAGTATGAAATGGGGCAGTCTCTAGCACAGACCATTCTCTTTCATAACAATGTTGATGTCTTTCAGCTGGATAAAAATGTGTCTATCGTGGAGATGAAAATTCCGAGTGTTTGGGCTGGTCAAAGCCTGAGCCAGCTGGATCTACGTGGCAAATACAACCTCAATGTCCTAGGGTTTCGTGAACAAGAAAATTCACCACTGGATGTCCAGTTTGGGCCTAATGACCTCTTGAAAGCAGAAGCCTATATCTTGGCTGTTATTAACAACCAGTATCTAGATGACTTGGCAGAACTAAATTCGTAAGGAGGGGAATCCCCTCTTTTTTGATGTCCAAGATAGGAAATAGAGTCAGAACCCCTTGTATTCTAGTAAAAGTCCTTCAAAAACTAGACTTTATGGTAAAATAGAAAGAAGTGACAAGAGAGAGTAAGAAAAAATCAGTCCCCCTAAAGGAGTAGATCATGAAATTATTGTCTATCGCCATCCCTAGCTATAATGCCGCTGCCTATCTTCATTACTGTGTGGAGTCGCTAGTGATTGGTGGTGAGCAAGTTGAGGTTTTGATTATCAATGATGGGTCCCAGGACCAGACTCAGCAAATAGCTGAGCGTTTAGCCAGTAAGTATCCTAGCATTGTTAGAGCCATCCATCAGGAAAATAAAGGCCATGGCGGTGCGGTCAATCGTGGCTTGGCGGAGGCTTCTGGGCGCTATTTTAAAGTAGTTGATAGTGATGACTGGGTGGATCCTCGTGCCTACCTGAAAATTCTTGAAACCTTGCAGCAACTAGAGAGCGAGGGGCAGGAAGTTGATGCCTTTGTGACTAATTTTGTCTATGAAAAGGAAGGCCAGTCTCGAAAGAAGAGTATGAGTTACGAGTCAGTCTTGCCTGTCCAGCAGATTTTTGGCTGGGACCAGGTCGGAAATTTCTCCAAAGGCCAGTATATCATGATGCACTCGCTGATTTATCGGACAGATTTGTTGCGAGCGAGTCAGTTTCAACTGCCTGAGCATACCTTTTATGTCGATAATCTCTTCGTCTTTACCCCCCTTCAGCAGGTCAAGACCATGTACTATCTGCCTGTCGATTTCTATCGTTATTTGATTGGGCGTGAGGACCAGTCTGTCAATGAGCAAGTGATGATTAAACGCATTGATCAGCAACTCAAGGTCAATCGACTCTTGGTAGACCAGCTTGACTTGTCCAAAGTAAGCCACCCCAAAATGCGAGAATATCTGTTGAATCACATTGAAATCACGACGGTGATTTCCAGTGCCCTGCTCAACCGAGCTGGAACAGCGGAACATCTGGCAAAAAAACGTGAGTTGTGGACCTATATTCAGCAGGAAAATCCAGATGTCTTTCAAGCTATCCGTAAGACCATGCTCAGCCGTTTGACCAAACATTCAGTCTTGCCAGCTCGGAAACTTTCCAATGTCGTCTATCAAATCACCAAGTCTGTTTATGGATTTAATTAATATAAGTATTTTATAAGAGGGATTTAAGAAAAATTTTAACTTTTTCTTAATCCTTTTTAATTTTAGGAGATTATACTAGAGTCATCAAATAAAGAAAAACTCTAAGGAGAATCCTATGAAATTCAATCCAAATCAAAGATACACTCGTTGGTCTATCCGCCGTCTTAGTGTCGGTGTTGCCTCAGTTGTTGTAGCCAGTGGCTTCTTTGTTCTAGTTGGTCAACCAAGTTCTGTACGTGCCGATGTAGTCAATCCAACCCCTGCTCAAGTTGGGCCAGATGCTACTTCGGTGAGTGAAAAGAGCGACTTACCAGCAGAACTTCTCAAAGAAGCAGTCGATACAGCTCTTCCTTCAGAACAGGCAGACTCAACACCTAAAGCAAGCTTGGATACTACAAACTCTCCAGAAAAAGCAGCTACGGGTGCTAAAGATCAAGTGGTAGCGCCAAAAGAAGAAGTGCAAGCAAAACCAGAATCTAAGAAAGAAACAGAAGATGCGGTTAAACCTGCGACAAATCCTGCTCCTACAGTTCCTGGACAAGACCGTGAAGCAAATGAAGTTCAACCAGCAACTACCCCAGCTGAGGTGCAAAAGGGTGTGGCCGACAATACTAAAGACACAGTAGATGTTCCAGCTACTTACTTGGATAAAGCCAATTTCCCAGGTCCATTCACAGCCGGCGTCAACCAAGTTATTCCATATGAATTCTTCGCTGGTGACGGTATGTTAACCCGCCTTATCTTGAAAGCATCTGACAAGGCCCCATGGTCAGACAATGGTTCAGCTAAAAACCCCGCTCTTCCACCAGTAGAAAAATTGGGCAAAGGTCTCTACTTCTATGAAGTGGACTTGGCAGGTACCCAAGGTAAATCTGATAAAGAGCTTCTAGACCTTTTGAAACAAAATGGCACTCAAAGTTACAAGGCAACTATCAAGGTGTACGGTGCCAAAGATGGCAAGGCTGATTTGACTAATATCGTAGCGACTAAGGATTTGGATGTCAACTTGAATGGCTTAACTACTCCAGCTGAAGTGCAAAAAGGCGTGGCTGACAATACTAAAGACACAGTAGATGTTCCAGCTACTTACTTGGACAAGGCCAACTTCCCAGGCCCATTCACAGCCGGTGTCAACCAAGTTATTCCATATGAATTCTTCGCCGGTGACGGTATGTTAACTCGCCTTATCTTGAAAGTATCAGATAAAGCCCCATGGTCAGACAACGGATCAGCTAAAAATCCTGCTCTTCCACCAGTAGAAAAATTGGGCAAAGGACTCTACTTCTATGAAGTAGATTTGGCTGGTACCCAAGGCAAATCAGATAAAGAGCTTCTAGACCTTTTGAAACAAAACGGCACTCAAAGTTATAAAGCTACTATTAAAGTGTACGGTGCTAAAGATGGCAAGGCTGATTTGAGCAATCTTGTAGCGACTAAGGATTTGGATGTCAACTTGAACGGCTTGACTACCCCAGCTGAAGTGCAAAAAGGCGTGGCCGACAACACTAAAGACACAGTAGATGTCCCAGCTACTTACTTGGACAAAGCCAACTTCCCTGGTCCATTCACAGCCGGCGTCAACCAAGTCATTCCTTACGAATTCTTCGCTGGTGACGGTATGTTAACTCGCCTTATCTTGAAGGCTTCAGACAAGGCTCCATGGTCAGACAACGGCTCAGCAAAAAATCCAGCTCTTCCACCAGTAGAAAAATTGGGCAACGGCCTCTACTTCTACGAAGTGGACTTGGCCGGCACCCAAGGTAAATCAGATAAAGAGCTTCTAGACCTCTTGAAACAAAACGGTACTCAAAGTTATAAAGCTACCATCAAGGTATATGGTGCGAAAGATGGCAAGGCAGATTTGAGTAATCTCGTAGCAACAAAAGAATTGGATGTCAACTTGAACGGCTTGACTACTCCAGCTGAAGTGCAAAAAGGCGTAGCCGACAACACTAAAGACACAGTAGATGTTCCAGCTACATACTTGGACAAAGCCAACTTCCCAGGCCCATTCACAGCTGGTGTCAACCAAGTCATTCCATACGAATTCTTCGCTGGTGACGGTATGTTGACTCGTCTGATTTTGAAAGCCTCCGACAAGGCTCCATGGTCAGATAACGGTTCAGCAAAAAATCCAGCTCTTCCACCAGTAGAAAAATTGGGCAAAGGTCTTTACTTCTATGAAGTAGACTTGGCAGGAACTCAAGGTAAATCAGACAAAGATTTATTAGACCTCTTGAAACAAAACGGCACTCAAAGTTATAAAGCTACTATCAAAGTGTACGGTGCGAAAGACGGCAAGGCAGACTTGAGCAATCTTGTAGCGACTAAGGATTTGACAGTAAACTTGCATGGACATCAGTCTCTGATTCCGATGCAGTCAGGTTTCGTCCCATCTTCTAATGGTTCAGCTATGCCGGCTCCAATGATGAATAGTCATCAAGATGCGTCTAAGATGAACGCTCAAATGCCTAGTGCCAATCAAGATGAGATGAAATCTAAAATGCCAGCTGCTAGTCAGGATAAGATGATGCCTAACAAAGAGCAGGATAAAACCATGAATACTAGCCAGCCTATGGCAACACCAGGCATGAAACAAGATCAGGATCAAGTTCCAGCAGCCTCAAGCAAAATGCCTGATGAAGGCAAGATGGCATCTAATAACAAGGTGTCAACTCCAATGACGGCTGATCAAATGAAAGACCAAAAAGACATGCTTCCATATACTGGTGAAGCCCAAACCTCAATGGCTACTATTGGATTCTTTGGATTAGCATTGGCTGGCCTGCTAGGTGGACTCGGTTTGAAAGCTAAAAAAGAAGAAAATGACTAGTCTAGCTACAGACTTTCTATCTAGGATATGAAAAATCTAGATATCGTTTAGAATGTTCGTAAAGAGATTAAAATAGTGTTATACTATTGTGGTATAGCACTGTTTTTTTCAAAGGAGAGACAGATGGGAAAGACAATTTTACTCGTTGACGACGAGGTAGAAATCACAGATATTCATCAACGTTATCTGGTTCAGGCAGGATATCAGGTTTTGGTGGCCCATGATGGAGTAGAGGCCTTAGAAATCTTCAAGCGAAAACCGATTGATTTGATTATTACAGATATCATGATGCCTCGGATGGATGGTTATGATTTGATTAGTGAGGTTCAGTATCAATCTCCAGATCAGCCTTTTCTCTTTATCACGGCTAAGACTAGCGAGCAGGACAAGATTTATGGCCTGAGCCTAGGGGCAGATGACTTTATTGCCAAGCCCTTTAGCCCTCGTGAGCTGGTTTTGCGTGTCCACAATATCTTGCGTCGCCTTCATCGTGGAGGTGAGACAGAAGTCGTCAGTCTCGGGGATTTACGGATGAATCACGGTAGTCATGAGGTCCAAGTCGGAGATGTGGCGCTTGATTTGACAGTCAAATCCTTCGAACTTCTATGGCTTTTAGCCAGCAATCCAGAGCGGGTTTTCTCTAAGACAGACCTCTATGAAAAGGTCTGGCAGGAAGACTATGTGGATGATACCAATACCTTGAATGTTCATATTCATGCTCTTAGACAGGAGTTGACTAAACATGCTAGTGCAGAAACACCGACCATCAAAACCGTCTGGGGCTTGGGCTACAAAATTGAGAAAGCACGAGGTAGTCAATGAAATTAAAAAGTTATATTTTAGTGGGGTATATCATTTCAACACTCCTAACGATTATCGTGGTTTTTTGGGCCATCCAGCGAATGCTAATTGAAGAAAGAGAAATTTATTTCCTAGTGGGTATGACTCTCGTGGCTAGTTTTATCGGTGCTGGGATTAGTCTCTTTCTTTTATCACCGGTCTTTACTTCATTGAGCAAACTCAAGGAACATGCCAAGCGAGTAGCGGACAAGGACTTTCCATCAAATCTGGAGGTTCAAGGCCCTGTAGAATTTCAACAATTAGGCCAAGCTTTCAATGAAATGTCCCATGATTTGCAGGCCACCTTTGATTCCTTGGAAGAAAGCGAGCGAGAAAAGGGTTTGATGATTGCCCAGCTGTCGCATGATATCAAGACCCCTATCACTTCGATCCAAGCGACGGTAGAAGGGATTTTGGATGGGGTTATCAAGGAAGGAGAACAGGACCATTATCTAGCAACCATTGGACGCCAGACAGAAAGACTCAATAAACTGGTTGAGGAGTTGAATTTTTTGACTCTAAACACAGCTAGAAATCAGGTCGAAACGACCAGCAAAGACAGCATTTTTCTGGACCAGCTCTTGATTGAGTGCATGAGTGAATTTCAGTTCTTGATTGAGCAGGAAGAGCGAGATGTCCATTTGCAGGTAATTCCAGAGTCTGCCCGGATTGAGGGAGATTATGCCAAACTTTCTCGTATCTTGGTTAATCTGGTCAATAACGCTTTTAAATACTCAGCTCCAGGAACCAAGCTGGAAGTGGTGGCTAAGCTGGAAAATAGCCGTCTTTCAATCAGTGTGACAGATGAGGGACAGGGGATTGCCCCAGAGGATTTGGAGAATATTTTCAAACGCCTTTATCGTGTAGAGACTTCGCGTAACATGAAAACAGGTGGTCATGGCTTAGGGCTTGCGATTGCGCGTGAATTGGCCCATCAATTGGGTGGAGAAATTACAGTCAGCAGCCAGTACGGTCTAGGAAGCACCTTTACCCTCGTTCTAAACCTTTCTGGCAATGAAAATAAAGCTTAAAACCCCTTTACAAATCCAGCCATTCATGGTAGAATGGATTTTGTGCGAAATATCAGCAGGAAAGCATGAAGCTCGTCAACAGGTGTCTTATGATAAGTAACCTTGGCTGTTTAGGCGAAGGGCATCTGCACGAATCAGGGCTTTCTAAGTGACTATTTCCACCGAAATATTATTTATATCAGGAGGACATTCACATGTCACGTTATACAGGACCATCTTGGAAACAAGCTCGTCGCCTTGGCCTTTCACTTACAGGTACAGGTAAAGAATTGGCACGTCGTAACTACGTACCAGGACAACACGGACCAAACAACCGTTCTAAATTGTCAGAATACGGTTTGCAATTGGCTGAAAAACAAAAACTTCGTTTCACTTACGGTGTAGGTGAAAAACAATTCCGTAACTTGTTCGTACAAGCTACAAAAATTAAAGGCGGAATCTTAGGTTTCAACTTCATGCTTCTTTTGGAACGTCGTTTGGATAACGTTGTTTACCGTCTTGGTCTTGCGACTACTCGTCGTCAAGCTCGTCAATTCGTAAACCACGGTCACATCCTTGTTGACGGAAAACGCGTTGATATCCCATCATACCGCGTAACTCCAGGTCAAGTGATCTCAGTTCGTGAAAAATCATTGAAAGTTCCAGCTATCCTTGAAGCAGTAGAAGCTACTCTTGGACGTCCAGCATTCGTATCATTCGACGCTGAAAAATTGGAAGGTTCATTGACTCGCTTGCCAGAACGCGACGAAATCAACCCAGAAATCAACGAAGCACTTGTCGTTGAATTCTACAACAAAATGTTGTAATATTTTATTAAATAAGATAGGCTGTAAAGCCTTGATATTAAGCACTTTGGGGCGCTTTCCCTTAGTGCTTTTTTTGTTTTTACTACCCTTTTAGTTACCCTTAACTAATTTTAGGTATAGTAAGAGGGTAGCCCCAAAATGGGACACCCTTATTATTTATAAATTACTAATAGCCGATTCAAAGATTGAGACGGCTTTTTTTGCTCCCTCTTTGGTAGCATGGACATAAGTGTTTAAAGTCATAGAGATATTAGAGTGACCTAATCTGTATTGTAAGTCTTTGGCTTCTATGCCAGCGTATAGCATGATTGTAGCGTGAGTGTGTCGGAAACCGTGGAAACTAATATCAGGTACACCAGCATGTTTGAAACGTGTGTTTAAACGAGTTGCTAGTGTTTTATTGTTTGGGTATTGAGGAAATTAGAGAAGTTTAAAAGTCTATCATTTTAAATTTGATGTTTACAAAATGATAAGCAGATAAGCAAAGCAATAACTTGCCTTAATTCCTTATCAAATAGTATGGAGAATGGACTTGAACCAAGAGCGAACGCCGAGAAAATGCAAAAAAAAGCACTTAGAAAAATCTAAGCGCTCAAGAGTAGTGGACGGTGTGCCTGTCCCGTCATCTCATACTATGAAGTTGCGTAGCGACACTATCATTTCTACATCACTTCTCTTTAAACTAATTATATCATAAAGGAGTAGCAGCTTGACCACTGACGAAGTAGAAAAGAAGCTAAAAAGCTATTGTAATGGTATCTTGTTGATTGAATATTAGGATAGGAAAGTTTATAATGAATTTAAAGTAAAGGAGGTTTCGTTTTAGATATGATGATACCACCAAGCAAAGAGCTGTTGATTTTTTATAATCAAATTCATAAGTGGATTGACCAAGTTTATCCAGACCAAGATAAACCTTCTGTATCATTTAAGAATGACACTCCACAATCCATTTTAGATTTATTTGATAGTATCAAATAAATCTAAAATTGGTTTTGATTACTCAGACCATAAGTATTGAAATAAAAATTATGGATAAGTTAAACACGAAAAATAAGATATGTGCTGTTTATAAAATTGCGAATCGTCTTGTTTCGATTACTGTTGAGAATCCTGATTTTTCAGATTTGAAAATCAATCATTTTGTAAGAATCGGAGAAAAAGAGTATAGGGTGCGTAGTGTTCCTATGATTTGTTCAACTCCACCTAAATCTATCTTTAGTTTAGATACTTTTACAATCGATTACACAGAGGATGACTTGATGAATAAAGAGGCGGTATTTAGGAGATTGGATAGCGAAGCTTAACGGATCAATTAGAAATTGTAGTAAGAATCTAGTCTTTTTAATAAAAGACATATAAGAAATGATAGGAAAAGTCAGAATAATGACAGATTTTAATGAGAATGAATGCGATGATTTAGAGTTGCTAGATGGGATATGTGACTCCGTTACAGCAGAATCTTTTCTTGAAGGATACAGTGATTTTTACAAAGAGACTGAAGAGTCAAAAATATGGTGGATTGATAAAATAGATTCTATAGGAGAACATCTATTGAGCTTTGATCGGAAAAAAATTTACAACTTATTTGAGGACTATCCTTATAATATGACTGAAGAAGAGGTTGAAATTTTTGATAGTGAAAATCCTTTTTGGAGAGATTTTTTCTCAGACAGGAAATTATAAGCAATCTATTTATATTTGGCTTTTTGGAAATAAGGCTAATAGAAAATAAAGGTATTTAAAGATGATTAAAATTTCAATTAGTTTGTTACTAGATGCGATTGAAGATAACATAAACGACGAAGAGCTTCAATCTATCGATTTCGAGAGCTATATTAGAAAAATTACAAAAGAATTCCAGGGAGAAAATGGTGAATTTTTAGTAAAAGAAGAAGCGTTTGAAACACTCCCTTTGGACAGAGATAAAAAGGATAAAATCATTGAGCAAATAAAGCAAAATAGTCAAAATGTTTTCAAAGACGATTTTGATACCTTGTTGCAATTATATTTTTGAGAGTCAAGAATAGTTCCAGTGCCTTATTTTACAATAAATATAAAATGATAAAGATTGATAAACAAATTATTACGATGTACAAAATAGAAGATGGAGTCTCTAAAAGGCAGTATTCTATTGTGAGTGGAGGTTGTAAAGGTATTGCAACTATCGATAAAATTACTTTGGAATATAGCTATGTTGGAGATGATTTAGGGCAATTTACTTCATTTGTCAAAGATACTTTGACTAAAAGTATTAAGTTAGGAAAAGAATTGCCAGATAAGTTTTCGTATGGCTTTGGATAAGTTATGGAATATCTTATATAGGAGAATCAAGATATATTATGGCGATATTTGATGATTTACGAGCATTGTATGACAATGGTTGGGACGCTTCTTTTGATTATAATGGTCAAGTATGTGGTATTTTTCCTAATTCTGTTTATGACATTGTTGTTATTGTTGCGGACAACGAATATAGAGCATCTTCTTTCGATGAGTTAATTTCTTTACAGATTAAAGGGAAAACTTTGCTGGAAATCATGAGTGAGGCGGAAGTGCAATATGGTTGAAGGACACTAGAGAAAAGATAGGCACACGAATTGAAAGTTGAGAAAAAAGTGATATAATGAAGATATGAAGGATAGAGGTTGAGAATCTGTCACCAACGCGCCACGTATAGTGGGTCGAGAAATGCAGGAGCCCCGACAGTCCTGCCTATCCTTGCAAGTGAATCAGCCCTTAGCTACGAATCTATGGGCTTTTTGCTTTGTCTTAAAACGTTGATTTCTGGGTTTGTTCAGAGATTTGCTAGTAAGGTTATTTGTGTATCTAAGTCTATCTATTCCAAGAATGACGCGATATTGATGATATAATATTTTGGCCTCCTCAGTTTAATGAAGGGAGGTGTTATGTATGCTAGAGTTACTTTCCCTTTTTCTAGCTCCGTTACTTGTTAACGTACTATCTGAGCTTTTCAAGCTATGGATAAAGAGACGTAGCAAGTAGCATTTAACCCTTTTAGAGGGTAGCAAAAACCCCCATTGGTGGCACGGTGGGGGTTTTTAGTTATATATGCTAGAAGCATTATTTTCCCTTTATGCTCTCATTCTAACACAACCCTTTCGATATTTCAAGCTTTTGTTTTGATATTCCTCAGAGTGTGTTTATGATTTGAGTCCGCTTTACTGAAATTAGCCCACGCGCTACTAGCTTCCATTCTACAGCAAAGAAATCAACTCTTTTCTAGGGGATTTCCGCCCTCATTTTGCTCTTTTGTGCTAAAATAGACTTATAAATTGAAAATAAGGAATGTTTATGAAATCGGGTAATGGTTTTTGGAAAGGCTGTCTCTATTTTTGGGGCTTCTTGTTCTTATTGGGCCTTTTGGTTCAATATGCTCTTCCGCTTGCGGCTTGTGTACTGCTAGGCTATGGTGGTTATCGCCTCTATAAACGTTGGCGCTATCCTCTTTTGCAGGATCGTTCGCTCGATGATCGGATTGAGCTTTTAAAAGCTCGGATTCGTCAGGCGGACAAGGATATTCAGCAATTAGAGGGAACTTTAGTAGAAAAAGGCTCAGATTCCTATAAGAGTCTGGCCAATCAAGTATTAATCGAACTGCGGGAAATCCATCAGGAGGCGGATCGTCTCAAGTCCTATATCGATGCTGATGTCTATAATCGTATTGATAAAAAGGTTCGTACAGTAAGGGCAAATATCGATGTTCAGCTAGAACGTTTGGATAGAGAAAGTCAGGTAGATCTTGAAAATGCGGAACCAGAGGAATTAGCTCCAGAATTGTCCCAGACCTTGGCCAATATTGCCGTTGACCATCAGGCTATTTTAGACAAGATTGCTACCTCTGCTGAAGGGGATAAGGAAGAATTGACGGCCATTCATAGTTTGAAAATGGAGAAATTCCAAACGATTCTGGAAGGCTATTTAAAGATTAAGGCCAATCCGAAGAACTATAATCGAGCAGAAGAACGTTTGCAACAAGCTAAAGCAGCTATCGAACAATTTGACCTTGAGCTTGACCAAGTTTTGAGAGAACTCAATGAAACAGATATGCGTGATTTTGATATCAGTTTGCGTATCCTAGAAAAAGATCGTAAAGAATAGGTTAGAAACAAAGGAGTAACCATGACAGAATTTAATTTTGATATTGACCAGATTGCCAATAATACGGTAGCTAAGGTGGATAAAACAACCCAAATCATCGAGACCAATACTGGCTCGGACAAGACCTTGACCTTCCTTGAAAAGTTGAGCCCTGAGCAGCAAGAAGGAATCAAGGCGCACGTGCCTCAGTTAGTAGACCAGTTTGTCACCAATCAAAATGCTCTCTTAGATTTTGGACAATCTGCTGTAGAAGGTGTGAACAATACAGTCAATCATATCTTGTCAGAACAAAAGAAACTGCAGATTCCCCAAGTGGATGACTTACTCAAGAATACCAACCGTGAGTTGCAAGGCTTTGTCGTCAAATACAAGAACGCTGAAATTGCTGAGTTAGAAGAGAAGCCAAACTTTTTGCAACGCTTGTTTAACAAGAGCAAGAATACCCTACAGGAATTTTACTTTGACTCAAAAACAGTGGAGCAAAAGCTGGATGGCATGGCTGCCGCAGTGGTCAAGCAAGAAGATGTGCTAGCTCGAAATATCGTCTCTGCTGAGATGTTGATTGAGGACAATACCAAATCCATTGAAAATCTAGTGGGAGTGATTTCCTTTATCGAAGCCAGCCAGACAGAAGCTGGTAATCGCGCTGCAGAACTGAAAGCTCAAGCTGACCAACTCGATACAAGTACGGTAGAATACCAAACCAAATCACAAGAATTGGCCCGCATGGCTGAAGTGGTCAATACCCTTGAACAACAACACACAGAGTATGTCAGCCGTCTCTATGTTGCCTGGGCAACAACACCTCAGATGCGCAATCTGGTGAAGGTGTCATCTGATATGCGCCAAAAATTGGGCATGCTTCGTCGCAATACGATTCCAACAATGAAGCTTTCTATTGCCCAACTGGGTATTTTGCAACAATCAATGAAATCAGGTGTCGTGGCAGATGCCATTGTCAATGCCAATAATGCTGCCCTTCAGATGCTAGCTGAAACCAGTAAGGAAGTGATTCCGCAGATGGAGAGAATTGCACAAAGCCCGACAGTCGCTGTCGAATCTGTTACCAAACTGGCTGAAAGTCTGGTTGCACAAAACCAAGGTATCGTTGCTGCCATTGAATTGGGACGCCAGAAACGTGCCCAACTAGAAACAACCATCGTCAAGTCCGCAGAAATGATCAACGATTCTGTCAAGCTACGCGATGAGAAAATCGTCCAAGCCCTTCTAGACCAAGGAAAGGCCGCTCAGAAAGAAGTACAAGAATAACACACAAGTCCCTTGTAATGTAGATTTGCAGGGGATTTTGCTTGTTTTAGTAGAAGTTTGAAGGTCAGGGGATTATTGCCAGATTTAGAGAGAATGCCCTAGAAAACCTTTTTATTACTAGTCTTTTATGATACAATGGAAGGAAGTAAAGGCGCTGTTTTTTCGATGTCGCAACGCCTTGGATGAATGAAAAGGAAGAGTCCCTATGGTTAAGCAAACAAGTCCCATGCAGAGAGCTATATTCGTGTCCTCGTGCCCATTTTCAAAACCTGCCAATTTCCTTGGTAGGCTTTTTGCTGAATAGAAGTGGAGGATGGACATGATGTACACTTTATCAAAAGAATTAGAACAAGAACTCATCGTTTCAGCACCTGAGTTACAGCCTAGTTATGCTGCCATCGTAGAATACCTAGAAGCTATCAACCAGAAAGAAGCATCTGGAAGCAATTCTCAGGAACTCCAGAACCAGCTTGCTATTCAGCTGGGACGTTTAGAAGATTTGGTGCAGGGCTATATCCAAATAAAGAAGAACCCGCATCACTACCTAGATGCAGATAAAGAATTGACAGCAGGCTATCAAGCTATAAAAGGGACGGAGCAAGATCTTCTCAAAAAATTGCAATATCTCAATCAAGCAGCCTTGCAGGATTTCCATATCAGCCAGAGACTCTCTCCTAAAGACGAGACTGCTATCCCTGTAGCAGGCAAAGCCAAAACCAAACAGGAATTGGCTATCGAGCGAGATTTAATCAACCAGCTGACAAAGGGAGAAAGTCAATGGGTGTATCGACCTGAGTTAAATACAGAAGACCTCCTATGGGGAAACTTTTTTGCCAAGCTGGAAGCCAATAATGTCCGCATTTTGCAAGACCATCCCCTTACAAATTCAGAGAAAAATCAAATCAAAAACCAACTCAATTTCGTCAACTTCTACGAAGCAGCCAAGTGGATAGCAGGGGAAAATGGCATTGCCAAGGTGCAGGTTCAACGTGAAGATGCTAGTTTAGGCACCATTCGATTGGAAGTCTTGTGGAGAAACAATGTCGCTGGTGGCAAATCCAGCTATGAGGTTGTCAACCAAGTCATCACAGGCGGAGAAGGGATTCGCCAGCGCCGTGGGGATGTGACTTTGTTAATCAATGGTCTGCCCATGATTCAAATCGAACTAAAAAGCCGTTCTCATCCTTATATGGATGCCTTCCGTCAGATTAAGAAATACGACCAAGAAGGACAGTTCAGAGGTATTTTTTCAAGCCTTCAGATGTTTGTCGTCTCTAATGTCACAGACACTCGCTACATCGCAGCTGCCAAAGCCAACAAGCTAAATGAACGCTTCTTGACCAAGTGGGTGGATAGTGAAAATAGACCTCAACCTCAACTATTTGACTTTGCAGAGTCTGTCTTGTCGATACCGAGAGCCCACGAGATGGTCATGCAGTATTCTGTCATTGATGATGACAAGAAGGCCTTGATTTTATTGCGCCCCTATCAGGTACATGCCATTGAGGCTATCCGTGAAGCCAGTCGCCAGCGCCAGTCGGGCTATATTTGGCATACGACTGGTTCAGGCAAGACCCTGACCTCTTATAAAGTTTCTCGCAATCTGCTCCAGATACCATCCATTGAGAAGACAATCTTTGTGATTGATAGGACAGACCTCGACCAGCAGACGACCAGTTCTTTTCAGTCTTACGCAGAGAACGATATGATTGATATCGACGAGACTGATGATACACAGGAATTGGTTAAAAATCTGGCTTCTGATGACCGCCGTGTCGTTGTGACGACCATCCAGAAAATCAATGCTATGATTCGCCAGTTTGATGAAGGGCGTCACCAAAAGGTTTACAATCGTATCAAACAACTCAAACTAGCCTTTGTCGTCGATGAATGCCATCGCGCAGTGACTCCTGAACGCCAGCGCCACCTAGAGCATTTCTTTACAAATTCTCTCTGGTATGGGTTTACAGGAACGCCTATCTTTACAGAAAATAAACGTGAACAAAAAGGAGACCTTGCTCAGACGACCGAAGAGCAGTATGGTGACTGCCTCCACCAATATACCGTCAAAGAAGCCATTCATGACAAGGCGGTTCTTGGCTTTAATGTAGAGTATCAGACAACCATGCCTGGTTGGGCAGAAGATGAGATTGACGAGGAGCGTTATGATGACGAAGGCCACATGCTTGCTGTATTAGATGCCATTCTCAATCGCTCAAGACGCAAACTCGGTTTCCAAAATGGGGTAGGAAAAACCTATGAAGCCATTTTGACCGTCAAAAGTATTGCCCGTGCACAGGCCTATTATAACCTGATTAAGCAAGTCAAAAATGGAGAAAAGTCTCTAAGCATCTCGGAAAATGTTAAAAAGATTTTGCCAGACTTTCCTAAGGTTGCTACTACTTACTCAGTGACAGAAAATGAAGCAGACTCCTATGTCAACCAAGCCTACATGGAGGAGAGTTTAGAAGACTACAATGCCATGTTTGGTACCCACTTTAGCCTAGCAACCATTGCTTCCTACAATAGTGACCTCAACGACCGTCTGGCTCGTAAGAAAGAACGCTTTGCCTTCCGTGAGGAGCAGTTGGACCTGGTTATCGTTGTGGACCGCTTGTTGACAGGCTTTGATGCCCCTTGCCTATCGACCCTGTTCATGGATCGTCAGCCCATGAAACCCCAGCACATCATTCAGGCCTTTTCACGAACCAATCGCCTCTTTGATGAAGGCAAGAAATTCGGTCAAATCGTTACTTTCCAAACGCCTGACCGCTTTAAAGAAAAAGTGGATGAAGCTCTGAGCCTTTACTCAAATGGTGGCGAAACCAGTGTCTTAGCCCCAGAATGGCAGGAGGAGAAGGCCAAGTTTCTGGAGAAGGTTCATCAACTACTGGCTATTGCTCCAAGTCCAGAGCAGGTGCCTGATTTGGATACAGCGACAGATGCAGAATTAAAACGCTTTGCTAAGGCCTTCCAAGAATTTGACAAGCTCCTATCCTCTATACAAGTCTATTCTGACTATGATGAGAAAGTCATCCTCAGAGAGATTGGTCTCAGCCTAGAGGACATCGAGAACTTTGCCGGCCAATATCAAAATGTCATCGAAGAACTCCGCAGACGCAGAAAAGAAGACCAAGAAGAGGAAGGCGTTCTGCTGGATATAGAGTATGAGCTCGAATCCATCCGCACCGACGAGATAAACTATCACTATATCCTCTCTCTCATCCAAAACATGATTGAAAATCGGGGAAACCTTATCGGTAAAAAGGAAAAGAGTCTGGTAGATAACTATATCGAAGATTTGAACAAATCCAATCCCAAGTTATCCAGCCTCATCTCCAAACTCTGGCAGAATGTCCAAGCAGATGCTAAGAGCTATCAGGGGCAGTCTGTAACCCATAAGTTGGATGAGATGATTGAGCTAACAACCCAGAAAAAGATTCGTGAAACGGCAGATTATTGGCAGATAGGAGAGGATGAACTCCAGTTCGTAGTGGATAACTACCGCATCGGACGAGACAAGCAAAATGGCGAAAAAGCCATCACCGAGTCTCAGGACTATCTGGCCTATAAGGAAGCCCACGGAGACAAGGCACTACCAAAACTCAAATACAAAAAAGCCCTCAAAGAGGACTATATGCGCATGATTTCAGAGGATATCTTACCGCTGAGGGGGAGATAAAATGCTTATTTGATTCTTCTTATTTGCTAGGTGTTTAACTCTATCTTGTCAAATCATCCTATCTATTGTTTTAAAATAGGCAAAATTGAAGAATAGAAATCAAAAGAGAAAATCTAAAGTGTAGAAATAAGAAAATGGAGTAATAGAAAGGGAGTAATATGACAAAACAACCAAGTTATCGCTTTGCGGGATATACTGAATCTTGGGAGCAGAAAAAGTTGGGGGCTTACCTTACTGTTTCAAAAAATAGAAATGTAGATGGTGAGTATGATAAAAGTGATGTTTTATCTGTTTCGGGTGATTATGGGATTGTTAATCAGATTAAGTTTCAAGGTAGGTCATTTGCAGGTGCTTCTGTCTTACCGTATGGTATTGTAGAAACTGGAGATGTTGTTTATACAAAGAGTCCTTTAAAAGCTAATCCGTATGGGATTATAAAAACTAACCATGGTAAAAATGGAATTGTTTCCACATTGTATGCTATTTATAAAGTTAATAATGGTTCAAATGGAATATTTGTGGAGTATTATTTTGATGACAATTTAAGATTAAATAAATATTTGAAACCATTAGTTAATAAAGGAGCAAAAAATGACATGAAAGTTACTGATGAAAATGTTTTAAAAGGTGATGTCATTTTCCCCTCCCTCCCCGAGCAAACTGCTATTGGTTCTTTCTTCCAAGATATTGACCAGCTTATTAGCCTTCAACAGCGTAAGTTAGAGGTGCTCAAAGAGCAGAAGAAAACCTACCTCAAATTCCTCTTCCCAGCCAAAGGACAAACCAAACCAGCCCTTCGCTTCGCAGGATTTGAAGATGAGTGGAAGGAAGTGAAGTTGGGGGAAAGTGCAGATTATAAAAATGGTAAAGGATATGAGGATAGACAATCTGATTCTGGTAGTTACGAATTAATTAATTTAAATTCAATTAGTATAGATGGTGGATTAAAGCACTCTGGTAAGTTTATTGACAAAGCTGATGAAACACTTGAAAAAGGAGATTTAGTCATGGTGCTAAGTGATGTGGCTCATGGGAATCTACTTGGAAGAGTTGCTATTATACCTGAAAGTAATAAATTTGTCCTAAATCAGAGGGTTGCATTGCTAAGACCACGACTCAATTCAAATTCAGAGTTTCTGTACTCATATATCAACTCAAATCAATATTATTTTAAATCTCAAGGTGCAGGGATGTCTCAGTTAAATATCTCTAGGTCATCTGTAGAAAATTTTAGTGTTTACTTCCCCTCCCTCCCTGAACAAGAAGCCATCGGTTCTTTCTTCCAAGACCTAGATAAGGCCATTGCCAAGCAAGAGGAAAAAGTCAACCAATTCAAAGAAAGCAAACAAACTCTACTCAGAAAAATGTTTATCTAAGATACTCAGACCTCACAAAGCCCAGTAAAAATAGGAAACTGGGACAGTCTTCGATGAAGACCAGACAGTTTATCTTTTTTACCCAGCTTTTAGGTCGTGTTCAATTCAGAAAGATACCAAGACTGTAAAAAGCTACACCAAACGAATGAAAGGTGAAATGAATAGGAGACCCTATGTCACAAACAGATTTATCAAGAGAACTCTACCAATCCCTCTGGAATGCGGCAGATATCCTGCGTGGCCAGATGGAGGCCAATGAATACAAGTCCTACCTATTGGGACTGATATTCTACAAGTACCTATCCGACAACATCCTCCAAGCCGTCTGTGATAACTTGGACGAGACCTTTGAGTCCTTCCAGCAAGCGCAGCTTCTCTACGAGGAAAACTTTGCGGATGCGGATGTCCGTGAAGACCTCATCGAGGTCTTAAATGACGAGCTGGGCTATGTGATTGAGCCTTCTCTGACCTTTACCAAGCTGGTTCAGTCTATCCACGAAGGCACCTTCCAGCTAGAATCTCTAGCCCAAAGTTTCCGTGATATCGAGCAGGCCAATGAAAAATTTGAAAATCTTTTCGAAGATATTGACCTCTATGCTAAAAAGCTAGGCAACACCCCACAAAAGCAAAACAAGACCATCTCTGAGGTTATGAAACAGCTCAACGATCTTAATGTCTCTGGTCATGCTGGTGATATCTTGGGTGATGCTTATGAGTACTTGATAGGCCAATTTGCCAGTGATTCTGGGAAAAAAGCTGGAGAATTCTATACACCTCAAGCAGTCTCTCACCTCATGACTCAGATTGTCTTTGCAGGGCGTGAACATCAAAAAGGGATGTCGGTTTACGACCCGACCATGGGTTCTGGATCTCTCTTGCTCAATGCCAAGCGCTATAGTAAGGAAGCTTCGACGATTTCTTACTACGGTCAAGAGTTGATTACTTCGACCTTCAACCTTGCTCGTATGAATATGATGCTTCATGGGGTTGCGATTGAGAACTATCACCTCAGCAATCACGATACCCTAGACGAAGATTGGCCGACTACCGAGCCGACAGACTTTGATGGAGTTTTGATGAACCCACCCTACTCACTGAAGTGGTCAGCAGATAGTGGATTCCTGCAAGATCCTCGCTTTTCAAGTTATGGAGTTCTGGCACCTAAGTCCAAAGCAGATTTTGCTTTCCTCCTTCACGGTTTTTACCACCTCAAGCATAATGGTGTCATGGCCATTGTCCTTCCTCACGGAGTCCTCTTTCGAGGAGCAGCCGAGCAAAAGATTCGCCAGCACCTGCTAGAAGAAGGGGCTATTGATACAGTTATCGGCTTGCCAGCAAATATCTTCTATAATACCTCTATCCCGACAACCATTATTATCCTTAAAAAGAATCGCACCAATAAGGATGTCTTCTTTATCGATGCCTCAAAAGAGTTTGAAAAAGGGAAAAATCAAAACAATATGACCGAAGACCATATTGCCAAGATTTTGGAGACCTATCAAAAACGCGAGAATGTCGAGAAGTTCGCCCATCTAGCCAGCTTTGAAGAGATTGTCGAAAATGACTACAACCTCAACATTCCACGCTATGTCGATACCTTTGAGGAAGAACCAGTTGTTCCCCTCGCCGACCTCGCCGACCAGCTCGCAGAGATTGATAAAGAGATTGGGGAGGTAGAAGCCAGACTCGCACACATGCGCAGCCAGCTAGTAGGCACAACACCAGAAGCCCAAGCAGAATTAACCGCCTATCTCGAAAAGTTGAATGAGATTTAGAGAGTAGGGGAAGAATGAAAAAACGCAGGACGGTCAGTTCACTTGAGCCTGCGTTTTGGTTTCCGCAAATTTGGGAAAAGACCATATTATTTCAAAAATTTTTAGGAATGAAAATAAAATATTTAATATTTAGTCATGAAATCTCCAAGATTTTTGATTTGTTGTTTAATGATGTGGTATTGTTCAGTTGAGCTTTTAGGGAGAACATATCTTGTAGATCGTCCCTTACCTTCTATCTCAATATACTTTTTATTTTGTAGAGATTTCAAATTTTCTCTAAATTTATACTCAGTCATGAGAGAATTTTCGAGGACATCATTTTTAGTAATACTACCATTTTTAATGATATATTCAAGTATTATCTTTTCATTATCTGATGTATCCGCATAAGAAGACAATAAGTCTACTTTCCAGATTGTAACAACAGTACTATCAAAGGTAGTGCTTACCTCAGGGATTTTTAGTTTATATTTTTCGGAAATATCAAAAATTTTTGGTCCACCTGATCCAGCTTTTTCGGACATCCCAATTCTACGGAATAATGAAGAGATTGTACTATTTCGCGTTTTGGAAGTTCCGCCATGTATAAATTCGGGAATAGAAATTTTCATCTTACCTGGATTTTTAAATTCATAGAAGTCTTGATAAGCTGTAATAACTATAGGAGAATCAAAGTCATAGTAAGCATGCATTAAGCAGTTTACTAAAGCTTCACGTATAGATTCAGATAGGTCTTTCTTGAATGGTAAACGGTGGGCAGATTCGTTATTAAACTCAAATCTATCATTTGTTGTAGTAGTTAATTTCTTATATGCTAAATTGAAAAAATCAAACATGTTTAAATCAGGGTACATCATATCCCCTGTTGAAATTCTATCGTTCCACCTAGTTGAAAGGGAGGTATCTTTTTCAAAATAGTCTAATTGAAATTTGGGATAACGAGAAATGATAGAATTGTACTTTCCAAAAAATATTAGTCCTCCTGCGGTTAATTTATATGTATTATCAATCCTGTCTTTTTTAAATACACCAATT
Source organism: Streptococcus mitis (assembly GCF_001074635.1). Classification (GTDB taxonomy): domain Bacteria; phylum Bacillota; class Bacilli; order Lactobacillales; family Streptococcaceae; genus Streptococcus; species Streptococcus mitis_E. The sequence continues at coordinate 30,392 of NZ_JUQO01000065.1, forward strand.
TCGATTAGAAAATCTCTCAACGAAATGCTATTATATTTTGTATTACCAGTAAGTTCAATTAATAATTGCTTGTAATGTTCTATTGTATCTAAATTTAAATCATTTTCGTCAAAATTATTAAGTAACTCACTATCAATATCATCATGAGAACTAGTCATCAGATATTTAAGTTCTTCTTTATCAAGTCGAACATCGCCTTCACCTAATCTTTTATATGACTCACGATAATCATTTTTTAGATGGACGGGTTTTTGGTGAGGATTCGCTTCTCTTACAGTGATTACCATGAGTTGTTTATTTTTACCTGGAATGTCAATGTATTCAATGTCATTATCGGTAAGTAAGTTACAACTAACTTTTTGTTTGTTTGCGACTAAAGCGAATAAATTGTCTCGTATTTTTTGAGGATTATTGACTCCTTGGTAGGGGTCAATATTTTTTTCGTCTATCCCGAGAATTATTTTCCCGCCATTTGTATTTGCAAATGCTGAGTAGGTTTCCCAGAAAGACTCTGGAAGATCGTTTTTGGCTTTTTTGTATTCTAAATCAACCCCTTCAAATTTTAAGTCCATATTTTTCCTTCCTAAAATATAATGTTGCTTAAATTTATTTTTTTAAATGATTGTCACGCGAAAAAGTAAATTTGATAGATAATTAAAATCTTTGATTTCATCGTATTTCTAAGATATATTTTAAAATATTCACGCGAAAATCACGCGAAAATCACGCGAATATTTGTAATCAAAATTCAATTGAAAAATGTAGAATTTTCAATAATAAAATAGATGGATTTAAAATCTATTTTATTATAACACAGAGATAAGAAAAAATAGATAGTGAGACAAGTTTAAATAGGATTACTCGCTATGAAATGTTAATTACTTTTGATGGCTTAACAAATATTATCAATAATGTAGTCATTCGGTTGATTTTTATTGTAATGTACTGAAATTAACAAAAAGAAAAAACGCTTGAATCAGCGTTTTTCTTTTGTATTGATTCGTATTGAATGCTTACTTCACTTCTGTAAACACAACGTGTTTGCGAAGTTTTGGTGAGTATTTCTTCAATTGAAGACGGTCTGGAGTGTTACGTTTGTTTTTAGAAGTAAGGTACAAGCGTTCACCAGATTCTTTGTGTTCAAGTGTAATATTTACGCGCATGGTATCTCCCTTCTATTATTCAGCTGATGCAGCTTTAGCGATTTTACGTCCTTTGTAGTATCCTTTAAGTGATACGCGGTGAGAACGTGAGTAATCTCCAGTAGTTTCGTCAAAGTTTACAGATGGAGCTGTTACTTTGTAGTGTGTACGACGTTTGTTTTTCTTCGCTTTTGAAGTGCGACGTGCAGGTACTGCCATTTTGATTTCTCCTTTAGGTATTTATATTCGATTCAATCTACTGATTTTCATCAACCATACTAGGATAACACATTTTTTTTGTAAAGTAAAGTTACTTGACAAAAAAAGATGAAAAAATTAAAAGGTCATCAATTGAATTAATCGAAATTTTCTGAAAATTCAAGAATTTTCTTCTGTTCATTGTTTTTAAAATGTGCTATAATAGTAAAAACTGAAATGGGAGGGAACAAATGACTGAATTAGATAAACGTCACCGCAGTAGCATTTATGACAGTATGGTAAAATCACCAAACCGTGCCATGCTTCGTGCGACTGGTATGACAGATAAGGACTTTGAAACACCGATTGTGGGGGTTATTTCGACTTGGGCGGAAAATACACCATGTAACATCCACTTGCATGATTTTGGGAAATTGGCTAAAGAAGGTGTCAAATCTGCAGGTGCTTGGCCTGTGCAGTTTGGAACTATCACTGTAGCGGACGGGATTGCCATGGGGACGCCTGGTATGCGCTTCTCTTTGACATCTCGTGATATCATTGCAGATTCTATCGAGGCGGCTATGGGAGGCCACAACGTGGATGCCTTCGTCGCTATCGGTGGTTGTGACAAGAACATGCCTGGTTCTATGATTGCCATTGCCAATATGGATATCCCAGCTATTTTCGCCTATGGTGGAACCATTGCACCGGGAAATCTTGATGGTAAAGATATTGACTTGGTTTCTGTCTTTGAGGGTATCGGAAAATGGAACCACGGTGACATGACAGCTGAGGACGTGAAACGTCTTGAATGTAATGCCTGCCCTGGACCTGGTGGCTGTGGTGGTATGTATACTGCTAATACCATGGCGACTGCTATTGAAGTTCTAGGTATGAGTTTGCCAGGCTCTTCATCTCACCCAGCTGAATCAGCTGACAAGAAAGAAGACATTGAAGCAGCAGGACGTGCTGTTGTTAAGATGTTGGAGCTCGGTCTCAAACCATCAGACATCTTGACTCGTGAAGCCTTTGAAGATGCCATCACTGTAACTATGGCTCTCGGTGGTTCTACAAACGCCACTCTTCACTTGCTTGCCATTGCCCATGCTGCCAATGTTGACTTGTCACTTGAGGACTTCAATACGATCCAAGAGCGTGTGCCTCACTTGGCCGACTTGAAACCATCTGGTCAGTATGTCTTCCAAGACCTCTATGAAGTCGGTGGTGTGCCTGCGGTTATGAGATACCTCTTGGCAAATGGTTTCCTTCATGGAGACCGCATTACATGTACTGGTAAGACTGTAGCTGAAAACTTGGCTGACTTTGCAGACCTTACACCAGGTCAAAAAGTTATCATGCCACTTGAAAATCCAAAACGTGCAGACGGTCCGCTTATCATCTTGAACGGGAACCTTGCCCCTGATGGTGCGGTTGCTAAAGTATCAGGTGTTAAAGTGCGTCGTCACGTTGGTCCAGCTAAGGTCTTTGACTCAGAAGAAGATGCGATTCAGGCCGTTCTGACAGATGAAATCGTTGATGGCGATGTAGTCGTTGTTCGTTTCGTTGGACCTAAAGGTGGTCCTGGTATGCCTGAGATGCTGTCACTTTCATCAATGATCGTTGGTAAAGGTCAGGGAGATAAGGTTGCCCTCTTGACGGATGGTCGTTTCTCTGGTGGTACTTATGGTCTGGTTGTTGGACATATCGCTCCTGAAGCTCAGGATGGTGGACCAATTGCTTACCTCCGTACAGGCGATATCGTTACGGTTGACCAAGATACCAAAGAAATTTCCATGGCCGTATCCGAAGAAGAACTTGAAAAACGCAAGGCAGAAACAACCTTGCCACCGCTTTACAGTCGTGGTGTCCTTGGTAAATACGCCCATATCGTATCATCTGCTTCACGCGGAGCCGTGACAGACTTCTGGAATATGGACAAGTCAGGTAAAAAATAAACTTAAAAAGCAAGTCGAGATTGGCTTGCTTCTTTTCATCTCCAAAAGTGATTTGCCTGCTTATACTCAATCAAAATTAAAGAGCAAACTAGAAAGCTAGGCGCAGGTTGCTCAAAACACTGTTTTGAGGTCGCAGATAGAACTGACGAAGTCAGCTCAAAACACCGTTTTGAGGTTGCAGATAGAACTGACGAAGTCAGTAACATCTATACGATAAGGCTAAGCTGACGTGGTTTAAAGAGATTTTTGAAGAGTATTAACGAGGTGGTAGTCCAAGAGCAATGCGGCCATAGCGACTGATTCGTGTGATTTTCCAAGCAGGTGACCAGGTAACTTCAACCTTGACATCTTCGATACCCTCGATTTGTTTCAGACCTGCAACGATTTCGATAGGCAAGCTTTCGGCGCAATCACAGGCAGTATCGGTGAAGGTCATGACAATCTTGCAGAGCCCAGTTTCATCCAGATTGATTTCATAAATCAGCCCTAGATTGTAAACATCCAATTCCACATCTGTATCAAAAACCTTCTCTAGTTTTTCGATAATTTGGTCTTGCAAGGCCAAAGCGCGGTCATTGATTTTGATATCCTCCCTCATTACAGTCCCTCCACGTGATAAATATCCTCTATTTTCTCATAATTCTGACAATTTGGCAAGTTTTTGATGAATTTTCTGAAAAATATGATAAAATGAAGAAAATACGGAATCAAGGGGAAGTCTATGGAGCAGATTGGAAAAGTCTTTAGACAATTACGAGAATCAAGAAATATCTCGCTGAGACAAGCAACTGGGGGACAATTTTCTCCGTCTATGTTATCTCGCTTTGAAACAGGTCAGAGTGAGCTTTCGGTGGAAAAGTTTCTATTTGCACTAGAAAATATATCTACCAGTATGGAGGAAATCCTCTTTCTGGCGAGAGGTTTTCAGTATGATACAGATTCTGAGTTGAGAAAAGAAATCATAGATGTCTTGGATCCAAAGAATATAGCTCCGCTTGAGGACTTGTATCGCAAGGAGTATCAAAAGCATGCCCATTCTCAAAAGAAACAGAAACATATTCTAAATGCCATTCTTATCAAGTCTTATATGAAGAGCATGGATGATACGGTAGAGTTAACGGCAGAGGAGGGGAAAGTCCTTCATGATTATTTGTTTTCTACCGAGATCTGGGGAATCTATGAACTCAATTTATTTTCAGTCAGTTCTCCATTTTTATCTGTTTCTCTTTTCACTAGATATGTACGAGAGATGGTACGTAAATCTGATTTTCTAATGGAAATGTCTGGTAATCGAAACCTGTTTCACACTATACTATTGAATGGTTTTTTAGCCAGCATTGAGTGTGAAGAATTTACCAATGCCTCTTATTTTAAACGTGTTATCGAAGAGCATTTCTACAATGAAAATGAAACCTATTTCCGAATTGTCTATTTGTGGGTGGAAGGTCTCCTTGATAGCAAGCAAGGCAGAGTCAAGGAAGGTCAGAAAAAGATGGAAGATGCTGTCCGTATTTTTGAGATGCTCGGCTGTAATAAATCTGCCGAATACTATAGAAAAACCTCCGATTGTTGAATATCTGCAAACTAAGAAAACTATTTGAAATTTTAAGCGATAGAACTGTTGGGCTCTCTCGTGTCACTGGAGAAATTCTATCGTTTCTTTTTGCTCATTTCATTTGTTGCATATATTCAAAAGTTTTTCCTCTAAAATTTCTAAGTGCTATACTATAGTCATACTTCACATAAAACTTCGAACAAGAAGGGAGATTATCTATGAAACTATTGTTTAGAAATCAAGCTTATCGTCTCTTGACTTTGTCACGCTTCTTCAATGCTTTTGGTGCTTCAATTTTCAACCTGGTCTTTATCGTCTATGCATCGACCTTGCAACAAGCCTCTTTTGCGGTTGCTATGGCGAATATTGTCATGATTCTTCCGACTCTCTTTACAGTTTTTGTAGGGATTCGGGCAGATTATACGAGGGACAAGGTCAAATGGATGGTCTATAGCGGTTTGTTTCAGGCGGTTTTATTTTTTCTAGCAGCCCTAGTTGTCCAGCAAGCTAGTCTCTTTGCCTTTTCTAGCTTGTGTTTAATCAATGTCATTAGTGATGTTATTAGTGATTTTGCTGGTGGTTTGCGCATGCCTCTTATTAAGGAAAAAGTAGCTGAAGATGATTTGATGGAAGCTTATTCTTTTTCCCAATTCATCACCTATATTTCAGCTATTGGTGGTCAAGCTTTTGGAGTCTGGCTCTTAGGTCTATCGGTCAACAATTTTTCCCTCGTTGCGGGAATCAATGCCTGCTTTTTCCTCGTATCAGCCTCTATTCTCTTTTTAGGAAAAAGCAAATTGAGCCTGTCAATGTCATCTGCTGATGGTGAATCACTAAAAAATGAGAAGCTTCCTATCAAAGACCAGTTCCTAACAATTTACCGAAATTTACGTCTCGTTTTTCTTAAAGGTGGACAGAAAAACTTTGGTTTTATGCTCTTTGCTGTCTTGCTTATCAATGCCTTGGGTGGCGCTTTAGGAAGCATCTATAACATCTTCTTTTTGAGCCATTCTCTCTTGAATTTTTCTTACACAGAGGCACTATTTATCGAGCAAGTCTGTGTTTTATTAGCAATTATCATCAGTAGCCTTACGGGAAATGATTATTTTGGGAAGCAGTCCTTGCCTAGATTGATGATGTGGGTGACATTAGGAGTCAGTCTAGTTGGTCTGGCTAACTTATTCAATCAAGTCGTGCTTGGTTTGCTATTTCTCTTTTTAACTCTCTATGTGTCTGGTAAAGTTCCACCAAAGATTAATGCCATGCTCCTGAAAAATCTAGCTCCAGAGGTTCTAGCTCGTACCAGTAATTTTTTGGGTTTATTGTTCACCTTATCAGTACCTCTTGGTACAGCCTGTTTTTCACTTGTAGCTGTATGGAATATACAGTTGACTTGGATTTTATTTGTTGTCCTTTCTTTGCTGGCTATTCTTTTGACAGGTCTTAATCTCAAAAATGATATCTAATACTCTTCGAAAATCTCTTCAAACCACGTCAACGTCGCCTTACCGTAGATATGGTTACTGACTTCGTCAGTTCTATCCACAACCTCAAAACATTGTTTTGAGCAACCTGCGGCTAACTTCCTAGTTTGCTTTTTGATTTTCATTGAGTATAAATCCTAATTTTTTCTTACTGTTTTAATCCCTTTATTTATGGTAAAATAAGACTATTAAGTTTAAAGAGGATTCCCTATGAAATTACAAAAACCAAAAGGAACGCAGGATATTTTACCTGCTGAGTCTGCCAAATGGCAGTACGTTGAGGGCTTTGCCCGTGAAATTTTCAAGCGCTATAACTATGCAGAAGTGCGCACGCCTATTTTTGAGCATTACGAGGTTATCAGCCGCTCTGTCGGAGATACAACGGATATCGTAACCAAGGAAATGTACGATTTCTATGACAAGGGTGACCGTCATATTACCCTCCGTCCAGAAGGAACTGCGCCCGTTGTCCGTTCCTATGTGGAAAATAAACTCTTCGCCCCAGAAGTGCAAAAGCCGAGCAAGTTCTACTACATGGGCCCTATGTTCCGTTATGAGCGTCCACAGGCAGGGCGTTTGCGCCAGTTCCACCAGATTGGTGTTGAGTGTTTTGGCTCTAGCAATCCAGCTACCGATGTGGAAACCATCGCGATGGCAGCCCATTTCTTGAAAGAAATCGGCATCCAAGATGTCAAATTGCACCTCAACACTCTTGGAAATCCTGAGAGCCGTGCGGCCTACCGTCAAGCCTTAATTGACTATTTGACACCGCTCAAGGAGACCTTGTCTAAGGATAGCCAACGTCGTTTGGAGGAAAATCCTCTCCGTGTCTTGGACTCTAAGGAAAAAGAAGACAAGGTAGCAGTAGAGAATGCACCGTCTATCTTGGACTTCCTTGATGAAGAAAGTCAAGCTCATTTTGATGCTGTGCGTCAGATGTTGGAAAATCTTGGAGTAGACTATATTATCGATACCAATATGGTGCGTGGTCTGGACTACTACAATCACACTATTTTCGAGTTTATCACTGAGATTGAGGGCAATGACCTGACAGTCTGTGCGGGTGGCCGTTACGATGGTTTGGTTTCTTATTTTGGAGGCCCTGAAACTGCTGGATTTGGTTTTGGACTTGGTGTAGAGCGCCTACTTCTCATCCTTGAAAAGCAAGGTGTGGCCCTCCCTATCGAAAACGCCCTAGATGTCTATATCGCAGTTTTGGGCGAAGGAGCAAATGTCAAGGCTTTGGAATTGGTACAGGCTCTTCGCCAACAAGGTTTCAAAGCAGAGCGTGATTACCTCAACCGTAAACTCAAAGCTCAGTTCAAGTCAGCCGATGTCTTTGCGGCTAAGACTCTCATCACTCTAGGAGAGAGTGAAGTCGAAAGCGGACAAGTGACAGTCAAGAATAATCAAACCCGAGAAGAAGTTCAAGTGTCACTTGATGCTATCAATCAAAATTTCTCAGAAATCTTTGAAAAATTAGGCTTTTAATAGTAGAAAAACTGGTCAGGATCTTATTCCTGACCTTTTTCTTTTACAAAATGACAAAAATAATAAACTTTTTGACAAATATGATTGTCAAAAAGAAAAAGATGTGTTACAATGTAAGCAAGTTAAGAAATAGAAAGCAGAAAGGAGCTATGATGTGGGTAGTATTTATACTATTTATGATTTTCTTTTATTCTAATAATTCTAAAAAAATCAAGAAACTAGAGAATAAAATCAAAAAGCTTGAGCGAAAAGAGAAAGGAAATATAGAAATGTCAAGATTATTGCAAGAATTAATTGGGAAAAATCCAACAATCGTTGGACAAGTGTTTGGAACATCTTTATGGGAAGTTGTGGATGTTGACGAGGAATGGGTCAAACTACGTAGTGTTGATAAAGAGGGAAAAGAAAAATTCAAGTTGCAACGTATTGAGGATATCCAAGCCGTTGAATTTGACGGAGAGTAGGTGTGTAACATGCAACTAAAAAACCGTCTAAAAGAGCTTCGGGCTCGCGATGGTCTCAATCAAACCGACCTGGCCAAGCTGGCAGGGGTTTCCAGACAGACCGTTAGCCTACTAGAACGGGATGAGTACACCCCATCCATTATCATTGCCCTGAAAATATCTCAAATTTTCAACGAAACAGTCGAATCGGTATTTCGTTTGGAGGAGGACGAGTGATGAATAAGTTTAAAGTGATTTATTACATGAGTGTTCTTGCCCTCATTGTGAATGCTTTTGCTATGATTGGAACATTACTAGGTTGGTTCTATTTTGTTGAAAGTAAGTATTTGTTTTGGCTTAATTTATCCCTCGTGTCCATTTTCAATCGGTTGAAGAAAAAGGAGAAAAATGATGAACAAGTATAAAGTGATCTATTATGTAGTTGCCATAGCTCTATTAGTCAGCCTGTGTCTACTAATTGGAGCAAATCTAGGATGGTTTGATCTCTATTACAGTGACCAATTTATTTGGGCCTACTTTGCCCTCATCCCAGTCGTTGACTGGATTGAAAAGAAATCCAAAAATCTAGCAAGTGAAAAAGGAGAATGAATATGAAAAAGAAACATGGCTTGTTATTTTTAATTCCTTTTGTCTTGGGAGTTTTCTTGTACATGTTTGTAGATATGTTTAAGGCTGGTGCCGAATTTCACGGAATTGTTTTAGATGTAAAAATCTTGATACCATGGATATCAGCTATTTGTTTACTGTTAGGTTTCATTAGCATTCTTTTGACTTTCAATTTCTTAAAGAAAAGCAGAAAATTTCACTCCTTGTATCAAGAGGAAATGGATGATGATTTGAATGAAACCTATTATGTGCAAATGTATCGGAATCTCGAGTTTGGAACTATTGCTTTTAATAGTGCAAGCGTAGCGATTTTATTGGCTCTCTTCATTTCAGGAAGTGAAGTAATTGTACTCGATATAAGCCATATAACCTTATCCCTTTCCTTTTTGGGATTAGTGTTGGTTTTCAATGCTCAAAATTATCTTTTTAAGACTATTGCGATTGTTCGTCAGATTGGTTTGGTGTTTTTCTCTACACCAAAGGATATCTTGGAGCATTTCGATTCTTACGATGAAGGGGAGCGCAAGGCTAATTTGGAACAGAGTTTTCGGATTTTATTCCAATTAAATAACTATGTCTTGCCAGGTCTCTACTTTCTGATTGCTCTCTTTTCTTTACTGACAGGAGAGATTCAGTTACTAGCCTTCTTGCTTGTAGGAGCCATCCATATTTATATTAATGTGATGCAGTTACCTATGGTGAAACGTTATTTCAAATAAAGGAGTTTCTATGATTCGTGTTGAAAATGTAAGCAAAAGTTTTGGGAGCAAAAAAGCTCTTCATCAGATTTCTTTTGAGATTAAGGAGGGTGAAATCTTTGGTTTTCTTGGCCCTTCTGGCTCAGGTAAAACAACCATGATCAATGTCTTAACAGGTCAGTTGGCTGCAGATCAAGGTAAAACAGTTTTGTTAGGCAAGAATTCTCAAGATTTAACCTCAAATGATTTGGAACAAATTGGTATTGTTAGTGATGGCAGTGGTTTTTATGAAAAGATGAGTCTTTATAAAAATCTTCTCATCTATGCTAAGTTATATGGTCTCAAGTCAGATAGAGTAAATCAGGTGCTCCAACAGGTTGGATTGGCAGATGCTAAAGATATTATCGCAGAAAAATTATCTACAGGAATGAAACAACGAATGTTCTTGGCTCGTGCCCTTCTTAATGCTCCTAAGATTCTCTTTCTAGATGAGCCAACCAGTGGATTAGACCCTACAACATCTAAGATGATTCATACCCTACTTCAAGAATTAAAGCAGGCGGGGACAACTATCTTTCTGACCACGCATGATATGAATGAGGCAACTCTGCTTTGTGATCGCTTATCTCTTTTAAATAAGGGTAATTTAATAGAGTATGGAAGTCCGCAAGATATTATCCAGAAGTACCATGTGGATAAGAAAGTACGTGTGGTTTATAATGATGGACGAGAACAGATAGTTCCATTTGAAGAATTACCACATTTAGACACGACAGATTTGATGGTGGTTCACTCTTGTGAGCCGACACTAGAAGAAATCTTTATCAGATTGACAGGAGAAAAGTTAGATGTTTAGAAAATTAAATGCCCTACTATGGTTAAGATTACAAGTCCTTATTAGCAATTCATCTTTGTTGGCGACTTTATTGATACCTTTTGGTATTGCTGTTTTATATAATGAATTTTTAAATAAGAATGGACAATTGAGCCTATTTTTACTATCTTCTATCTTGACGATGGTCTTGAGCATGGGAAGTGGTTATATGGTATCGATTATGATGGCAGAAGATAAGGAAAAACGAAATCTTAAATCACTCATCCTAAGTGGTGTGACAGCAACAGAATATACTTTCAGTATGCTTGTTCTCCCTATTCTGATAATGTTACTTGCTATGATTGTACTTCCCATCTATCTTAGAGTAGATGTATCGGGTTATTTATTTGCTTACGTTATCTATTTGCTCCTAGCAACTATTAGTATTATTTTTCTCAACCTTCTAATCGGTGCGGTGTCAGATACTCAATCTAAAGCGCAAGTTTATAGTATCTTCCCTATGTTAATTGTCTCTTTTTTACCTATAATTGCTCTTCAAAATGATACGGCTCAGAAAGTGTTGGATTACTCGTTCGTCGGTCCTATTGTAAATCTTTTAAATAAAAAAGGTGGAGAAATATCTTTTTCTAACATCGGTATGTTACTTGCATGGGTACTTGTGTTAGGAATAGCAAACCTCTTTGTATTGAAAAACAGCTATAAAGCAAGATAGGAGATCTATATGAAATTACTTAAAAATTTTGGCTGGTTTCTTCTAGCCCTTCTATCCTTTGTGTTTATCTATGGTACCGTTCAGAGTGGGGCTGTAGAAGCTTTGAATCTAGGCGCTTCACCCTATGCTACTACCTTGCTCTATGTGGCCTTGGCTGGAGTATATGTGTACGTCATTTATAAATGGTACCAGAAAGCTCATGTCCATATTGAGAAGAGTAGTCTTAACCGATTTATTTGGCTCCCTGCCTTGGTTTGGTTCTTATCTCTTGTCGTTCAATTTTTCCTACCAAATGATCCTTCGGTAAATCAGCAAACAGCGACAGACCTGACCTTGGCTCAGCCAGTTTTCTCATTCTTTGCTATTAATATTTTTGCTCCTTTGACGGAAGAACTTATCTTTAGAGGGATGTTGGCACGCTATCTCTTTCCTAAGCAGGACAATAGCAAACAAACTCTGCTTTTCCTTCTGGTAACTAGTGTTCTGTTTGCCTTGGTTCATTCTCCAGGAACTTTGCAACAGTTTTTAGTTTATGCTAGTCTTGGTTTTAGCTTGGGCTTGGCTTATGTAAGCCGAAAAGGTCTTCTTTACAGTATTTCTCTCCACGCTTTGAATAATTTAGTCAGCTTTTTGATGATTCTCATGCTATAATAGAGTTAGGAGGTCACATGAAACGAGTAATTTTATTAGCAGTGATTCAAGCAGTTGTTCTATTTTTCATCATTGGAGCGCTAGCTTATGCCTTTAAGGGAGATTTCTTCTATAGCCATTTAGCAGTGGTCTTTGCCCCTATTGCCGGTATCTGGCGTTTTGGGACAGCTTACACAACGGAAATCGTCTTGCCTCGAAAGGCAGCCGAAATCGCTGAAAAGCGTAAAGCAGGCAACAATTCAAAATAAAAGAGTCCGATGAAGTTCATCGGATTTTTGTATGGGCGCTAATTTTTAGGGGCTTTACCTGATTTTTAAAGACTGGCAAACTTTTCTGATGATTTTCATGAAGAGCCTGCGCTTTTATGGTAAAATAGTAACAGAATAAAAGAGGAGAGAAACAATGAAACGTAGTATGTATGCTGGTCGTGTTCGTGAGGAACACATCGGACAAGAAATGACCTTGAAAGGATGGGTTGGTCGTCGTCGTGACCTTGGTGGTTTGATCTTTATCGACCTTCGTGACCGTGAAGGAATTATGCAGTTGGTTATCAATCCTGAAAAAGTTTCTGCAGAGGTTATGGCAACAGCTGAAAGCCTTCGTAGCGAATTTGTTATCGAGGTGACTGGTCAGGTCGCTGCGCGTGAGCAAGCCAATGATAAGTTGCCAACTGGTGCAGTTGAGTTAAACGTGACAGCTCTGACAGTGCTTAATACAGCTAAGACAACACCATTTGAGATTAAGGATGGCATTGAGGCCAATGACGATACACGTTTGCGTTACCGTTACCTTGACCTTCGTCGTCCAGAAATGTTGGAAAATCTTAAACTTCGTGCTAAGGTGACCCACTCTATCCGTAATTACTTAGATGAGTTGGAGTTTATCGACGTGGAGACACCATTCCTTTCTAAGTCAACGCCAGAAGGGGCGCGTGATTATTTGGTGCCATCTCGTGTTAATAAAGGGCATTTCTATGCTCTTCCACAAAGTCCACAAATCACTAAGCAGCTCTTGATGAATGCTGGTTTTGACCGCTACTACCAAATCGTCAAATGTTTCCGTGATGAGGACTTGCGTGGTGACCGCCAGCCTGAGTTTACCCAGGTCGACTTGGAAACATCTTTCCTTACTGAGCAAGAAATCCAAGATATCACAGAAGGCTTGATTGCGCGCGTGATGAAGGAAACAAAAGGCATCGAAGTGACGCTTCCATTCCCTCGTATGAAATACGATGACGCTATGGCTCTTTACGGTTCTGACAAGCCAGATACTCGTTTTGACATGTTGCTTCAGGACTTGACAGAAGTGGTCAAAGGTGTAGACTTTAAAGTCTTTTCAGAAGCACCTGCTGTAAAAGCCATTGTGGTCAAAGGCGCTGCGGACAACTATTCACGTAAAGACATCGACAAGATGACGGAAGTAGCCAAACAGTACGGTGCCAAAGGTCTTGCTTGGGTCAAGGTAGTTGATGGAGAACTAAACGGACCAGTTGCCAAGTTCTTGACAGGCATCCAAGCAGAATTGACAACAGCGCTTGCACTTGAAGATAAGGACCTCGTTCTCTTTGTGGCGGATACGCTTGAAGTGGCCAATGCAACTCTTGGTGCCCTTCGTGGACGTATTGCCAAAGAGCTTGGTTTGATTGACAATGATAAATTCAACTTCCTTTGGGTGGTTGATTGGCCAATGTTTGAATGGTCTGAAGAAGAAGGTCGCTACATGAGCGCCCACCATCCGTTCACCCTTCCACAGGAAGAAACAGCTCACGAATTAGAAGGTGATTTGGCTAAGGTTCGTGCCATTGCTTACGATATTGTCTTGAACGGTTATGAGCTTGGTGGTGGTAGCCTTCGTATCAACCAAAAAGACCTTCAAGAACGCATGTTTAAGGCTCTTGGTTTCTCAGCTGAAGAAGCAAATGACCAGTTTGGCTTCCTTCTTGAAGCCATGGACTATGGTTTCCCACCACACGGTGGCTTGGCTATCGGGCTTGACCGATTTGTCATGCTCTTAGCAGGAGAAGAAAATATCCGTGAAGTCATTGCCTTTCCTAAGAACAACAAGGCAAGTGACCCAATGACACAAGCTCCTTCAACAGTAGCTCTCAAACAACTAGAGGAACTCAGCTTACAAGTAGAAGAAGATGAAACAAGCAAAACGAATTAAGCGGTGGCGCTATTATCTGCGCCGCTTTGCTCATCAGATAAAAATTTTACGTGTCTTACAAAGCATCTCTCGTGAAAAATACGATGAGAAGATTTCGGCTTCTCTGGTCTATGGTTTTTTATCAGCAGTAGCGGTCAATTTCTTTTTCCAACCAGGTCATGTGTATTCGAGTGGTGCGACAGGTCTGGCACAGATTATCTCTGCCTTGAGTAATCACTGGTTTGGTTTTCATATTCCGATTTCGCTGACCTTCTATGCCATTAATTTTCCTTTGATGGTCTTGGCTTGGTATCAGATTGGCCATAAGTTCACCGTCTTTACCTTTATCACGGTATCTATGAGTTCCTTCTTTATCCAGTTTGTCCCTGTGGCGACCTTGACGGAGGATCCCATTATCAATGCCCTTTTTGGGGGTGTTGTCATGGGCTTGGGGATTGGTTTTGCTCTTCGCAACAATATCTCCAGTGGTGGGACGGATATTGTCAGTCTGACCATTCGCAAGAAAACAGGTAAGAATGTCGGTAGTATTTCTTTCTTGGTAAATGGGACCATCATGCTGATAGCAGGTTTGACCTTTGGTTGGAAATACGCTCTCTACTCTATGATTACCATCTTTGTCTCTAGCCGTGTGACAGATGCGGTCTTTACCAAGCAAAAACGAATGCAGGCCATGATTGTGACCAATCATCCAGATAAAGTAATTGAGAAAATCCATAAAAAATTGCACCGCGGAGCAACCATGATCCACGATGCAGAAGGAACCTATAATCACGAAAGAAAGGCAGTTTTAATCACTGTCATTACACGTGCAGAGTTTAATGAATTTAAACAGATTATGAAACAGGTGGATCCAGGTGCCTTTGTCTCTGTATCTGAGAATGTTCATATTCTGGGACGATTCGTTGAAACAGAAAATTAGTAACTAAAAAACCAGCACGAGCTGGTTTTTATTTTTCGATAATTTTGTGGGCGATTAACTGACGGTAACAAATTTGTTTATTGCTCTTAGCATCGTTGATAATCTGAAGAATCGTTTCAAATGATGTTTGACCAAGTTCTAGGCTATTGATATCGACATAGGCTGCCAAGTTGAGCTTGGGATTGACTGAGTCGAAGCTGAGAACAGGGACATCCAGCTGGTGCTTAGCGATGTAGTCACAGACTCCTTCAGCTAGGAGGCTATCGGTTGTAATGATAGCATCAATCATAGGATCGTGTTTAAACAAACGCTTACTAAATTGATAGCCCTTTTCTTCTAGGAATTCGTTCGCAAAATAGGTCAAGTTACTATCAAGAGGCAGTTGGTACTGTTTGAGTGCTGACTCATAGCCTGTTAAACGGTCTTGTGTTACGAAGAGTCTCTTAGTCCCTCCAATAAAGGCAATTCGCTTGCAGCCTTTTTTGATGAAATATTCAGTCGCATCAAAGCCAGCTTGAACGTTGTCATTATCGACAAGTGGAATGAAGGGGGACAGAGATTTTCCGAGGATGAGGAAGGGGAACTGCTCATCAGCGACCAGTTTGACTAAAGGATCTTCCTCTTCGGCATAAAGGAAAATTAAACCGTCTACACGTTTACCATAGACCATTTGTGAGATGGCAGTAAGACGTTCCTTCTCATCTTTCCCTGTTGCTATCTGAATGGCATAGTGGTTTTCAGAGGCGACTTGAGAGATGCCACGTAGGACTGATGGAAAGAAAGGATTCTGGTAGAAGGCATCTGAGTCATCAGGGAGCACCAAGCCGATAACTTGGGTATAACTGCTTACCAAACTACGAGCATTGAGGTTGGGGTGGTAATTGAGTTCCTTCATCGCCTTGCGAACGCGTTTTTTTGTTTCGTCGCTAATGGTTGATTTGTTTTGAATAACACGGGTTACGGTTGAAGGCGAAACACCAGCAGCCTTGGCCACGTCTTTAATCGTAACGGGCATAAAAATCTCCTATTTATGGTAATCTGGATCACGGAAATGCGTTTTATAAAAGATAGTGACCAGATAAAGGACAAAAAGAATGTTTTGTATAGTGATGAGGTTTGACATATTTTGGCCAAACAATCCCAAAATAAGCGTAATCAGAGTTGGCAATCCTAAACAGTTCAAGATAAAATGGTAGCACTCTTTAAAGGTTTTAAATGAAAAGAGGCGTGATTTCTTAGTGATATAAAGGAGAAGACTAGCCCCTAGAGAGACGATAAAGAAATTCAAACCAAAGAGGAAGCTAGCACCGAGAACTAGAAAGAGACTGATATAGATACGATTCTGCTGGTACCAGTCTTTAGAAATGGCTTGGGTCAAGCTGTCTTTACTTTTGAAACTCTCAGTCTCAATCGCTCGGTAAGAGACACGGGTCAATTCCTTACTTTCCTTGCTGATGACGAGCTCATTCGTATCGAAATGCAGTTGCAAATCCTTAGGTAATTCCTTGCTTTGACTTGGACCGATTAAAAGAGAAGGGGCTTGCCTAGCTGTTCCTGTATAAGTAAATTTACCATCAACAATTGCAGCATGTTCGGAGAGATTCTGGACAACCTCATCTGTCAATGGTTCATAGACATTATCGATAAAGGTTTCTAGCGGATAAGTCTCCTGTGAGCTGTTTTGGATAGCAATGGGTACCATAGACAAGCTGATAAGGAAGATACTGGTAAAGAGTAGTTGAAACCAGTTGAGCCCGAAACGTTTGGACAGGGGCTTACGAAATCCCCAAATACTTGAAAAATAGGAAAATGGATATGGAAGCATAGGTATCTTTCTAAAAGGTGTTTTCTATATGAGTATTATTATATAGAGAAATGCGCTTTATTTCAAGTCTAGGAGAAAAATTGCTTGTCACAAGGATAGTTTTATAGTCACAAGCTTCAAAATGAAA
Source organism: Streptococcus mitis (assembly GCF_001074635.1). Taxonomy (GTDB): domain Bacteria; phylum Bacillota; class Bacilli; order Lactobacillales; family Streptococcaceae; genus Streptococcus; species Streptococcus mitis_E. The sequence goes on from NZ_JUQO01000065.1 coordinate 47,220, forward strand.
AAGGGTGGCGGGGATATATTATCCCTTGTCGCCACCACTTGTAAGTCCTGAAACAAAGTTCTTTTGTAGGAAGAAGAAGAGAATACAGATTGGAAGGGCGATGAGGATAGCACCTGCTGAGAAGTAGGCGATCTTCATGTTTTTCACATTGCTAACGAAGGTTTGGAGACCTACGGCAACAGTAAAGTATTCTTTCTCACGAAGCAAGAAACTAGAGAGGATATAGTCTCCAAAAGGTCCCATGAAGGCCCAGAGAGCTTGTACGGCAACCATTGGGCGAACAAGTGGAAGAACAATTTGCCAGAAGCGGCGGAAGTGTCCTGCACCGTCTAGTTTTGCAGATTCGTCTAGAGACATTGGCACTGTATCGAAGTAGCCCTTCATGAGCCAAGCATTCATCGGGATACCACCACCAACGTAGAGGAAGATGAGGAACCAGCTGTGATTAAGGGCGTTCAACATAAGTGCCATAACGAAGAAGGCTGTCAAAGCGGCCATGGTTGGCACCATTTGGATAATCAAGAAGAAGACCAAACTTTGTTTACGAGCCAAGAAGTTGTAACGGCTGTAAGCATAACCAGCAAGTACGATAATACTTGTTTGAACAGCCATAGTAATTAAGGCGATAATCAAAGTGTTGAGATACCAAGTACCGTACAAGGTTTCAGTGAAGAGGCCTTTAAAGTTATCAAAATTGAGGTCGATATTAGTATCTAGTTTAAAGGCTGAGACGTTACCTGCTTTAAAGGCTGACATGATGGTAATCAAAAGTGGATAGATAATCACGATTGATAGGCCAATTAAGTAGAGGTAAGTAAGGGTTTGAGTCAGTCTACGTTTGAGTTTAATTGAGTTATTCATCTTAGACGTCCTCCATATCAAATGCGTGTAGTTTCTTGAATGCAATCATAGAGATTGAGATGACAATGATAGAAATAATCAAGGTAACAGCTGCCGCCATTGAGTATTGAGGAGATGTACCTGTTGTCAAACGGTAGATCCATGAGATCAAGATATCGGTTGAACCAGCTCCACCTCCGACACTACCAGGTCCTCCACCATTGAAGAGGTACATGATAGAGAAGTTGTTAAAGTTGAAGGTGTATTGGCTGATCAAAGTAGGTGCCGCAACGGCCAAGATCATTGGGAAAGTGATGTTGCGGAATTTTTGCCAAGCATTGGCACCGTCAATATAAGCTGCTTCGTAAAGGTCGTTAGGAATAGATTGCAAGATACCCAAAGTTAAAACGTAGATATATGGGAATCCAAGCCAACCTTGCATCATAATCAAGGCAATTTTTGTCCAAGTTGGATCTGTTTTCCAAGGAATAAGAGCACCATCAAGGAAAGGAAGGAATTTAGCCAAGATTGGCAAGACTTGAGTGTTGATGGCTCCGACACTATCGTTAAACATGTTTGAAAATGTCAAGATAGTGATGAAGGCTGGGACAGCCCAAGGAAGAAGGAAAATAACACCAAAGATACGTTTTCCTTTGATAAATGGTTGGTTAGCAATGATAGCTGTGAAGATACCGATGACGATCTGTAAAGTTGAGGCAGATAAAGCCCAAATGATAGTCCAAGAAAGAACAGAACCGAAGGCAGAACGGAAGGTACTCAAGCTCCAAATGTTTGTAAAGTTTGTCAAACCAACCCAGTCCAACAATTTGTTTGGTGGCAAGTGTTGGAAGTCGTAGTTAGTAAAGGCAATCATCAAGGTTACGATAACTGGGAAGATGATTGCAAAAGTCATGGCAATATAAGATGGAATGATCAAGAGGTAAGGGAAGCCATTTTCATAGATTCCTTTGACCATTTCTTTAAAGGTAAGTGCTACTGGAATACCATTATTAATGTGTTTAGCAGTTGTATGTGCATCTTTGATATTTGAGAAATAAAAGAGTACATAAACAACTACAAAGATTAAATGGAAGGCACCACGAATCAGCATAAAGAGGGAATTGTCACGACCTGGCTTGTCACCAAGAGTGATGAGATTGCTCAATTCAGGGGCTGCAAGTGCTAGGAAATAAAGGACAAATACGATGGTTACACCAAGGAAGATAAAACCTTTGGCCTTTTGTTTATTGTAAATCTGTCCTAACCCAGGAATGATAGACAGCAGGGCTGCTTTACTAGGTTGTTGCTTTTCCATAATAACTCCTTTCATAGGATACTGGTTTTTAGATAAAACCTAAACTATTTGTGTTTTTGTTGATAAATTCAAAGGGGGATTTGATTTCCACCCCCCTTGAACAAATTTTTTATTCACCAAATTTTTGTTTGATTGTTTCTTTGATCAATGTTACAGCATCGTTAGCAGCTGTTTTAGCATCTTTCTTACCACTTACAGCTTCAAACAACATTGTTTTAGCTGGGTCCCAAACAGCTGACATTTGAGAGATGTTTGGCATTGGTTGAGCGTTCTTGAACTGTTTGATAACAGCTGTTGTCAACTCATCATTTTTACCTTCAGCGTATGAACGAGCTTCAGTGTTAGCTGGGATTTCATTAGTTTTATCGTAGAAGGCTTTTTGTTGTTCAGTTGAAACAAGGAAGTCTACAAATTTTTGAGCAGCTTCAAGGTTCTTAGTGCTTGATGGGATGATCCAAGCTTTACCACCACCAAATGCTGCGTAGTCTTTTCCGTTTGGAAGAGTTGGGATAGTTGCAACACCGTAGTTTACTTTAGCGTCTTTGAAGGCTTGAGCTTTCCAAGGTCCATCGATGATAGCAGCTGTTTTACCTTCTTGGAATTGAGTTTGGATTAGGTTTCCAGCTCCTTCAGTATCTTGCATACCTTTAGGCCATTTTTCATACCAAGTTTTAGCGTATTCTACACCTTTGATAGCGCCGTCGTTTGCAAGACCGATGTCTTTAGCGTCTTTACCGTTTTGTCCGAATACGTAACCGCCGTTACCAGCAAGAAGTCCGTATGCAAAGTAGAAGTTTGTCCAGTCAGCTAGGAAAGCAGAAGTTTTTCCATCTTCTCCAGCGAATGCGTATTTGCTATCTTTAGCAAGGTTTTCCAAGTCAGCAAATGTTTTTGGAGCTTCTTTTACCAAGTCTTTGTTGTAGTACATAACAAGTGACTCGATAACGGCAGGAGCACCGTAAACTTTACCGTCAGCAGCTGTTACAAGAGATTTAGTTTTATCATCTGTTTTAGCACCGTCGCTCAATTTCACTTCTGAAAGTTGTCCGTCAGTACCAAGGCTACCTACACGGTCGTATGGAGCCATCATAACGTCAGGAGCTTGACCTGATTGGTTGTCAAGAGAAAGTTTGTCAAGCCCACCCATTTGGTCACCAGATTTGATGTTAACTGTTGTTCCTGATTGTTCTTTATAAGCTTTAGCTACTGTTTCAGCATAAGCTTTGTATTGGTCCTCAACGTAAAGAGTGATTTCTTTCGCTTCAGATGAACCAGAATCAGCAGGTTTATCAGCAGTTTTGCTTCCGCAAGCTACCAAAAGCAAGCTAGCAAGTGTAACAGTTCCAAGCACAGCAGCGCTCTTCATGAATTTAGATGACATAGTGTATTCCTCCTAAAGAATAACAAATTTTATAATGAGGAAACGCAAACGTTTTCCTTTATGGGACTAGTATAGCACAAATAGAAAACGGTTGCAAGTGTTTTTTGTAAAAATTTTAAAAAAATTTCACGGAAAGGGTAAGCGTTTTATTTGCTTATAATAGAAGAAAAGTTAGAAAATATATTTTCATGCTTTTACTGAAATTATTTAGGGAAACGATTGCCTAGATTTTGAACAAAAAATAAATTGCTCTAGACCAAAAGTAGGCTAAGTTGAGCCTTCTATTTGTAGTTGAAGAAGATTTTGTAAATAGAAAAGGAAAATGTATATGTATACATAAAGAAGGACAAGTTTTTTTAAAAAAATAATCAAAAAGTTTTTTAAAAACGCTTGCATTTGTCGGGAAAATACGCTATAATTATCTTAACGCAAACGTTTGCGCCCAAAAATGAAAATTTAAACTACAAATACACGAGGTGTTGTTTATGAAAAAACGTCAAAGTGGTGTGTTGATGCACATCTCTTCTCTCCCAGGAGCATACGGAATCGGATCATTTGGTAAAAGTGCTTACGACTTCGTTGATTTCTTGGTTCGCACAAAACAACGTTACTGGCAAATCCTTCCACTAGGAACAACTAGTTACGGAGACTCTCCTTACCAATCTTTCTCAGCCTTCGCAGGGAACACTCATTTTATCGATTTAGATATCTTGGTGGAACAAGGCTTGTTGCAAGCAAATGATCTTGAAGGGGTTGACTTTGGTAGTGATGCGTCTGAAGTTGATTATGCTAAGATTTACTATGCACGTCGTCCTCTTTTAGAAAAAGCGGTGAAACGTTTCTTTGAAGTTGGAGATGTTAAAGATTTTGAGAAATTTGCTCAAGACAACCAATCATGGCTTGAGCTCTTTGCTGAGTATATGGCTATCAAAGAACATTTTGAAAATCTTGCTTGGACTGAATGGCCAGATGCTGATGCTCGCGTTCGTAAAGCTTCAGCACTTGAAAGCTATCGTGAGCAATTGGCAGACAAGTTGGTTTACCACCGCGTGACTCAATACTTCTTCTTCCAACAATGGTTGAAATTGAAAGCTTACGCTAACGACAACCACATCGAAATCGTTGGGGACATGCCAATCTATGTAGCGGAAGATTCAAGCGATATGTGGGCAAATCCACATCTCTTCAAAACAGATGTCAACGGTAAGGCAACATGCATCGCAGGATGTCCACCAGATGAGTTTTCTGCAACTGGTCAGCTTTGGGGTAACCCAATCTATGATTGGGAAGCAATGGACAAAGACGGCTACAAATGGTGGATTGAACGCTTGCGTGAAAGCTTCAAAATCTACGATATCGTTCGTATCGACCACTTCCGTGGTTTCGAATCTTACTGGGAAATCCCTGCTGGTTCCGATACAGCAGCACCTGGTGAGTGGGTCAAAGGTCCTGGCTACAAGCTCTTTGCAGCCGTTAAGGAAGAACTTGGTGAGTTAAACATCATCGCTGAAGACCTTGGATTCATGACTGATGAAGTTATTGAGTTGCGTGAACGTACTGGCTTCCCAGGAATGAAGATTCTTCAATTTGCCTTCAACCCAGAAGACGAAAGTATCGATAGCCCACACTTGGCACCTGCTAACTCAGTTATGTACACAGGAACACACGATAACAACACGGTCCTTGGTTGGTACCGTAACGAGATTGATGATGCGACTCGTGAGTACATGGCTCGCTACACCAACCGTAAAGAATACGAAACAGTTCCACACGCTATGCTTCGTACAGTCTTTTCATCAGTTAGCTTCATGGCAATTGCAACTATGCAAGATTTGCTAGAATTGGATGAGACAGCTCGTATGAACTTCCCATCTACCCTTGGTGGAAACTGGTCTTGGCGTATGACTGAAGATCAATTGACACCAGCTGTCGAGGAAGGTTTGCTTGACTTGACAACAATCTATCGACGAATTAATGAAAATTTGGTAGAATTAAAGAAATAATACAATATCAGGAGACACCTTAAACATGTTATCACTACAAGAATTTGTACAAAATCGTTACAATAAAACCATTGCAGAATGTAGCAATGAAGAGCTTTACCTTGCTCTTCTTAACTACAGCAAGCTTGCAAGCAGCCAAAAACCAGTCAACACTGGTAAAAAGAAAGTTTACTATATCTCAGCTGAGTTCTTGATTGGTAAACTCTTGTCAAACAACTTGATCAACCTTGGTCTTTACGACGATGTCAAAAAAGAACTTGCTGCTGCAGGTAAAGACTTGATCGAAGTTGAAGAAGTTGAATTGGAACCATCTCTTGGTAATGGTGGTTTGGGACGTTTGGCTGCCTGCTTTATCGACTCAATTGCGACTCTTGGTTTGAATGGTGACGGTGTTGGTCTGAACTACCACTTTGGTCTTTTCCAACAAGTTCTTAAAAACAACCAACAAGAAACAATTCCAAATGCATGGTTGACAGAGCAAAACTGGTTGGTTCGCTCAAGCCGTAGCTACCAAGTACCATTTGCAGACTTTACTTTGACATCAACTCTTTACGATATTGATGTTACTGGTTATGAAACAGCAACTAAAAACCGCTTGCGTTTGTTTGACTTGGATTCAGTTGATTCTTCTATTATTAAAGATGGTATCAACTTTGACAAGACAGATATCGCTCGCAACTTGACTCTTTTCCTTTACCCAGACGATAGCGATAAACAAGGTGAATTGCTCCGTATCTTCCAACAATACTTCATGGTTTCAAACGGTGCTCAATTGATCATCGATGAAGCAATCGAAAAAGGAAGCAACTTGCATGACCTTGCTGACTACGCTGTTGTACAAATCAACGATACTCACCCATCAATGGTTATCCCTGAATTGATCCGTCTTTTGACTGCACGTGGTATCGAGCTTGACGAAGCAATCTCAATCGTTCGTAGCATGACTGCCTACACTAACCACACAATCCTTGCTGAAGCCCTTGAAAAATGGCCTCTTGAATTCTTGCAAGAAGTGGTTCCTCACTTGGTACCAATCATTAAAGAATTGGACCGTCGCGTGAAAGCAGAAGTGAAAGATCCAGCTGTTCAAATTATTGACGAGAGCGGACGTGTTCACATGGCTCACATGGATATCCACTACGGATACAGCGTTAACGGAGTAGCAGCACTTCACACTGAAATCTTGAAGAACTCTGAGTTGAAAGCTTTCTACGACCTTTACCCAGAAAAATTCAACAATAAAACAAACGGTATTACTTTCCGTCGTTGGCTCATGCATGCTAACCCAAGCTTGTCTCACTACTTGGATGAGATTCTTGGAGAAGGTTGGCACCATGAAGCTGATGAGCTTGAAAAACTATTGTCTTATGAAGACAAAGCAGCTGTCAAAGAAAAATTGGAAAGCATCAAGGCTCACAACAAACGTAAATTGGCTCGTCACTTGAAAGAACACCAAGGTGTGGAAATTAATCCAAACTCTATCTTTGACATCCAAATCAAACGTCTTCACGAGTACAAACGCCAACAAATGAACGCTTTGTACGTAATCCACAAATACCTTGACATCAAAGCTGGTAACATCCCTGCTCGCCCAATCACAATCTTCTTTGGTGGTAAAGCAGCTCCAGCCTACACAATCGCTCAAGACATCATCCACTTGATTCTTTGCATGTCAGAAGTTATTGCTAACGATCCAGCAGTAGCTCCACACTTGCAAGTAGTTATGGTTGAAAACTACAACGTTACTGCAGCAAGCTTCCTTATCCCAGCATGTGATATCTCAGAACAAATCTCACTTGCTTCTAAAGAAGCTTCAGGTACTGGTAACATGAAATTCATGTTGAACGGAGCTTTGACTCTTGGTACTATGGACGGAGCTAACGTGGAAATCGCTGAGTTGGTTGGCGACGAAAACATCTACATCTTTGGTGAAGATTCAGAAACTGTTATAGACCTTTACGCAAAAGCAGCTTACAAATCAAGTGAATTCTACGCTCGTAAAGCTATCAAACCATTGGTTGACTTCATCGTTAGCGATGCAGTTCTTGCAGCTGGAAACAAAGAGCGCTTGGAACGTCTTTACAATGAATTGATCAACAAAGACTGGTTCATGACTCTTCTTGACTTGGAAGACTACATCAAAGTGAAAGAGCAAATGCTTGCTGACTACGAAGACCGTGACGCATGGTTGGATAAAGTCATCGTTAACATTTCTAAAGCAGGATTCTTCTCATCTGACCGTACAATCGCTCAGTATAACGAAGATATCTGGCACTTGAACTAAGATACAAGTTTATACTAATACATTTTGTAAAAAAGCGAGTTTCGATTGAAATTCGCTTTTTTAAATGCTGTGGATTTGGGTCAATCTTGTCTTAAAAGAAGAGAAAGCATAGACGTATTGAAGGTTTAACACTCTCTTTCAATCTCATGCTTCTTCTTTAGTTGATTACCTCACATTTCTTGTATTCGCTTACATAAAGTATTATAATATGATTGTAGGAAAGAAGGTGTTTTTATGTGGAAAAAATATTTTTCAAAATATAGATGGACTGATTTATTTTGGATTTTATTTATCATTTTGACCTGCCTCTATATAGGTAATCACGATTTGTTTCCTCTCAATCATCAAGAAATCTCTTTTCGTGGTAGCATTTGGGGTTTGGTACTGGCCTTATATCACTTACTGTTTATTGATAAGTTTGTTATCTCGAATCGAAAATAAAGTTTAGGGCTATGCTTAGCTGTGTACCTTTAGGATTGATTTTTGGGGGAAGATTTTGTCTCTATTATTTATTATTTTAAATTTGTTTATCTTGTACAAGATCTATTCTTTGAGACGGCAGAAATCGAAATACTTGATTTATACGTCCTATATCATATTTGGGATAAATGTAATATATGGTATTCAATGGTTATTAAAAGAACTGATTTCAAAGATTTCCACTTAATGTGTATAGAAACTCCAGTGATTTTTGCATAACAAAACGCATAAGATTAAGGTTTTTGAGTACCTGTTCTTATGCGTTTTTGTAATATTGAAGATTTTTGGTAAGTTTTCTGCTTTTGGGAAGTCTAGTTTAGAATGTTTTCCCAATAAGAATCTCAGCCTCAATAGTAATCTCTGTCAGTTGGCTCCAGTCAATCTTGCTCTGGTCAACGTGAAAGAGTAATGGGGTCATACTGAGTAGGGCTTGGAGCTGCTCTGCTGTGATAGGCTTGGTTAGTGAGGCAGTTTTACTGGATAAGATAGTGAAGTTGTTTTGGAAATGATTTTTGATATCTTGGTTGGAATAATCCTTGTTTGTCAGCTGGTCCTGTACCCTTTGACGGATTTCTCTGAGGTGATTTTCAGTTGGGATGACCTTTATCAAGATGCCGTCTTTGGATAAAACGCGACGAAATTCTCCGTAATTGGCAGGGGAAAAGATATCAAGTAAGATATCCATGCTAGCGTCTTTTATAGGAAGACGAGCCAAGTCACCAACGAACCAGTTGACTGCCCAGTTTGGTTCACTCTTGGCAGCGATTTGGACGGAATCTTTGGAAATATCAAAGGCATAGAAGGTTTTGTCAGGATGACTTTCTTGAAGTTTGCGAGAATAGAATCCTTCGCCACAACCGATATCTAAAATTGTTTTGGCATTTTTTGAGTTTGAAAGTAAATCAGAGACGACCTCTAGAATAGCCTGATAAAAGCCGGCTTCTAGGATTTGTTGGCGGTTTTGAAAGTTGTCCTTGTCGTAGTTGGCAGATTGCTTGATTTGAGGTGCCAGATTGACATAGCCAAATTTCGCCAAGTCAAAAGAATGACGGTTGTAACACTTGAAACTAGTCTCTAGCAGAGTCAGATTTTCTTGACAGACAGGACAGGCAAAGGCAGTCGCAGAAGCAAAACGCTGAAGTTTGGGTTTGAGATTTGTATTCATAGTTTAAGTGTATCAAAAGAGGCAAATGAAAGCAACTTTAGGAATAAGTAGATGGGAGATTCAGTAGAAATAAAACTAATACTCTTCGAAAATCAAATTCAAACCACGTCAACGTCGCCTTGCCGTACTC
>NZ_JUQO01000066.1 GCF_001074635.1 Streptococcus mitis
ACTTGCTTTATCTAAAACATATTCTCCATCACTTGTTGTAAGAGTAGAAACTTCGTCTCCTGCATCATTTAATAAAGTTAATGTATCAGGGTTAAGGTTAACTTGTTCTCTATTAGGACCTTGTTCAGTTCCTTTGTTAAAGTTAACAGTTTGATCTTTATCAGCTCCTGTTTCTACTGTATCCAACACAATTCTTGATACTTGTTTTTTACCTTGTACAT
>NZ_JUQO01000067.1 GCF_001074635.1 Streptococcus mitis
ACTTGCTTTATCTAAAACATATTCTCCATCACTTGTTGTAAGAGTAGAAACTTCATTATTTCCATCTAACAATGTTAGCGTACTTGCATCTAACTCAACTCGTTCTCCATTAGCCCCTACTTGACTTCCTTTATTGAAGTTTACAGTTTTATCTTTATCGGCACTGTTTTCTGGTGTATCTAATACGATTGAAGAAGTTTGTTTTTTACCTTGTACATCAGTTGTTGCAGATTTTTCAGCTGTTGGTGTTACAGGTGTGATAGTTGGTGTATACGTTGTTTCTACTTTTACTCCATTTGATCCTGTTGCTTGTACAGATACTGGTGCTACTTCACCTGAATAAGTTTTATCCGATGGTGTAAATGTTACTTGTCCTGTCGCTGAATCAATTGTGTAAGTACCAATTTGATTAGTTGTTCCTGCTTTATAAGCTGGAAGTGTATCACTTTCTACTCCACCATTTACAAGTTTGTAGCTATTTGGCTGAACCGTAATTGTTTTTGGTGTTCCATTTACATCTACAGTTTTCGGTTTGAACGTTGGTGTTCCTGTTTGTGTTAAACCTTGTAAGTTAGTTGATGTTGCTGGTTCTTTATCAATCTCAGCCGATACAATAATTGGTTTGTATGTTGTAGTTGAAGGAATTGTTGTACTTTCGTTTTTATCATTTGTAATGGTTACAGTTGCTTTTACCGTAATTGGATCTACATCACCTTTGTATGTTGGAAGTGGTTTGAATGTTACTTTTCCATTTCCATCAATGGTGAATGTTCCTTTTCCTTCTACTTTTACACTATCTTTTTCTGTTTGATCAGCAGGGTCCACTAGTTTACGACTTGTAACTGTAACGTTATTTGATTCAGCTGGAACTGGGAATGTTGGCGTTCCTTCTTGAGTTTCCCCTTGGATATTTGTTGTTGTTGCAGGTTGTGGAGTTATTGTTAATGCAGTTACTGTTGGTTTATATTTCGCATCTTTTGTTTCTCCATTTTCGTCAGTAGCCTGCACAGAAATTCCAGTTGCTGGTCCTGTAAATCCTGGTTTTGGAATGAAAGTTACT
>NZ_JUQO01000068.1 GCF_001074635.1 Streptococcus mitis
CCAGTTGCTGGTCCTGTAAATCCTGGTTTTGGAATGAAAGTTACTTGTCCAGTTGTTGGATTAATACGATATGTTCCTTCATTTGGAACTTCAATTTCATTTCCTTCTACTGGTGTGTTTCCAGTTGGATTTAACAATTTATATCCTGTAATACGTACTTCTGGAGTTGAAACTGTAAATGTTGGAGTTCCTGTTTGTGTTTTCCCTTGTGGTGCAGAAGACTCTTTATCCTCACTTGTCATTGTAACGTCCGTTACTGTTGGTGTATAAGTTGTTTCAACTTTGGTACCATTCACATCTTTGATTTGAACTTTTACAGGTGTAGCTGGTCCTACAAAGTTTTTGTTTGGAGTAAACGTAATTGTTTTGTTCGCTTTATCTAACTCATATTTACCATCACTTGTTGTAAGAGATGTTACTTCATTAGTTCCGTCTAACAATGTTAAAGTACTTGCATCTAACTCAACTCGTTCACCATTTGCACCTGTTTCGCTTCCTTTGTTGAAGTTCACAGTTTTATCTTTATCAGCATCTGTTTCTACTGTATCCAACACAATTCTTGATACTTGTTTTTTACCTTGTACAT
>NZ_JUQO01000069.1 GCF_001074635.1 Streptococcus mitis
TGAGGTTGCAGATAAAGCTGACGTGGTTTGAAGAGATTTTCGAAGAGTATAAAATTTTGTTTCATTTAATTATCTAGATTTATATAAACTTAAAAGCCCGATGTTTCCATCAGGCTTCTTTTTATCCATGTACACGTTTCATATAGTCTTGGTAGCTTTCGGTATCCATGAGTTTTTTAGCGTTCTTGACGCGATCTGCTGTTGGTGGTTTAACCCCTTCGAGGGAATAAGGAATTCCCAATTCACGCCATTTGAACTCACCCATGGTGTGATAAGGCAAAATTTCAAACTTATCAACATTTTTGAGGGTCTTGACGAACTTACCAAGTTCAATCAAGTCATCATCTCTGTCTGTCAATCCTGGAACTAGCACGTGGCGAATCCAGACAGGTTTTCCAATATCTGATAGATACTGGGCACAAGCCAAGATATTTTTATTGGTTTGGCTAGTGACGATCTTGTGCTGTTCTTCGTTGATTTCCTTGATATCCAAGAGAACCAAGTCAGTGACGGCCATGAGTTTGTCAAACTTCTCAAGGTAACGTGGTTTATTACGGAAAGGAAGGGCACAGGTATCCAAGGTACAGTGGATTCCGTGTTCTTTGGCCTTGGTAAAGAGGGCAATCAGGAAATCAATCTGCAAGAGAGCTTCTCCTCCACTGACTGTAATCCCACCCTTATTTCCCCAGAAACCGCGGTAGCGCAAGGCTTCTGTCAAGACATCATCTACCGTCCGTTCACGTGATTTATTAGACTCCATAGCCCAAGTGTCCGGGTTGTGGCAATACTGGCAACGCATGTGACAGCCCTGCAAAAAGACAATAAAGCGAATACCAGGTCCATCTACCGACCCAAAGCTTTCTGTCGAATGCACCATTCCCGTCACTTGTCCATAATCAATTGTTTCTTCAGACATATCGTTACCTTCCTTGAAAACGTTTTATAGTTTTATTATATCATGACTTGAAAGAAAAACAAGATTTTTGCCTATTTTTTAGAAAGCAATCTGTTTTTCAATTTCATTTTCAATGAATTATCATTTTATTCTTCAAAATCAAAGCCATACAAGGTTGCAAAGTAGTCCTCAGGGCGCTCTGCACGGCGGATTTGACGGGCTTTACCTTCTTCGGTATAGAGGATTTCCGCAGAACGAAGTTTGGCGTTGTACTGGTAGCCCATTGAAAAACCGTGAGCACCTGTATCATGAATTACCAGCAAATCACCGATTTCTGTATGAGGCAGTTCGCGATTCACTGCAAATTTATCATTGTTTTCACAGAGTGAACCAACCACATCTACTACTTCAGCTGGTCCTTCTGGATGAGTCATATTGGTAATATGGTGGTAGGCGCCGTACATAGCTGGACGCATAAGATTGACTGCTGATGCATCCACACCCAGATAGGTACGGTAGGTTTCCTTCTTATGAGTCACTCTTGTGACCAAAGCACCGTGAGGTGCCAACATAAAACGACCCAACTCGGTGAAAATCTTGACCTGACCAAGACCTGCTGGTGTAAGGACCTCTTCATACACCTTACGAACTCCCTCACCAATCAAGGCGATATCATTTGGCTCCTGGTCTGGACGATAGTTGACACCAATACCGCCAGAAAGATTGATAAAGTCTAGCGAAATGCCCAACTTTTCCTTGATTTCAACAGCCAATTCAAAAAGCTGACGAGCCAACTCTGGATAATAGAGATGGGTCACGGTATTGGACGCTAGGAAGGAGTGAATCCCAAATGTCTTGGCTCCTTTTTGCTTCAAGATAGCAAAAGCTTCAAAGAGCTGGTCCTTGGTCATGCCAAACTTGGCTTCTCCAGGATTGTCCATAATATCTGTTCCTAGCTCAAAAACGCCTCCAGGATTGTAACGACATGAGATGATTTCTGGAATACCTGCTGCTCTCTCTAGATGTTCAATATCTTCAAAAGCATCCAAGTTAATGGTTGCGCCCAATTCACGCGCATAGGCATATTCCTTATCTGGCGTGTTATTTGAAGAGAACATGATCTCAGAACCAGGGAAATTCAATTTATGACTCATCAAAAGCTCCACATAACTAGAGCAGTCCACACCGCAACCTTCCTCTTGGAGAATTTTCAAAATAGCTGGGGTTGGAGTAGCCTTAACTGCAAAATATTCCTTAAAGCCCTTGTTCCACGAAAAGGCTTGGTTGACGGCTCTTGCCTTCTCACGAATTCCCTTCTCATCATACAAGTGAAAAGGAGTCGGGAACTCGGCAACAATCTTTTCTAAGTCTTCTTTATTGATAAATGGTGTTTTCATAAGTTTCCTTCTATTCTATTTGCAAAGAAAGGCTGGGACAATCGTTCCAACCTTTAGTTCTATCTCTTATTTATCTTCGTCAAAGATATTGCCAACCTCAACATCGATGGCTTGGTTCTTGACATCAATATTGGTTACCTTCAAGAGTGACTTGTAGTCAAACTGCTTTTCACGTTCTTCTTGGGCATTATCCGCAAAGACTGCTACACCTGCCAATTCTGAATCAAACTCACGCAAGAGACTGATCATCCCATTGACAGTTCCACCACCTTTCAAGAAGTCATCCACAATCAAGACACGGCTACCAGCCTTGAGACTACGTTTTGAAAGGAACATTTTTTCAATGCGGTCACCACTTGAACCGGATACATAGTTGACGCTGACAGTTGAACCTTCGGTAATTTTCAGGTCACGGCGCACAATAACAAAAGGAACATTGAGGACATTGGCAACTGCATTTGCGAGAGGAACACCCTTAGTCGCTACGGTCATAACCGCGTCAATTTTTTGGTCCATAAAGCTCTTGGCAATAATGCGACCAATATTTTTCAAGATAGCTGGTGTACTAAGCAAATCAGACAGGTAGATATAACCACCTGGCAAGATACGGTCACTTTCTGACAACTTGGCACACAAGTCTTCAACCATTTCCTTAGCATCCTGACTCGAAATAGACGGTGTAAAAATGACACCTCCGCCAGCACCAGTTACTGTTTGGATATGACCGATTTCGATCTCCTCAAAGGCTCGTTTGATAATCACGATATCTTCTGAGATGGATGATTTAGCAGATTCATACTTTTCAGCAAAAGTATTGAGACTAGTTAGTTTATAAGGATTATTAATCAAATAGTTGGAAATGACAACCATCCGATCACTTCTTCTTAATTTCATTTCTATTTCCTATTCCATTTTTATTCAAAAAATCAAAAAGCAAACTAGAAAGCTGGTCGCTGACGATTCAAAACACTGTTTTGAGGTTGTCGATAGAACTGACAAAGTCTGTAATATAACTACATATATACATACGACAAGGCGATGTTACCCTAGTTTGAAGAGATTTTCGAAGAGTATTCATTTTTGTCTTTTACTTATTATACCATATTCACATAAAAAAACGAACATTCTTGTCCTAAAAAATGCTCATTTTTCTTAAATTATTAATCTAAATCTGGTTTATAGAAGGAACGATTGTCCATAGCGAAGATTTTATTGGTCATCTCTCCTTTCTCCACCAAAGCAAGAGCTGTTGACATCATCATCATGCTAGCATCCAGATTGTCAATCATATGGATAATCTCTGCTTCCATAATGCGTGGACGGACTGGACTTCCATACTCAAGTAAGCCGTGGTGACTAAGGATGACGTGACGAAGCAGAACGACTTCTTCCTTGGTATCATCAATGCCGAGTTCCATAACTGTCTTGGTAATTTCACTATCAATCAGAGCGATATGTCCAAGAAGATTACCTCGCACTGTATACTCAGTCTGATCTGGTCCCGTCAACTCGATAACTTTAGCCAAGTCGTGCAACATAATCCCAGCATAGAGTAGACTCTTATTGAGATGAGGATAGACTTCGCTAATAGCATCTGCCAAACGCACCATGGTCGCCGTATGATAGGCCAAGCCCGTTTCAAAGGCATGATGGTTTGTCTTGGCAGCTGGATAAGAGTAAAATTCCTTATCATACTTGGTGTAGAGCTTTCGGACAATTCGTTGCCAGACAGGATTTTCAATTTTGAAAATCATTTGCGACATGTAGTCACGGATTTCCTTGACATCAACTGGTGACTTGACCTTGAAATCAGCTGGGTCATTGGGTTCACCAGGTTGAGGCAGGCGGAGAGTAATTTGGTTAACCTGAGGAGTGTTGTTATAAACTTCTCGGCGTCCTTTCATGTGGACAACCTTACCTGCAGTAAAGGCCTCAACGTTATGAGGTTGGGCATCCCATAGTTTCCCTTCAATCTCGCCACTATCATCTTGGAAGGTAAAGGCTAGGTAATTTTTCCCAGCGCGAGTTTGTCTCAGGTCAGCTGATTTGATTAGGTAAAAGCCTTCAAACAGCTCATCTTTTTTCATGTGACTAATCTTCATATTCTTCCTCATCTTCTTGGAAATGGAGTAGATCAAGCGCAGGCTCACCTTCTGACAACTCAATGTGACGGAGCGTCCGCTCGATAGCTGTGGTACGACGGTTTAATAATTCCTCAATATTGCCAGAGGCATGTTGGAGGTGTTTTTGTGCCTTAACCAAAATCCCACCAAACTTGCCAAACTCGGTCTTGACGCTGGCAAGAATCTTACTGATATGGTCCGCACTCTTTTGGATATTGAGAGTCTTGAAGCCAACTGATAGGGAATTGAGGAGAGCTGACAGGGTACTTGGACCTGCGACAATAATCTGCTCTTCCCGTCTCAAGTCATCAAAGAAAACCGGATTGCGGACGATTTCTGAGTAGAGACCTTCTGTCGGAACAAACAAAACTCCAAAATTGGTAGTCCGAGGCGGTGCTATGTACTTGCTCTTGATATCTTTGGCAAAGCGCTTGACGCTTGCTAAGAGCGACTTACGACAGCGTTCAATCTCATCCTTGTCACCTGCTTCATAGGCTTCTTCTAAGCGGTAATAATCTGCCAGTGGAAACTTGGAGTCAATCGGTAAGTAGACATATTCCTGGTCACCCTGTCCAGGCAACTTAATGGCATACTCCACTCGTTCACTAGAGTTTTCAACCGTTGCAAATTCTCGTTCGTACTGGGTAGGGGTCATAATGTCCTCGATGATTTGCCCCAGTTGCAATTCTCCCAGAATCCCTCGTGTCTTAGTTCCAGAGAGAACCTTGTTGAGAGCCCCAACATCACGGGCAACTGTCTGCATTTCTCCAAGACCACGATTGACAGACTCCAATTGCTTGGAAACTGTCTCAAAGGAGGCCTGCAAGCGTGTCTGCAAGGTCTTTTCTAGTTTTTCTTCGACCGTTTGGCGCATTTGCTCCAAACGTTGCTCATTTGATTCCTGCAGGGCTTGGAGACGTTGGTCGGTCTTGTCTCTGGTTTGCAAGAGATTATCTGTCATTTCTTGACGGACTTGAGTCAGACCTTGGTGCAATTCCATTCGCACTTCTTGCAAACGGTCACTGACAGCTACTTCCAAATCTTTTTGATCTAACTGACTAGCTTGTCTGGCTTGTTCAAAACGGTAATCCAACTGGTCTGACAAGTGATCTGCCTGATCCTCCAAGCTCTTGGCTAGATGTTTTTCCTGCTTATCCTGCCTTTGCCAAATCAGAAAGAGGCCAGCTAGGTTGGCAATCAATAATAGAACAAGTAAACTTTCCATCCTACCTCCTGTCATTGCTATGCAGTACGACCACATAGCCATCTGGGCAAGTCACCGACACTTCCCTATCTATATATTCGTTAGAAGCGTACACTTTTTTAAAGAAAAAATTTTCCTCTATCAACTCATACTTAGCTCCAAGAATGGTCAGCTGGCTATCCCGAACTGGCATAAAGGCTAGATAGTCGTAGTCTGAACGAGGTTCTAGCTGACTGGTCCCTTCTGGACAATAAGTAATCAAGTTTTGTCCATCCTCAATCGCTATCTGACGCATATAGGGGACTAACTTAGGATTGCTAGGTAAAAAGACATTGGCTAGCATATGGTCAATACGACCACCCAAGGCGCCGAAAATAGTAACCTCAGCCTGAGAATTCTTCTCAAAGATAGTCAAGAGAGCCAATTCCAGATCTGTATCATCCTTTTCTGGTCGGGCTTGGACAAAATACTGAGCACGTTTTTGAATCACCTGTCGCTCTTCTTCCGTCACAGAATCAAAATCTCCGACTGCTAGAGCAAGAGGCAAGTCTTCTTCCAAGACCCAGAGCGAGCCTCGATCCACACCGACAAAAGCATCAAAATCTGTCCGATAATGACCGCGGTCTCCTCCTGCAAAAACTGCAACCCTAGTCCAGTTGTTTTCTGAGAGTTTGTACTCGCTCATTGACTTCTCCCTTAAAGACATAGGAACCTGCTACAAAAACGGTCGCACCAGCTTCTTTAGCTTGAGCAATAGTTTGATCATCAATCCCACCATCCACTTCGATTTCAAAATTCAAGCCTTTTTCATCACGAAGAGCAACCAACTCACGGACTTTATACATGGTCTCTGGTAGAAAGGCTTGCCCACCAAAACCTGGATTAACCGTCATGACTAAGACTTGGTCAACTAGGTGAAGCACGTGCTTAATCGCCTCAACAGGCGTACCAGGATTGATAACGACTGAAGGCTTGACACCGAGTGAACGAATTTTTTGGAGGGCACCATGAATATGAGGTGTTGCTTCCACATGGATACTGATAATATCCGCACCTGCACGCGCAAAGTCTTCTAAATGATGCTCAGGGTTTGACACCATCAAGTGGCAGTCGAAGACCATCTTACTATGAGGACGAAGAGCTTCAACCACACCTGCACCAAAACTGATTTGCGGGACAAAATGGCCATCCATGATATCGATATGGGCATACTCTGCCCCAGTTGCTTCTAGGCGTTTGATTTCACGTTCAAAGTTGGCATAATCTGCTGCCAGAATTGACGGAGCAATCTTGTATTGAGACATAGGTTTCTCCTTATTTTGGAATTTTTTTGCTGACTTTTTTGTAGGTTTCTCTGCGATTTTCAATCTCACTGAGGAATTGCAGGTAGTTGTCAAAACGGAAGGTGGCAATAATTCCTTCTTCTACTGCTGGCTTGACTGCGCAAGACGGCTCATGGGTGTGGGTACAAGTACGGAACTTACAATCTCGGCTAACAGTAGCAATCTCTGGGAAGGCCTGATTGAGGTCTTCCGCCGTTGATACTTCATAATCCAATGATGAAAAACCTGGTGTGTCTGCGATTTTACCTCCATTGAGATTATAAAAACTAACAGCTCGAGTGGTATGGCGCCCACGACCCAGACTGTCTGAGATTTCTCCTGTTTCAAGATTGAGATCTGGTGCGATTTTATTGAGAAGAGTTGATTTCCCAACACCTGTCTGCCCCATAAAGACTGTAACCTTGCCTGTTAACAAAGGCAGGAGTCCCTCTTTACTGGTCACAAAGTCATAGCCGATATCACTATAAGCCTGTTCATAAAAATCCAGTTTTCTTCTATCTTCCAACAAGTCCATTTTAGAAATATAAACAATAGGATGGATGTCCTTGTGCTCCAAGAGAACCAAGAAACGATCCAGCAAATTGCTGTTAAAATCAGGTTCCTTGACGGACATGATCACCACAGCTTGGTCAATATTGACAATAGGCGGACGGACCAGACTGTTTTTCCGTTCGTGAATCTTGAGAATATAGCCTTCTGAATTTTCCTCCGCAGAAAAGTCGACCAAATCCCCAACGTAGGGAGTATGCCCTTTTTTACGGAAATTTCCACGCGCTCGTGTTTGATAAACCTTGCCCTCACTCTCTACATAGTAGAACCCAGCCAAGGCTTTAATGATTTGTCCCTGCATTTTAAAGTCCTTGTCCTTTAAGCGCATCTGCTAGGCTGGCAAACTCTGCCAAACTGAGAGCTTCCCCACGTACACTTGGTGATAAGCCTGCTTGGTCCAAAGCCCTGGTCAGTTTGTCCTTGACCTCTTCAGTCTTGCCAAAGTAACCTGTCAAGTTGTTCCACAAGGTCTTGCGTCGATGAGTGAAACTAGCCTTGGAAATCTTAAAGAAGAAGCTCTCGTCTTCCACTGCTACAGCTGGCTCTGGACGACGCACCATTTTCAAAATGGCCGAATCCACATTTGGCGCTGGCACAAATACCGTACGAGGCACGATAAAGGCAACCTTGGCAGTCATGTAATACTGCACAGCGATCGACAAGCTACCGTAAGCCTTGGTATTGGGTTGAGCAGAAATGCGGTCTGCTACCTCTTTTTGCATCATGACGACAAACTCACTAAAAGGAATCCCACTCTCGATTAAGTGCATGAGAATAGGCGTCGTGATGTAATAAGGCAAATTAGCCACTACCTTGATTGGCAGGTCAGGATTTTTAAAATTCTGGATATGCTGCGCCAAGTCAACCTTGAGAATATCCTCGTTGACAACGGTCACATTATCAAAATCACGTAGGGTATCTGCCAAAATCGGTACCAAACGGTGGTCGATCTCAAAGGCCATAACTTCTGCTGCACGCTCAGCCAAAAATTCTGTCAAGGCACCAATCCCTGGCCCGATTTCGATGACATTAACCTGGTCATCAATCTCAGCCGTATCCACGATTTTTTGAAGAATATTGGTATCCGTCAAGAAATTTTGCCCGAAGGACTTTTTAAAGGTAAAACCGTGACGCTCCAGCACTGCCTTGGTCACGCTATAATCTGCAATTCTCATCTATTCTCTTTTCTATTATCTGTTACTTCTATTGTAACACATTCCCCTTGTATTTTGGAGGTGAAAATCATACCAAAAAACTATCTTTCCTCATGAAGAAAGATAGTCTTGGAAATCTTTAAAAGTGGCCTTAGCGGTTCTCTCGAAACATCCGTTCGAAAAAATCAGCTTCTTGATAACTTCGATTTTCGGGTAGGGTCAAATCTACATCCTCCTCCACATCATCCACTGTCAGTTCAACCGTTTGAGGTAAATTTTTCAAACGATAATGCTTTTGCCTTTGACCTTCAATACTAGCAAAATCAAGCAAATAGCCATTCACTCGGATTTGAACTAAAAGAAGATGATTGGTCATATTTTCCATGATGAGGATATCTTCTAAACCACCTCTGGCACTAGGATAATCAGATACCCTGCGAATACGGATTTTTTCACACATGAGCAAGCTCCCTCATATCAATGATTTCATCGGCCTTATTCCAGACTAGGGGATTATGGGTCGCAATGATGATCATTCGATTTTCATCTTTCAAGCCCACCAAGAGATTCATAACTTCCTCTGAATTTTCAGGATCAAGAGCTGCTGTTGGTTCATCTGCCAAAATCAAGGGTGGATTTTTCAAAATAGTCTTCGCAAGGGCAACTCGTTGAGCCTCTCCCCCAGATAAAGTATAAATTTTTTGTTCTAAATCCAAATACCCCAGATTAACTTTTTCTAAAGCCTCCACTTGCCTTTCCAAACGTTCTACTTTTGAAATCTTTTGACCAACAAAGCCCAAATCCAAATTCTCTTTGATTGATTGGTTTTCTAAAAGGCCAAAATTTTGAAAGAGATAGCCCATCTGGTCTCGAAAATACTCACGAGTGGGAATGGTTTTTAAATCTTTCCCCTGATAGAGAACCCTTCCTCCATCTATCTTTTCTAACTTTCCTAAGATATTCAGCAGCGTCGTCTTTCCGCTTCCACTCTTTCCGATTAAGGCATAAACCTTGCCCTTCTCCAGCTTGAGACTTAAACCAGAGAAAATCGCGCGGTCATTAAATTTCTTTTCCAATCCTTGAATATCAATCATCTTATTTTCCTTTCAATACTGCCATGCTACCAGCTTCCTCTTTTTTATCCTGCCTTACTAAAATCAAGAGGGCGTTAAGAGTAAATAAAGCTACAACTAGAGCGCTAATCAAGCTATCTCCTGTCAAAACACTAGATAGGATTAGACCAAGCAAGAGAACTCCTCCTTGCGCCAGTAAGTACTTGCCATGAAGCTCATAAATTGTCATACCAGAAAGACGTTTAATCATAAGCTCCCGTCTGAACTGCTCAAAATAGAGAAGATTCATGGAGTCAAATAACAAGATAGCCGTAGACAGGGTCAAAATAGTCCCTATAAGGAGAGAGTAGAACTCCATCCGTTTGTCATTTAGTACCTTGGCAAAAAATAGTTGGCTTTTTACCAAATAAGAGATCTTGTGATACAGACCTTGCTCTTTTAGAGCTGTGATGCTGTCACTATATCGATCTAGTTTTAAGGCACTATTAGCCGTAGTTCCCCATAACATCCCTGCAACAGGTCTTGTTCCAGTCGCTTGCGGCGTTAGAACTACAATAATCGGATCTTTTAGGTATTGGCGTGTCGTCTTGTAACCATCATTATAGAGGAAGCGTTCCTGTCCTGTTTCTGTAAAAGCTAGCGTTACCTTTGGGAGGTAGTGTTTCTGACTCGTCACTTCTACACTTTCAGATGAAAAGTTTTGCAGGTAATCTGTAAATAATTCTTGATAGTAGGCAGACTGCTCTCGCAAGCTCTCAGGCAAGATCAGCCCAAACTCTCCCTCAGACAAGTTTTGCATCTTATCCATAAACTCTGAAGAAACGGTAATCTTTTCTTCTATCAGATAGCGCGGTGAGACATAGATAACATTCCCTGACGGTGTGTAGTCACTGAGACGATTGCCATCTAGGTCCACTTCTGCTCCATCTGAGAAATTGTCAACATTGCTCATAATATAAAAAGAGTCTGTATTGACTAACCGTTCTTCAGTAAATGTCTGCCACTCACGATTATCCTTACGCATTCCTTCTTCATCGGCAAATGCACTAGACCAACCAAAGGATAGACGGTAACGGTCTGAGGACTGGCTCCATTTATCGCTAGCTCTCTCCATCTCCTGCATTTCACGGTAGTGAGGTAGGAGAGCAGTCGCACTCGAGCCGACCACCAGCACGGCCAAGAGTTGCCCCACCATCATCAATGTCATCATACGTTTGAGAGGGAGTTTCCCTTTCAATAGATCCACCAGACTATTTTCCTGTAAACCAAGTAGATACACGACACTTAGTAAGGTAGAAATCCCTGCCAAGGTCAAGCCATAAAGTAGAAGAGCAATGATGACAAGTTGCACCGTTGCCATAAACAAGACACCTTGATACCAGAGAATCCCCAATCCCAAAAGACTGGATACTAGCACCGAGAAGATAAGCTGTCTCACATCTTCTAACACTGGTCTGAGAACCACCCCAAACAAGCTCTCACCAGCGATCAAGCGAATCCCTGCCTGACGAAGGGACTTGATCCGATAAATCAGGGTCAGACTCATAAAGGTCAGCAGAAAAATGGCTAGACTCAGTAGCACCATAGGGGTAGCCGCCAAGAGGACGACCATCGAAAATGACTCTGTTCTATTCGAGACAACACCATTATAACCCAGTTCTTGCAGGGCGGTCTGTAAGCTCACTCCATCCAGACTCCCTGACACAATCAAGTAAGAACCTAATAAATCACTCGTTTCTGCACTCTCCTCGGAGGAAATGGTCAAACCTTCTGGAAGTTCTCCCTCACCATAAGTAGCATAGGTAAAGCGTGTTTCTCCAGCTTCATTTGGCTCAACGATCCGACGGGCGATGAGACTATTGTGCTCTACTGCCAAGTTACTCAAAGCCTCTGTCACCTCTTCGCGACCAGCTACTGGCTGGTCTAGCCCAGTACCCATCACGTCAACAGAGGGATAGTTACCAAATAAAATCTCTTCTCGATGGTCAACAGAATTTATCACCATATAAAGCGATACCAATACCATTGAAATCAAAATAAATAAGCGTTTCATCATTTCCTCCAAAAAGTTACTTGGTCACTTAGTGAGAAGATGACCACAGTCACTGCTATGCTAAGATACTGATTCAGTTCTTTCCTCTACCATATCTTCAAGTATATTATAATCGTTTTTTCTACCACTATCAATGACATCAATGTCCTTAAAATCTAACCATTCCTTGTCATTTTTAGCTTATATCTAAAAAACAGCTCTAAAAACGAACTTTAGAACTGTTTTGCGATAACCGCAGGGACATTTTTGTCATTGTTTCACCATGTCTATGAATATTTTTCCCTGTTATAAAATGAAGTGCAACATAAAAACACTATTGGTGCACTCTAATTGCAAAAATACTATAAAGTAAATTTAGCATAACCACAAATCATTCATAAAAACAATTGTCTGAAACTAATCAGGGGAAAATCAATCACTAGTTGTCAGAAACTTTTCTTTTAAAGTTTATTATTTATCACTCGCGAATGGTATACACTAATTATTCATACTGTGCACAAGAACAACTAAATAAGACTGATTACAAAATTCTTTCTTTAAATTATTCGTTTCATTCTTTATAAAACGGATATGTAACTATTATACCCAAAGTACTAATTATAATTTTAAAAATTGCACCTAAAATATTTAAAGTGGATAAATCAAGTATTCCGTTTATTAAGTATAGTAAACAAAAGAAGAATGGGACATATTTTATTAATTTTTTCATAAACTATAGTGCTATTAAGGTCAAAGCTTTAGCTACTGTCCAAGCCATCCAATCTGGCATACCTGCACGCTTACAAGACTGGTAGATTCCATCTTCAATCCAACCAGTAAAGTGATCTAGTGTGCCCAGTATCGCATTTAAACCTATATATTGATTTATCCATCTTTTAACATTTGAAGGGACTCTATTATAACCTTTTCGAATAGCTTTAACTGCAATAGACCACTTCCCTCTGTCCATTTTAGCAGCTTGAATATCCTCTTGTGAAATAGTATCCTTATCAAACTCTAAGATACGTCCATTATCTACATAGATATGCTTTCCTTCACTATTAATTGCCTTAGAACGTTTTGAAAGTTGAGTTGCTTTACCTGAAACCGAAGATGTAGTAGCAAAAACAGTTGCAGAAGGAAGAGCAACAGTACTTAAGGTTAAAAAACAACTTAAAACAACTACTGTTTTTGTTATAATTTTGTTTTTCATTTTGTTTCCTCCTCTTATTTTATAGCAAGATTGTTGAGTTACTTGCTCCTCTTTCCATTATCAACGTTGATACTATTATATTACCAAATGATATTCTAAAATTATTTGTTTTTCTCTAAATTGTCAAAATAGCACCCTGAAATGAACTTTTATAGTCATTATACTCCATCTCTATCACACTACCAAGGACATCAACTTCCTTAAAATAGAACCATTTTGTGTCATTTTTAGCTTATATATAAAAAACAGCCCTAAAGACGAACTTTAGAGCTGTTTTGATACAAGAACAAGGACATTTTTGTCATTGCTTCACTATGTTTATAAATATTTTTTTACATCCTCTTGCCATTCCTCTGTCAATTTCTTTACTAGAAATCCATCTCCAATTAGCTGCGCAAATGTTTTAGAAGACTGATAAAATGATTCAGCTAAACTAAAATCTCTTTCTTCTCTTAATGCTTGCTTCCACAAAAACATAAATACCAGAGGTTTCTTTTGATAATCTTGAGTTTTATCCATAATTTCTTGTAAACACGATAGATAATCATTAAAGCAATCAGTTACTCCTACCTTTTCAAGACAACACATTCCTGAAATAAGAGTATCTCTAATTATAAAGAAGTTTTCTAATTGAGTTACCTTCTTCTGTTCTAAAAGAAAGAACATTAGCTTTTCGATTTGATTCACAAATTTGGCAAGATCTTTTCTAATGAGTATTTGATAAAAAAACAAACGAATCAACAACATATCATTTATTGAATAAGCTTCTTTTTCTATAATCTGAGGCATATGTTCCTCAAGTATTAACTCTGCATATTCAGGCCTTCTAGTTCTAGAAGTATCCAAACACGCCTGCAATACTTCACATGCTAATTGTTCCTCTTTAGGAAGATTATCAAAATATGTTTTATAAATCTCTTCCAAACACGCTTCTTTCTTATCGTACTCCTCTTCTTTACCATAGATTGGTTCACGTAAAATCTGGTATTTCAATGCCAAATAAGCAGGAGGAAGAGCAGAAAAATCCGGCATAAGGCTATAAGCTGGAACTCCTAGCCGGCGAGCAATATAGTCTAACTTGGGCAAACTTGGTTGCGAAGCTCCACTTTCAATTCGCGACAGTTGACGAACTGTCAGTTCTTGCTCATCTCCACAAAAATCTGGACGACTAATTCCTTTTTCTATCCGAATCTCTTTAATTTTTTGACCAATTAACATCAGACGCCTCCTCTTCTACCTGCTTCGAAAAATACTGTGAAACTCAAAAAATTGTAACGATCACATCTTTCCTACTCATAACTCTTCATAGCTTCTTCCACTTCTGCCAAGGTGACCCCGAACAACTCTAGGCGCTTGAGGAGTTGCTTGCCGTTAGAATAGCCAATTCGGAGAGCCTCTCCTAGATATTCTCTGCGCTTACGGCTATCTGCCCCTGCTAAAAAACCAAGACGAATCAAGTCGCTACGACTGATGTCAAACTGACTCTCATGTTCAAATTGTTCTGTCACCTGAGCTAGAGCCGTTTTCAAATCTTCATAGCTGGCATGCTCAATTCCCAGAGAACGCCCCTTAGTTTTGGACTTAGGAACAGCTTCATCTCGTTTGAGGAAGGCGTGCTGAACTGTTGGAATGGCCGTCATAATCATACGACGAATCCGCTCCCCATTAAAATCTGGGTCTGTAAAGACAATGACTCCATGACGTTGGTGCAAGCGCTGAATCCGCTCTATATCCTGATCATTGATGGCAGAACCTCGGGTCTCATAGGTCTCTACATCGAAGTAACGTTTGAGATTGGCCGTATCATCGCGACCTTCAACCACGATGACTTGAGAAATTTTTTCTTTCATTACTTGCTGTCCAATCCAAAAATTCGTTCTGCATTTGCAGTTGTTACCGCCGCCAGCTCTTCTGTCGTCATACCACGCAAGTCGGCGATAAAGTCCACTACATAGCGAGTGTAGGCTGTTTTGTTTTCGCGACCACGCTTAGGAACAGGAGCCAAGTAGGGAGCATCCGTTTCCACCAAAATCTTGTCCAAAGGTAACTCTTTAGCTGCTTCTTGGATGTCAGTTGCTTTCTTAAAAGTCACCACTCCTGAGAAGGAAATAGTCATGCCAAGCGCGACAAACTTCTCTGCCCATTCAAGCGTCCCTGAAAATGAATGCATGATACCACCACGAGGACCAACTCCCTCGCTCTTAATAATCTCATAGGTATCTTCCAGCGCATCACGGGTGTGGACAACAAAAGGCAAATCCAAGTCCTTAGATAACTGAATCTGACGACGAAAAACCTGCTCCTGCACCTCTTTTGGCGCTGTCATCCAATGGTAGTCCAAACCAATCTCACCTAAAGCAACAATTTTGGGGTGCTTGAGCTTATCAAGCAAGTAGGCTTCAATCTCCTCCGTGTAAGTCCCTGCTTCCGTCGGATGCCAGCCAATCGTCGCATAGAGTTGGTCGTACTCATCCACCAACTCCAAAGCACGCTCAATCGTCGATTTATCAAAACCAACAATATTCATCTGTGTCACACCCATCTCAGCAGCTAAGGCAATTTCTTCTGCCTCACGACCCGCAAATTCTTCTACATTCAAATGTGTATGTGTATCAAAAATCATCTCTTCTAACCTCGTTTTCTATCTTCTATTATACCAAAAAACTGCCCTCTCTCCTCATCTGTACAAAATATTCTAAAATCCATCGTCGTCTCTTGACGCTATTTGCCCAAAGCAGTATAATAGCACTTATTGAAATTTTCAGAAAAGGAAAATACCATGTTTACAAAATTAAAACAGACCTTTATAGGCCGTCCTCTTAAGTCCTTAACAGAAGGCGAGGGAGGTCTGCTGGGAAAAATGCAGGCCTTGGCCATGTTGTCAAGCGACGCTCTATCTTCCATTGCCTATGGGCCTGAGCAAGTAGTCCTCGTCTTGGCTAGTCTCTCTCCTCTTGCTATTTGGTGGAGCCTTCCTATCGGCCTTTTTGTCCTCCTACTTCTGGCCAGCCTGACCGTTTCCTACCGTCAAATCATCCACGCCTATCCTCAAGGGGGAGGGGCCTATATGGTTACTCGAGAAAATCTATCTCCCGAACTTGGCTTGATTGCTGGAGGTAGTCTGCTGGTTGACTACATGCTGACTGTGGCGGTATCGGTATCATCTGGAGCTGACGCTATCACAGCAGCCCTCCCTGTCCTCCACCCTTACAACCTCCACATCTCCATTTTTCTAGTTTGCTTGCTTATGCTCTTGAATTTACGGGGTTTGAAAGAATCTGCCAGTTCACTGATGATTCCTGTCTATCTCTTTATCATCAGTACTGTCTTTCTCTTACTCTACGGAATCTTTCAACTAATGACAGGGTCTCTCAGCTATCAGGCAACTTCACCTATTGGGCATGCTGTTCCGAGCCTGTCTATCGTTCTCATTCTAAGAGCTTTTACCAGCGGATCTGCCTCTCTGACAGGGGTTGAAGCTATTTCAAATGCCGTTCCCTTTTTCAAGGCTCCAAAAGAAAAGAATGCCGCTCAGACCTTGACCATCATGGCCTTGATTTTAGGTTTTCTTTTTGCTGGTATCACCTTCCTAAACTACTGGATGGGGATCATGCCTCAACACGGAGAAACTATTCTTTCACAGATGGCTCAAGGCATCCTTGGCACTTCCTTTTTAGGCCACCTTGGATATTATATCTTCCAATTCTCCACAGCCTTGATTTTGGCTGTAGCTGCAAATACC
Source organism: Streptococcus mitis (assembly GCF_001074635.1). Lineage (GTDB taxonomy): Bacteria > Bacillota > Bacilli > Lactobacillales > Streptococcaceae > Streptococcus > Streptococcus mitis_E. The sequence goes on from NZ_JUQO01000069.1 coordinate 16,726, forward strand.
GGCTTTTCGGCCTTCCCTATGCTGGCTTACAATATGGCTAAAAACAAATACATGCCCCATCTCTTTATGGAAAAAGGAGACCGCCTAGGCTACTCTAATGGAATTTTAACTCTGGCATTTGGGGCTATGATTCTTCTTCTCATTTTTAATGGCAATACCGAACGTTTGATTCCCCTTTATACTATCGGAGTCTTCGTTCCCTTTGCCCTTTCTCAGACTGGGATGATTCGCCATTGGAAAAAGGAAAAAGGAGCCAACTTCTTAAAACCAGCTCTTGCCAATATCCTTGGGGCAATCATTTGCTACGCTATCGTGCTAATCCTGCTCTTTTTCCGTCTCAGTGATATCTGGCCTTTCTTCCCGATTATTCTCGTACTCACCCTACTCTTCTTGGCGATTCACAGTCATTACCAAAAAGTGGCCCAACAACTGCGACTCTATGAAGGCATCGAAAAACGTACCTACGATGGAAATCTAGTTCTCGTCCTAGTAGGGAATGTCACCCGTGTAAGTGTTGGAGCCATTAACTATGCTCAAAGTATCGGTGATGAAGTCTTAGCCATGCACATTTCTACTAAGGAAACAGCAGAAAAAGACCAAGAAATTCTCCAAGAATTTGTCGATTACTTCCCAACCATTACTCTGAAAAATATCAAGACCAGCTACCGCGACATCATCACCCCTACTGTCAAGTATGTCAAACGGATCTCTGAGGATGCCCAGAAAAAGAACTATACAGTCACTGTCCTCGTCCCCCAGTTTATCCCTAATAAACCTTGGCAAAATATTCTACACAATCAGATGAGTCTCAAACTCAAATATGCCCTCCGTTGGCACCAAGACGTCGTTGTCGCTAGCTACTCTTACCACTTAAAAGAATAAAGAAAAGGCCCTACCAGAACCAAGAAGTTCTGGTAAGGCCTTTTTCTGAAACCAGTCACTATGCTTATACTCAATGAAAATCAAAGAGCAAACTAAGAAGCTAGCCGCAGGCTGCTCAAAGCACTGCTTTGAGGTTGGGTTGTAGATGAAACTGACGAAGTCAGCTCAAAACACTGTTTTGAGGTTGCAGATAGAACTGACGAAGTCAGTAACATACCTACCGTAAGGCAACGCTGACGTGGTTTGAAGAGATTTTCGAAGAGTATTAACTGAAAAGCATGACTAGGAATATCATTGAATATGGTTAGCTAAATCTTCCTGAGCTTTTTTATTTGACTCAGCTTTTTCTTTCAGCCATTTTTCATAGAGTTCTTGGTACTGTTTAGCAGTTACTGCCTCTTTTTGCAATTCAACATATTTGTAGTTATCAGCATTTCCTTTATTCCCAACGAATGAGAATGGGCCTGTAAACGGTACAGTCTTACGGAAGATTGGGTTGGCTCCACCACTTTGAACTGGTAGGAAGAGGGCACTATCTGTCAACCAAGCTTGGGCTTCAGCATATTTTTCATAGCGAGCCTGATTATCTGTGATTTCCGCATCTGCCTGATCCAAGAGTTTCTTGTAGTCAGCAAGACCAATCTTATCCTTGACTTCTTTGTCTTTTCCTTCAGACAAGCCCATGTTTTTCAACTGAGAACCTGTCTCTGGATCAAGGATGGCTAGGTAAGTCTTAGGATCTGAGTAATCTCCACCCCATCCTGAGATGTCGATATCGTAGTCTTTTTGTTCTGCTGTATCTGCAAAGTAAGTTGCCTGGTCTTTTTCATCTGGAGAAAGTTGGATAACATCAATGACTACATTATCCTTACCAAGGGTTTCTTCCACTGTTTGTTTGAAAGATCCAGCCTGTTGCACATCCAACTTAGCAGTCTGGTCAACTGGCATATCCAAATGAATTGGGAAGGTTACTCCTTGAGATTGCAGACTTTCTTTGGCCTTGGCAAATTTCTCTTTGGCCTTGTCAGGATTTAAGAAGGCTTGCTTACCATCGTTTAGGTTGATGTTTGCCCAGTCTTTACCGTAGTTGACAATTTTCTCATTGACAATGTCACCGAAGTTCTTATCGCCAACTTGAACAAAATTACTTGGTGTAACTGTGTTACGCAAGATACGGTCTGCTCCATCTTCACCATTTGTCTGTGCTGCATAAGCATGACGGTCAAAGGCAAAGTTGATGGCCTGACGGAAATCTTTATTCTGCATAGCTGCGCGTGAATCTGTCTTTTCCTTATCAGACTGTTTCATAGTTTGCTTGTAGCTTTGACGATTCACGTTGAAAAGATAATAGAAAGTAACTGAGTTTTGTGGTGTATAGGTAATCTTGTCCTCATTCCCCTTCTTGAGTTCAGCAAAGACTGAACTTGTTGGGAAGATACGGCCATCTGTATAATTACCATCCAAGAAACCTCTAGCAATGCTGTCTTGGTCAGAACCGTCAAAGAAAGAGAGTTTCACTTTCTCAATTTTGACATTATCCTTATCCCAGTAATTAGGGTTTTTATCAAACTCAATCAAAGATTTTGATGAGAAAGATTTAAACAAGTAAGGACCATTTGACAAGATACTTGATGGTGTTACACTTCCAAAGTCATCTCCCTTAGACTTCAAGAAGGCTTCATTTACAGGATTAAGGATACTTGCTGTTGTTTTAGAGTTCCAATAAGTCTCAGGTTGGTTGAGAGTGTATTGTAAAGTGTAATCATCCACTGCCTTAACACCAACAGTTCCAAAATCAGATGATTTCCCTTCAACATAGTCTGCTAGACCCTTGATAGAGTCTTGTACCAAGTACAAGTTTTCAGCCTTTTTATCAGCCGCATACTTGAGACCTGTCACAAAGTCATGAGCCATTACATCCGCATACTCTTCTCCTTCAGAAGTGTACCATTTAGCTCCCTGACGGATTTTATAAGTGTAGGTCAAACCATCTTTTGACACTGTCCATGACTCAGCCATAGATGGAATGAGATTGCCATACTGGTCATTTTCCAACAACCCATCAATCAAGTTGGTTGTGATACTAGATGTAGAGTCTCGTGTAGAGGTAATGTAATCCAAGGTATCTGGGTTGCTGACAAAGATATAAGAGTAAGTCTTGTCTGCATTACTTGATTGGGAAGACCCACATGCCGCTAGAGCTAGACCTGCTGTCAAAGCCATAGCTCCAAAAAGCATAACTTTTGATTTCTTCATGATTATTCTCCATTTTTTACAGTATGTGAAATATTATACACCATTTGAGCAAAAATATAAAGCCTTTTTGAACTTTTTTACAAAAATAAAAATCAGTAGACTCGAGTTCCTACTGATTTTTGTTATGGTTCGTTTGGATTATGCAGCCAAAACTTTGCGTCCTTTACGACGACGAGCTGCCAATACGCGACGACCGTTTTTAGTTGACATACGGTTACGGAATCCGTGTTTGCGCGCACGACGAAGTTTACTTGGTTGATAAGTACGTTTCACGATGAATACCTCCTCATAGATTTTGTATTCGTTTAGCCGGCTATAAAGTGATCAGTTACTAAACATACTTTACTATTCTATCTGATTCTTTCACTTTTGTCAATAGCTCTAGGCAAATGTTTCCTGCTTTTTAGCGCTTTTTCGAATGTAAGCCCTATCTACGATACTGTTTCAAGAAACGAGTCATCTTTTCTTGGATTTGGGCTAGTTCATCAACACGAGGAAGGTAAACGATACGGAAGTGGTCTGGTTCCTGCCAGTTAAAGCCTCGACCATGAACCAAGAGAACCTTTTCCTGCTTCAAGAAATCAAGAACAAACTGCTCATCATCATCGATACGGTACATATTGCGGTCGATTTTAGGGAAGATATAGAGTCCAGCCTTGGGTTTAACCGCAGACAAACCTGGGATATCTTGAATGGCATTGTAGATGAAGTTTCTTTGCTCGTAAATTCGTCCACCTGGAAGGAGCAATTCATCGACCGATTGGTGGCCACCCAAGGAAGTTTGTACGACTTGTTGAGCCAAAACGTTAGAGCAAAGGCGCATATTAGACAGCATGTTGAGCCCTTCGATATAGCCTTTAACATGTGTCTTAGGACCAGACAAAACCATCCAACCCACACGGAAGCCAGCGATACGGTGCGATTTTGACAGACCATTCATGCTGACACAGAAAACATCTGGCGCCAAGCTCGCCACAGGCGTATGCACATACCCATCCATGACCATGCGGTCATAGATTTCATCCGCAAATATAATCAAATCGTTTTGACGGGCAATCTCAATAATCTCCAGCAAAAGCTCCTTAGGATAAAGGGCTCCAGTTGGGTTGTTTGGATTGATAAGGACGATTGCCTTGGTATTGGAAGTGATTTTTGACTTGATATCGTCAATATCTGGGTACCATTCTGCAGCTTCATCACAGATATAGTGAACGGCATTTCCTCCAGCTAGGCTGACAGCCGCTGTCCAGAGAGGATAGTCTGGCATAGGTACCAAGACCTCATCCCCATTGTCCAAAAGCCCCTGCATGGACATGACAATCAACTCACTAACACCATTCCCAAGGTAAATATCATCAATATCTACGTTGGGGAATTTCTTCAACTGGCAATACTGCATGATAGCCTTACGGGCTGAGAAAATCCCTTTGGAGTCAGAATATCCTTCACTATCACGCGCATTCATAATCAAATCATGAATGACCTCGTCTGGCGCTGTAAAGCCAAATTCTGCTGGATTTCCCGTATTCAGACGTAAAATCTTTTCTCCATTTGCTCGCATTCGCATAGCTTCTTCCAAAACAGGGCCACGGATATCATAAGCAACATGCTCTAACTTACTAGACTTGTTATATTCTTTCATCTTGTTTCCTCAATTCATCAGGATAGTAACATTATACCACTAGAAAGAAAATGCGACAAGTTTGCTGAAATATGTTACTAGGTTCGTATAGAAGAAAAACCTCACTAATACTCTTCGAAAATCTCTTCAAACCACGTCAGCGTCTCCTTACCGTACTCAAGTACAGCCTACGGCTAGCTTCCTAGTTTGCTCTTTGATTTTCATTGAGTATAAAAGCGAGGTCAAGACAGTGGAGATAGCAGATATTTGCCAAAGATACATCACATACCAAAAGATAAACCTAGAAAAAGTAAGCCCAGAAAGGAGTCATAAAGAAGATTGAACATGAGGAAAAGCCCCCATATCATCAAGTAATCTAAGCGCCCACTTCGTTTTGCAACTAGGTATAAGATTACATGGTAGAGTAAATGAAAGACTAAAAAGCCGATAAAACCTGGATAAAGAAGGGGAATCAGCTTCTCTAATTGCCAGAGTATGATAACTTCTACCAAGACCGACACTAGGATAATTCCATAATAAAGTAAATTTGATTTTTTTGTTTCTTGAAAAGAGTTTTTCATCATTCTCCCTCCTTTCACTTCTTTCCTGCTATCCTTTCTTTTATTTTATCATATATTTATATAGTTTTTAATCGCTAACATTCTTTTGAAAAATACTTTTTTTGCTTTACTTCTATAGTGAAAAGGTTTACAATTATAGTAAGAAAATTTCAGGAGGTTTCATTATGGCACAACGTTACCAAAATATCATGGTCGCAATCGATGGTTCTAAAGAAGCGGACTTGGCTTTTGTCAAGGGAGTCCATTCTGCTTTACGAAACGACGCTAAACTCACCATCGCTCATGTCATTGACACACGCGCTCTCCAAAGCGTATCCACCTTTGATGCTGAAGTTTACGAAGAACTCCAAGTCGACGCTGAAAGTCTGATGAAAGAGTACGAAAAACGTGCTAAAGATGCTGGTGTGGCAGATGTTCATATCGTCATTGAAATGGGAAATCCAAAGACCCTCTTGGCACGTACTATTCCAGATGCTGAGGAAGTGGACCTCATCCTCGTTGGCGCAACTGGCCTCAACGCCTTTGAACGCCTCTTGGTCGGCTCTTCATCTGAATACATTCTCCGCCATGCTAAGGTTGATTTGCTGGTGGTGAGAGAACAAGAAAAAACCTTATAATCACGAAGAAAAGGAGCTCAGAGCTCCTTTTTGTTTACTGTTTATTTCTCTCTTTATGGCGTTCATAAGCCTTGAGCTGGCGCTGCAGTTCCTTTTTAATAGCGGGTTCTGGAGCATACTTTTCTTCCCAATCATCTGGTTTTAAGATTTTGTGGGTCACTGGATCAAAATGAGCCTTGCCATCTGGGAAAATTTTCCCCATATTGGCCTGATGGACAATATCAAAAATACGTTCTGGGTCCACCCCCATCAAAACAAAACTGCCATAGGTGAAGTAAAGCGTGTCAATCAAGGCATCTACCTGACCTATCAAATCTTGCTGGGCAGGCGTCTTCTTGGCTACTTTATCTGCTGCCTTATCAAGAGCTTGATGAAGTTGCGATACAGCTTGATCAAAGTCTTCTTCAGAAGGACTGGCAGCTCGAACAAACTCCACCAATTCTTCTATTTTAAAGCCAGCCCTGTGGGTTGCACCCTCTAAATCCCAAGCTCGAGGTTCTTCTTGGGTTCGTTCATCCATCATGTGGTGGAAGGTCTTAACCTTATTGAAATGATAGTCACGGCTGACAAATACTTTTTCTGAAGCTAGAACACCAAAATGTTCCAAGGCCTTGTGAATTCCGTCTTGCTGATTGCTAGTGGTAATGTGCTTGGCAACTTCCTTGACACTGCTACTACCATTTCCCATAGCGACCGACATACCGACACCCGCCAGCATTTCTAGGTCGTTATCTGAGTCACCAAAGGCCATCACTTGGTTGAGATCAAAGCCATATTCTTTCCCAACTCGGCGAATGCCTTCCAATTTAGAGTTTCCTTGATTGATGACATCTGCTGCAAATGGATTGCTACGTGTCAATTTCAAGTCTTCAAAATCAGCCGCCGCCTTCTCAGATTCTTCTGGCGTCATCAGCATCAAAACTTGGTAGATAGGCTGATTCATCAGGTGAAGCAGGTCTTCTTCCTTTTGGGGAACAACCTTGCTGACCATACGATTAAAGGAATGACTCACTGTCCGAGTTAAAACTGAGGGAACGAAGCGACTGATTCGTTGAGAAAAAGAACCCAAACCAAAGGACATGATTTTGGAACCCAACATGGCATCCTTGGTCCCTAGGGCAATCTCCTTACCTTCTTTTTTAGCATAAGTAATGAGCTGGCGCAAATGTAACTTGGAAATAGGACTCGTGAACAAGACTCTGTCTTTAGTAAAGATATACTGGCCATTATAGGTTACCGCAAAATCCAGATCCAAATCGTCCATCAATTCCTTAACAAAAAAAGGTCCTCGTCCTGTCGCTACGCCGACAAGTACCCCTTGCTCTTTGACGATTTTAATCGCGTCCTTAGTGGATTTCAAAACACTCTTGCGATCGTTGACCAAGGTTCCATCGATATCAAAAAAAACAGCTTTGACTTCCATCCTATCCCAATCTCCCCTTTTGTGATACAATGATTATACCACATTTCAGAAAGAGTGAGTAAATCATGCCTAAGAAAATCCTTGTTTTACATACGGGTGGGACTATTTCCATGCAGGCCGATGCTTCTGGCGCTGTTGTGACGAGTTCAGATAATCCCATGAACCATGTGTCCAACCCACTTGAAGGAATCCAAGTCCACGCCCTAGACTTTTTTAACCTGCCAAGCCCCCATATCAAACCCAAGCATATGCTGGCCCTCTACCAGAAAATTAAAGAGGAAGCTGCTAACTACGATGGAGTGGTAATCACACACGGGACCGATACTTTAGAGGAAACAGCTTATTTCCTTGATACCATGGAAGTTCCCCATATGCCTATCGTTCTAACAGGAGCCATGCGCAGCTCCAATGAACTCGGCAGTGATGGTGTTTATAATTATCTGAGTGCTCTACGAGTAGCTAGCGATGACAGGGCTGCTGATAAAGGAGTTTTGGTCGTTATGAACGATGAAATCCACGCTGCCAAGTATGTCACCAAAACACATACGACCAACGTCGGCACCTTCCAGACCCCAACACATGGACCACTTGGTCTGATTACGAAGCGGGAAATCCTATACTTTAAAACAGCTGAACCTCGTGTTCGCTTTGACCTTGATCACATACAAGGCTTGGTCCCTATCATCTCGGCTTATGCTGGTATGACAGATGAGCTGATTGATATGCTGGATTTGGAACAATTGGACGGTTTAATTATCCAAGCCTTCGGAGCTGGTAATATTCCCAAAGAAACGGCTGAAAAGTTAGAAAGCCTTCTACAAAAAGGAATCCCAGTCGCCCTGGTTTCACGATGCTTTAACGGTATCGCTGAACCTGTTTATGCCTACCAAGGTGGGGGCGTGCAGTTGCAAAGGGCAGGCGTCTTCTTTGTTAAAGAACTCAACGCCCAAAAAGCTCGTTTGAAACTCCTCATCGCCCTCAATGCCGGACTAACAGGACAGGCTTTGAAAGACTATATGGAAGGCTAATTCCCTCCTCTAAAAACAAAATCAGGAAATCTTCACGATTCCCTGATTTTTTCTATTTACGTTTTCGTGTTGAGCGACGTTCTGTCAAACCATGAGGTAAGAGAACTTCACGTTCTTCCAACTCTTCCTTGTGCATAATCTTAGTCAACATACGCATACTAATAGCGCCAAGGTCATAAAGAGGTTGGGCAATAGTTGTCAAGTTTGGACGGGTAAAGCGTGAGATTTGTGAATCATCACTAGTAATGATTTCAAACTCTTCTGGCACAGACACACCGTGATCAGCCAAACCATTCAAGACACCTGCTGCCAACTCATCACCTGTTACAACTGCTGCAGTTGCGTTTGATGAAATCAAGCGTTCTGCCAAGGCATAACCGTCTTCATAAGTGTATTTAGACTCAAATACCAATCCTTCGCTATAAGAAATACCTGCTTTTTTCAAGGCCTCCTTGTAGCCAACCAAACGAACCTTACCATTGATATCATCCACTAGTGGACCACTAACGAAAGCAATGCGCTCATTTTCTTTCGCAAGGTAGCTCACTGCATCAATCGTAGCTTGTTTGTAGTCAATATTGACACTTGGAAGCTGATGTTCTACATCCACTGTCCCTGCAAGAACAACTGGTGTCCGAGAACGAGAAAACTCTGAACGAATTTTTTCAGTCAAGTGATAGCCCATAAAAATGATACCATCCACTTGCTTAGAAAAAAGTGTATTGACAACTGAAACTTCCTTGTCATCATCCTCATCACTATTAGCAAGAACGATATTGTACTTGTACATTTCAGCGATATCGTCAATCCCTTTAGCAAGCGTTGAGAAATAGCCATTAGTAATGTTAGGAATTACAACTCCGACTGTCGTTGTTTTCTTGCTAGCCAAACCACGCGCCACGGCATTTGGACGGTAATCCAAACGATCAATCACCTCAAGCACTTTTTTACGAGTGTTCTCTTTTACATTCTTATTGCCATTGACTACACGGCTAACCGTCGCCATTGAAACTCCTGCTTCACGGGCGACATCATAAATCGTTACTGTATCGTCTGTATTCATTCCATTTCCTTTCTATATCATACCTCACAAGACTCTAAAAAAGAGACGGTATGAAAATTTCGTTTTCATGATTCTTCTTATTCCATTTTATCACTATTTGTAAACACTTTCAAGCATTTTTTGAAGATTGTTTGAAAAAAATTTCATAGAAAACTATGTTTATAAAGAAAAAATCACCTTTTCTTGATTTTTAATCCTATTTGCTGTATG